>NZ_CAXUQN020000001.1:0-452500 GCF_964253455.1 Rossellomorea sp. LjRoot5
ATCAATCCGCTCGACTTGCATGTATTAGGCACGCCGCCAGCGTTCGTCCTGAGCCAGGATCAAACTCTCCGATAAAAGTTTGAATAGCTCTTTAAAAATAAATCTAGAATTAACGTTGACGTATTGTCTTGTTTTGTTCAGTTTTCAAGGTTCAATATTTCGTTAGGCTCTCTTGAGCACCTCTTAAATATAACATTTTTCGATATGAAGCGTCAAGCTTTTTTTGAAATTTGTTTCTCGCCTTGTTTTGGCGACAAGGAATATAATAGCATCTTTCACTAATGAGCGTCAATACTATTTTTGCATCTTTACTAATTATTTCAGAAAGTGCTTTTGTTTCTGCCCGATTCCACTCTATTAAGAAGGAGAGATTTAGTGAAGTGCGAATAATGGGTAACGAGTTTCACCCTGATTTTTAAAAAAGGTGTGGCTTCCTTATAAGAAAACCACACCTTCTACCACTCATTTCGAAATGCTTTCCAATACACTCTGTCGCTGGTCCCTGCTTACTGCCCCGCATCCTGATTTACATGTTTTATTTAAAGCACATGTTCCGCATTTGCCTTGGCGGCTTTTCTTAAAGAAGGAAAAGACCATCCAAGTGGCATATCCAAAGATGAGAAGTCCAATAATTATACTGAAAATCATGATAGAACCTCCTATCAGAAAATGAACTGACCTACCCTGTATACGATGAAAGCTACAATATAGGCGACTACAAAAGAATAGACAATCGATAACAGGGTCAACTTCATACTCCCTGTTTCTTTCTTCATGATGGCAACCGTTGCTAAGCAAGGTGTATACAACAAAATAAAGACTAAGAACGTATAGGCAGCGAGCGGCGTGTAGAATTGAGGTAGTAAATGGGCCAATGTCTCCCCTGCCGGAACATGATATAGAATATTCATGGTCGAAACAACGACTTCCTTCGCTAAGAACCCAGTGAATAATGCAGATACCGCTTGCCAGGAAGCAAAGCCGAGCGGTGCAAAGACGGGCGCAAATACTCCACTGACGATCGCCATAAAGCTTTCGTCAATCGGCACACCCGCTCCGTTCGGTCCTAAATAGGAAAAGAGCCAGATAAATACCGTTCCCCCAAAGATAAATGTACCCGCTTTACGCACAAACCCTTTTCCCTTATCCCATGTACTCCTTACTAGCTGTAAAGGCTGTGGGACGTTATATGGAGGAAGCTCCATAACAAAATAAGATTTCTCATTTTTTAAAAACAAGGAAAAGACCTTGGCTACCAAAATGGCTACAACGATCCCTAACACGTAGAGGGATAACACGATAATAGCTTGATGCTCACTAAAGAATGCTGCAACAAACAAAGCATAGACAGACAATCTTGCAGAACAAGACATGAATGGTGAAATAAGGATGGTCAAAAGCCTCTCTTTAGGCTGCTCGATCGTACGCGCTGCCATGATGGAAGGTACATTACATCCAAATCCAATGATCAACGGAATGAACGCTTTCCCATTTAGCCCAATGAATTCCATCAGTCTGTCCATCACCACTGCCACACGGGCCATATACCCAGAGTCCTCCAATAAAGAAATAAAGAAGAACAGGATAAAGATTTGCGGAACGAATACAAGCACTCCACCGACACCGGCGATGATTCCTTCTAGGATGACAGCCTTGATGAATGGCAAGGCATTCACTTGATCCAATAGATATTGGGCACCGGTTGTCAACGGCCCGGCAAAAAAGGAATCAAGGGCATCTGAGATCGGTGTTCCCAGCCAACCGAATGTCAATTGAAAGACGACAAGTAAGACTAATAGAAAGAACGGGATTCCAAATACCGGGTGTGTGGCAATATGATCGAGCCAGGCAGTCAGTGGAAGACTGTCCTGTTTCTTTTCTTCTTTTGTTACTTGAACGACGATTTTTTGAATAAACGACTTCCGTGTGGCATAAAGTGCTTCCTCAAGGAATTGTCCAGCCTCTTTTATAAGAAGAGCTTCTGCCTGTTTTTTCACCGCCTGCATACCGGAATACGATTCGTCCAACGTCTGCTGAACCAGCTCATTCCCGATGAGATACTGAATTGCCACCCAGCGTTTTTTCAGATTTCCTTCTTTTCCCATCAGCAAGAGAAGCCTGGAAATGGCTTCTTCCACAACTGGACCATAATCAATGGTAAAAAGAGAAGCCTGTTCAATGGGGCGTTCCCGGAAGAGTTGAATGATCTCATTGCAGCCCATGCCTTTTCGGGCGATGGTAGAATAACTCTTCACCCCTAAAAGCTCTCCCAGAAGCTGCACATTCACCTTGATCCCACGCTTTTCCGCAAGGTCCATCATATTAAGGACAATCGCAGTCGGAAGATTCGTCTCCAGTAATTCAATTGTTAAATACAAACTGCGTTCCAGCTGATTGGCATTCACGATATTAAGGATTTGCCCAGCTTCTTCCTGCAATAGTGCCATCGATGCCACTCGTTCATCATGCGACAGGGGGTTGAGTGAATATACACCGGGTAAGTCAATTAACGATTGATCAGAATCCTTGATCCGACCAACCTTTTTCTCTACTGTCACTCCACTCCAGTTGCCGACATATTCATATGATCCGGTAATCTGATTAAACAAAGATGTCTTACCGGTGTTGGGATTTCCCAAGAGTGCCGTCTCCATTATATCCGTGCCCCTTTAATGCAATCTGTATCTTTTCTCCGGATCCCCACACGCTGACCTGAGCATTCCAACAGACACGGGCCACCAAACAGACAATAACGGATGACCTTGACCTTACTGCCTTCACATACTCCCATATCCTTTAATCGACGCTTAACAAATGGGTGAAGCTCTGTTAAGTCTATTATTTGAAAAGTTTCATTCCTTTGGATCTGACTTAGGTTCATGGTGTATCACCTCATATATTTGAATCGATACTGATATTCATTATCATTTATAATTCAATTTTAATAGAATTCAGCTAATTCGTAAAGGGAAGAATGAATCGCTTTCCAGTTTAAAGGGGATCGAAGGGGGCTTATAGAAGAGTATGATAGAGAAAGTTGAATCGAGAGAGGAGAATGAGATGTGAAAGAAGTTACTCGTGCAATTCAGGATGACTATCCCGATGATTTTTCGTGGTGTTACGGTTGTGGCCGACTAAATAAAGAAGGGCATCATTTCCGCACAGGAGTTGATGGCAATCAAACCGTCACCATCTATACACCAAAGCCGGAACATACTGCTTTACCGGGTTATGTGTATGGCGGGTTGATTGCTTCTTTAATCGACTGTCACGGTACCGGTTCAGCGGCAATCGCTCTTCACCATAAAAATGGCGGGGAGATCGGGGACGGTCAGGAACCTCCCCGCTTCGTGACGGCTTCCTTGCAAGTTGATTTCATGAAACCGACTCCACACAATGTTCCATTAAAAGCAGTAGGAACCGTTCACGAGGTTCATCCGAAGAAGTTTAAAGTGGAAACAGAAGTGTTCGCAGAGGGGAATCTATGCGCACGAGGAGAAGTAGTGGCGGTTGTTATGCCAAAGACATTCGTCAAATAAAAAGCAGTCAAGACCCGGGTAACCTCCACCTGGATCTTGACTGCTTTTTCAATCATCTTTGACGATTATAAAATCCACATCTGAATCACCGTAAGTCCCACTACCCCGGGAATACCTAATATCCCTGAAATAGATGAGGTGGCGACATTAATCGGAACATGAATTCCGTACTGACTTCCAAAGGCGTTCAGGAAAAATAAAAAAAGCGCTCCGATCATGACCTTCATGGCGACTTGTCCAACAAACCTTAGTGGCTTGATGGGTGTCCCCGTCGCTAACAGCAGTACGATCAGGCCACTGATCACCGCTATGACGATAACTGGATTCATACCCTTCTCTCCTCTCAACAAAGAACATATTTAGTCTCTTATTGAAAGGATATGATGGTTGTCTACCTTTTTATGACGATCTTTCTATGTTTCGCTTCTCTAAAAAGAAAAAAATATTTGGCTTCTGCAATTTCCGAATGACAATGGATGTTCAAATTATAATCCACACTCATCTCTTCTATGGAACGCTGCTGATTCCAATGATCCTTTGTTTCGTCTAAAACGTGAAGTAAGGATTGGTCATACTCTTTTTTCAGCTTTCCTTTTTTCCTGAAAAACATAGGTATCCTCTCCTTCGTTAAACGTCTCTTCTTCCTTCTAAGGCTTTCGATAACGTTACTTCGTCTGCGTACTCGAGGTCTCCGCCGACAGGAAGTCCGTGGGCGATCCTTGTGATCCGGATACCGGATGGTTTAACGAGTCTCGAGATGTACATGGCTGTCGCTTCCCCTTCGATGTTAGGGTTGGTTGCCAGGATGACTTCCTGGACTTCATCATTTTGAAGACGTTTGATGAGGTCAGGTACATTAATGTCTTCAGGTCCGATCCCGTCCATCGGGGAGATGGCTCCATGAAGCACATGATATTGTCCGTTATATTCTTTCATCTTCTCCATCGCAATGACATCCTTGGGATCCTGCACGACACAGATGATGCTGCGGTCACGTCTTTGATCCTCACAGATATAGCAGGGATCTTGATCCGTTATGTGCCCGCAGACGGAGCAGTAACTCAAGTTACGTTTTGCATTGACCAGTGCTTTCGCAAAGTCCAATACGGTATCCTCTTTCATACTGAGAACAAAAAAAGCCAGGCGGGCCGCAGTTTTCGGCCCGATTCCCGGCAGTTTCATAAAGCTGTCGATCAGCTTTGATATAGGCTCAGGATAATGCATATTTTTGCCTCCTAGAACATTCCCGGTAGGTTCATTCCTTTAGTGAACTGACCCATGGTTGAGTTCGTTAGTTCGTCCGCTTTCTTCAGTGCATCATTAGTCGCTGCAAGAACTAGGTCTTGTAACATTTCGACATCATCCGGATCAACCGCTTCTTCATTGATTTTCACATCAATGACTTGTTTGTGACCGGACACGATGACTGTTACCATTCCGCCGCCTGCTGTTCCTTCGATTTGCTTTTCACCCAGTTCTTCCTGAGCTTCAGCCATCTTCTTTTGCATTTTTTGCATTTGCTTCATCATGTTTTGCATATTTCCATTTCCACGCATCATCATCATTACCTCCAGTTTATTATTGAAAAAATATTAATCGTTAAGTTCTATTAAATCCATACCGACAAGCTTTTCAGCTTCCGTTAAGAGAGAATCTTCTTCTTGATCCCCGCCGGGTGAATCTCCATCCTCTGGTTTCGAGTTCCGGATGAAGTCTTCCCTTATGGACATCCACTGATCTTCAGGAATTCCAATAGCCGCATAGCTATTTCCGGTTAACTCTTCCAAAATGGAAGCAATGGCTGAAGTAAAAGCTTGATTCTCCATTGCCATCTGACAATGGATATCATATTTGAATTTTAACACAAATGAGCCATTTGTTGCTGCTACAGGTTCAGCATCATTCAATAATGCCGACTGCGAACGCATCTGACGCTGATTTAAGGTTTCCACCATGTCTCCCCAGCGGCTCTTGATAAGATTTAGATCTTCTTTCGTAGCCGTCCGGAGTACTTCTTGAATCTTACCGGTAGGGGCACGGAACCCTTTCTTTGCCCTTATCGGCTTTTTGGCAGCCTGTGCAGCAGGCTCCGCTTGAACCTTGACTCCATTTGCCTTCAGCTGTTCGACCTCTTTTTCAAGAAGGTTGATCTTTTTCATCAAATCATTTACTTCCGGTGAAGAAGCCGATACCGGCGCTTCCATCTGACAAAGCTTAACGATGGAAACCTCCAGGTATATCCGGGCATGGTTCGTAAACTTCATTTCCTGACCGGCCTGATTCAGGACGTCAATGTACTGATAAATCTGTTCCGGCTGAGTACGCTCTGCCAATTCTTTGAAATCATCGTCGAGCATCACTCGTTCCAGTGATTCTTCAAGGTTCGGGGCTGTCCGGTATAACAACATGTCCCGGAAATAAAGGATGAAGTCTTCTGCGAACCTTGCAGGGTCCTTCCCTTGAAACAGGAGCTCTTCCAGGGCCCCTAAACCAGTTGTTACATCTCGTTCTAAGATAGCTTTTGCCAGGGTATTCAAGTAACCTTGAGAAACGGCTCCCGTTACCGTCAAGGCATCGTCGACTGTGACCCGACCCTGACTGAAGGAGATCGCTTGGTCGAGAAGACTGAGAGCATCACGCATTCCGCCCTCGGCTGCCCTTGCAATGATCGTCAGGGCATTTTCTTCAAAATCCACACCTGATTCTGTCGCAATATGACTCATTCTTCCCACAATATCCATGGCGGTGATCCGTTTGAAGTCAAATCGTTGACAGCGCGAAATGATTGTCAGGGGAATCTTATGGGGCTCGGTCGTCGCCAGGATGAATATGACATGTTTAGGCGGCTCCTCCAATGTTTTCAGAAGCGCATTGAATGCTCCGATGGACAACATATGGACTTCATCGATGATGTAGACTTTATACTCGACAACGTTTGGAGAATATTTGACTTTATCCCGGATGTCCCGGATCTCCTCCACCCCGTTATTGGAGGCAGCATCGATTTCTATGACATCAGGGATCGAACCGTCCGTGATCCCTTTACACGCATCGCACTCATTACAAGGTTCCGCTACAGGTGTACGTTCACAGTTAACGGCTTTTGCCAGGATCTTCGCTGCGCTCGTCTTTCCTGTTCCTCTTGGTCCCGAGAATAAATAGGCATGGGAAATCTTCTGATGAAGGAGGGCATTTTGCAACGTTTTCGTTACATGCTGCTGTCCAACTACATCAATAAATGACTGAGGACGCCACACACGATATAAAGCTTGATATGCCAAAATACTCCCCCCTCTTTTATGTACTATAGTGTTTCTATTATAACGTAATGTAAATCCCTTTTACAAAGAAAACCGGAGATCAATTTAAACCTTTGCACAAACAAAAAACTCATCCGGAAATGGATGAGTTGTTGTATATAATTGAAACTGCCGTGCACCTTTCGTCGACAAGCATCCATAGGCGTTACTCAAGCAGTTAGCTCGGCCCAGGCAACCCTGCGGCACATGGGAGCTTCCACTTAATGCTGCTTCCTTCCGGACCTGACATGGTTCATGGATTCCCATTGCGCAGGACCCAGGCGTCAACACCACTTACTTGAGGCAGGCCCTACAGAGTGCGAGCCTCGGAAAGGAATTCGGTCTCGCTGGAGCGGATTGCGAGTACAGGGCACCGCTACCTCCCCACCTAGCACGGCAAAATTGATACCATATTTAGTTGCGTCATTAGTGCGACGCAAGATTAAGTATACTAGGATATACGGTAAAAAGCAATGATGGAATGATGTAAGTTATTTACAGATCATCCATCCCCATCTTCTTCTCCCTCTTCTTCCGCTCCCTTAATCCTTTGAAAAATCGGGAAAGGATTCCACCGCACTCTTCCGACAACACTCCAGGCACTACTTCACACTGATGATTGAACCGGTCATCCTCAAGTAGATTCATTAATGTTCCAGCACAACCCGCTTTCGGATCCTTTGCCCCATAAACGACTTTCTCGATTCTCGAAAGGAGGATGGCGCCGCTGCACATGGGACAAGGTTCAAGCGTGACATAAAGTTCCGCTCCTTCGAGACGCCAAGTGCCAAGTTTTTCACAAGCCTCTTGAATGGCCAGTGTTTCAGCATGGGTGATGGCGTTTTGGCTCGTTTCCCTCAGATTATGAGCCCGGGCGATGATTTCGTCATCCATGACAATCACCGCCCCAATCGGAACTTCCTGGATGGCCGCTGCTTTCTCTGCTTCTTTCATTGCTTCTTTCATAAATCGTTCTTCTCTCATACCCATCATGTACTCCTGTAAATTTATTTCTCAATCCTTTATAAAATATGCCGATTCACACCAAACTATAGTAGAAAGGGGCTTTCACATGATACCTAACGATACTGCTCTCCTCGTCATCGATATTATGAATCCGTTCGACTTTAAACACGGGGAAACCCTGGCACAACACACCTCAAGGATTGTCGATCCCATTAACTCCCTGCGTCGCTATTGCATGAAACATCAGCTTCCTACCATCTATATTAACGACCATTATGAGCTTTGGAAAGCAGATTACAAAGAGATATACAAAAAGTGTCATAACAAAATGAGCGATAGCATCATGACACCTCTCCAACCGATGGAAGACGATTACTTTCTTATTAAACCGAAGCACTCTGCCTTTTATGGTACGGCATTAAACACGCTTCTTCACCACTTATCCGTCAAGAACCTGATCATAACAGGGATTGCCGGCAATATATGTGTACTCTTCACAGCCAACGATGCCTATATGAGAGAGTTTAACCTGATGGTTCCTGGTGACGCCATCGCTTCTGTCAGTGAAGAAGATAATCTCTACGCCTTGACGATGATGAAAAACGTATTAAAAGCAAAAATTGATCCTACCGGCAAGATTTTATAAAAATTCTAACAGAAAACATATTCAACCCTCCCTTTTCATACGCTGATTATAGTGAATGAATTAGAGGAGGGTCTGTTTATGCAAATCCATGTTGTCCAGCCGAACCAATCTTTATTTGGTATCGCTCAAGCGTATGGATCAACAGTTAACGATATAGTGGATGCAAATAAATTGCCGAACCCAAATAACTTAGTGATCGGCCAATCACTGGTCATCCCGATTATAGGAAGTTTTTATTTTGTTCAACCCGGGGATAGTCTTTGGGGCATCAGTCAAAAGACGGGCGTCCCTTATCAAGAACTGGCAAGGGTGAATGGAATCTCTCCTAATCAGCCTCTACAGGTGGGGTTTCGTTTATACATCCCCCAGAAACCTAAGGTGAAAGCTGAGTTTAATGGCTATGTTGAGCCATACGGTAAGGAAGTGGCCGCGAACCTTGAACAAAGCGCCAAGGAAGCTGCCCCCTACCTCACATATCTCGCTCCTTTCAGTTTTCAGGCGAAGCGGGATGGCACTTTGAAAGAACCTCCCCTCGGAAACCTCATTCAAACGGGGAAAGACAATAATAATGTCATGATGATGGCAATCACCAACCAGGAAGAAGGGACATTCAGTGATGAACTGGGCAGAATTCTATTAACTGATCAGAACATCCAGAATAAGTTTCTGGATAACGTTGTCCAAACCGCTAAGAAATATGGATTCAGGGATATTCATTTTGACTTTGAGTACTTGCGTCCACAGGACAAAGAAGCCTACAACCAATTTTTACGAAAGGCAAAACAGCGCTTCAATCAAGAAGGTTGGCTGCTTTCAACCGCCCTTGCCCCGAAGACCAGCGCCGATCAAAAAGGGAAATGGTATGAAGCCCATGATTACAAAGCCCACGGTGAAATTGTCGACTTCGTGGTCATCATGACGTACGAATGGGGTTACAGTGGTGGTCCCGCCATGGCAGTGTCCCCTATCGGACCGGTTCGGGATGTTCTTGAGTATGCTGTTTCCGAGATGCCTCCATCCAAGATTCTCATGGGGCAGAATTTATATGGATATGACTGGACACTCCCCTTCGTACAGGGAAGTACAGCTAAAGCCATCAGTCCTCAACAAGCAATCCAGATAGCAGCTGATAATAATGTCAAAATCGATTATGATCAAAAAGCGCAGGCACCATTCTTCAAGTACCGTGATGCAAGCACCGGAAAAGATCATGAAGTTTGGTTTGAAGATGCACGTAGCATCCAGGCTAAGTTCGACCTCATGAAAGAATTGAAATTGAGGGGGATGAGCTATTGGAAGCTTGGTCTCTCTTTCCCTCAAAACTGGCTGTTAATTTCCGACAATTTCAACGTTGTAAAAAGATAATTTATAGAAGCTGATGGATGGGTAAATCTATAAACACCTATCCATCAGCTTTTTATGTGCGTCTTCATAAAACTCCCTTACAGGAAGCCGATATAATGAAGGTGATGTGTTTTCTCTATCACAGAAAATATCCTGAACAAACCATCCATATATTGTGTTACAATAATTCCTGTCGTAATTTTTCACACTATATACGAGAAAAGATTGCCGTAATATGAGGAGGACAATTAATGGGGCGCATTCCTTTCATTACCGTTGAAGGCCCGATTGGAATAGGAAAAACCTCTCTTGCAAAAGCGATTTCCGATCATTTTCAATTTCACCTGCTTAAAGAAATCGTAGATGAGAACCCATTCTTAGATAAGTTTTATGATGACATTGAAGAGTGGAGCTTTCAAACAGAGATGTTTTTCTTATGCAATCGATATAAACAATTAGAAGATATCGAGAAACACTACTTATCTCAGAACAAATCTGTCGTTGCAGATTATCATATTCTTAAAAACATTATCTTCGCAAAACGCACGTTGAAGGATGAACAACAATTCAAGAAATACCTCAACATCTATGACATCCTGACTTCAGATATGCCGAGACCCAATGTGGTCATTTACTTGAACGCGAGCTTAGATACGCTCCTGAAGCGCATCGAAAAAAGAGGACGTGATTTTGAAAAGAAAATCAGCCCCCTTTACCTAAAGCAGCTATCACTTGATTATGAAGAATACATGAATACATTCGAAGAAACACACCCGGATATCCCTGTTCTTCGCTACAATGGCGACCACGTAGACTTCGTTCAAAACAAAGAGGATCTAGATCATATTCTTACTCAATTAGAAACTACACTGAAAAAAGGAGTTCACTATCATGAATCTTCGCACTAAATACGGGATCCCGAACAATGCCGTGATTACCATTGCCGGAACAGTCGGTGTCGGGAAATCCACCATGACAAACGGATTGGCGAACGCTTTGGGCTTCCGCACGTCATTTGAAAAAGTGGATACGAATCCATATCTCGATAAATTTTATCAGGATTTCAAAAGCTGGAGTTTCCATCTTCAAGTCTACTTCCTGGCAGAACGCTTTAAAGAACAGAAGAAAATATTTGAATACGGTGGCGGCTTTATCCAAGACCGCTCCATCTACGAAGATACAGGCATATTTGCCCGCATGCATTATGAAAAAGGGAATATGAGTGAAATCGACTATGAAACTTATACAAGCCTTTTCGATGCCATGGTCATGACGCCGTACTTCCCACACCCTGACCTGTTGATTTACCTTGAAGGATCCATTGATAACGTCGTGGATCGCATCCGTGAGCGAGGTCGCCCGATGGAACAGCAAACGCCTGTTGCTTATTGGGAGGAAATGCACGAGCGCTATGAAAACTGGATCAATTCCTTTAACGCATGTCCCGTCCTCAGACTCGACATCAGCGAATACGACCTCGTCAACGACCAAAACTCCATCGAACCAATCGTCGAAAGAATCGGCTACTTCATAGAACAGACGAGAATGTTAAAAAGCTAATAAAGAAAAGACTACTCTGCAGTAAGAGTAGTCTTTTTTTGATGTAGCGACGAGTCGGATGCTTACAACCCAGTCATTTTCTTTTGAATGCAGAAGAAATGAATTATTAGTCGATGTTCTTTGCCTTTACTGATTTTCAAAAACTATTTAGCTCTGTCAATAATTGCTACTATAGAGAGTGAGGGGAACTGCGTAGACTCCTACGGAAAACGGGCGCGCCGAGACCCCGGAAGCGATCTGTGCTGAGGAGGCTCGGCCGAACGTCCGTGGAAAGCGGAGCAGTTCCCCTCACTCTCCGGCACACCCTCAATGACAGAGCATTTGCAAATCATAGTCTGTGTAAGAATATCGACAAATTAAGAAAGAACCAACAAGGTCTAAAAACAACACCCATCCGTTTATTTCCATTCAAAAAGAGGTATAGGTAGTAACAAATAATCGATTAAGGGGATGAAGAGATGATGGAATCGAAACAAACATATTTTGTTGATATCAGCAGTGGGGATATTCTGCAGGATCCGAATCAAAACGCCAGTCCGAGCTTTCGGATATTCGCAACCCCTACAGAGGTGAACGAGCTTAAAATGCTCTTTAACGATAACTATGATGACGACATGTCGACCATGAGACGGGCCCAGGTTCCATTCCGCCAGTATCATAATTCACCAGAAGATAATCATTATGATCAATCGATGAGGGATATTTATGCGAAGATCTACCTACTGGGGGATAAAGAAGCACGCAGTCATATTACAGCGATCGGTGTACTCGAAAAGACGTCCGATCACCATGTAAGAGAAGACATAGAGAACCTTAAGTAAGAGGTACCAGGTCCTTTGACATGGGGATAAAACAAAAAAATTCGTTACATAAAATGTAACGAATTCTATCTCCAAAGTTTATGCGCGATGGTTATAAAAAAATCAATGGAGGAGGAAGGGGGATTCGAACCCCCGCGGGCTGTTACACCCCTGTCGGTTTTCAAGACCGATCCCTTCAGCCGGACTTGGGTATTCCTCCGTATCGACAAGAATTATAATAACATGGTGTATAAATGGAGTCAAGCATATTTCATAAAAAATCAAAAGAAGTCTCACGGTTTAACGCGAGACTTCTTTTTGTTGGTTTAAAGAGCTTATTTAATGACTTCCACTCCACCCATATATGGACGAAGGGCTTCTGGTACGATGACACTGCCATCTTCCTGCTGGTAGTTTTCCAGGATTGCGGCTACTGTACGTCCGATTGCTAAACCAGATCCGTTTAACGTATGCACATGTTCAGGTTTCGCGTTAGGCTCTCTTCTGAAGCGGATGTTGGCACGTCTCGCTTGGAAGCTTTCAAAGTTACTGCAAGAAGAAATCTCACGGTACGTCCCGTAACTTGGAATCCAGACTTCAATATCGTATTTCTTGGCTGCAGTAAAGCCCAGGTCCGCTGTACACATAGATAATACGCGGTATGGAAGGCCGAGGAGCTGAAGAACTTTTTCAGCGTGACCCGTCAATTTCTCTAACTCATCATAAGAGTCCTCAGGCTTCACAAAGCGCACTAGCTCGACTTTGTTGAACTGATGCTGACGGATTAACCCTCTTGTATCACGTCCTGCAGATCCAGCTTCAGAGCGGAAGTTGGCGCTGTATGCCACATAGCTTACAGGCAGCTCGTCAGCCTTCAGGATTTCATCACGATGATAATTCGTTACAGGCACTTCTGCCGTAGGAACCAAGAAATAGTCTTCGCTCTCGATTCTGAAAGCATCCTCTTCAAACTTTGGAAGTTGACCTGTCCCTGTCATACTCGCCCGATTCACAAGGAATGGAGGAATCATTTCCGTATAGCCATGTTCATCCATGTGAAGGTCCATCATGAAGTTGATAAGGGCTCTTTCAAGTCTTGCACCAAGGCCTTTATAGAAAACGAAACGGCTTCCTGTCACTTTCCCTGCCCGTTCGAAATCAAGGATTCCAAGGTCCGTTGCCACATCCCAGTGAGGCTGTGCTTCGAAATCAAATTCCCTAACCTCTCCCCATTTACGCGCTTCAACATTATCATCTTCTGTTTCCCCGACAGGTACCGTTTCATGGGGGATATTTGGAATAGAAAGAAGGATGCGCTCAAGCTCCTCTTCGATGCCTCTTAATTCCTCATCCAATTTTTTCACCTTGGCACCGACTTCACGCATTTCCAAGATCATATCCTGAGCATCTTTTTTCTCTTTTTTCAGCTCGGCAATTTGTTGAGATACTTCATTACGCTTGCTCTTTAGATCTTCACTTTCCACAAGGAGCTCTCTTCTTCTTTTATCAAGCTCTTCAAACTTACCGAAGTCCTCCAGGTTCTCACCACGGTGTTGAAGTCTTGCTTTTACATCTTCCAGATTGTTACGTAAATACTTAATGTCTAACATGCATGTTTCTCTCCTTTTTTATAAAAAAATAAAAAACCCCCATCCCTGGTAAAAGGGACGGAGGTTTCCGCGTTGCCACCCTAATTGAAGACACTCTCGCATCTTCCTCTTAAGAGATGGTAACGGAATCACCGAAAATACCTACTTCATTCAGTACTTCACTCAAGGATGGATTCGTAAAGCTCCTGCATCGATTCTCACCGGCCATCGACTCTCTTTAGCAAGCCTTCTTTACTACTATTTCCTATCAACGATTTAAATTTTTATTGGTTATTTCATAATCTACTACAATGTTTTCCATTTTGCAATAGAATTATGCGATTGTTTTCTCCATGCTTTCCTTCACCATTTCAACGAAGAAAGCAGTCAAACGATGATCATCCGTCAATTCAGGATGGAATGAACAGCCGAGGAACTGTCCGTGGCGCGCTAGCACAATGCGTTCATTATGCTTCGCCAGGATTTCAACATCCTCTCCCGCTTCCACGATATGAGGCGCACGGATGAAGACGGCATTGAATCCTTCTCCTACATGGGCAATCGAAAGATCCGCTTCGAAGCTTTCTTTCTGACGGCCAAAGGAATTACGCTCCACCGTCACGTCCATTACCCCAAGATGAGGTTCTTCGTAACCGACGATATGCTTCGCTAAGAGAATCAAACCGGCACATGTTCCAAAAATCGGCTTCCCTGCTGCTGCAAATTGTCTTAACGGCTCCATAAAGCCATAGCGATCAATCAGCCTTCTCATGGTCGTACTTTCCCCGCCAGGCATGATAAGGCCCTGAATCTCTTCCAGTTGTTCTACACGCTTCACGACGATCGCCTTGGCACCAGAGGCTTCAATCGAACGCACATGCTCCCTGACGGCACCTTGAAGTCCTAATACACCGATGTTCAACATAGAATCACACCTTACCATCCACGATCTTGCATACGGTTTTCAGGGAGGATAGAAGAAATTTCTACACCCTTCATGGCGACACCAAGCTCTTTAGAAAGCTCTGCGATCAACTTGTAATCCTGGTAGTGAGTAGTCGCTTCTACAATCGCTCTTGCGAATTTCTCAGGGTTCTCTGATTTAAAGATACCAGAACCTACGAATACTCCGTCAGCCCCGAGTTCCATCATAAGGGCAGCATCAGCTGGTGTGGCAATTCCGCCTGCAGCAAAGTTTACAACAGGTAAACGTCCGTTTTCTTTAATTTCTAACAATAATTCGTATGGAGCTCCCAATAACTTCGCTTCTGTCATGATCTCATCTTCATTCATGCTCACTAGCTTACGTACTTGAGCATTTACCTTACGCATATGACGAACCGCTTCAACGATGTTACCTGTTCCAGGCTCACCCTTTGTACGAAGCATAGATGCCCCTTCTCCGATACGGCGGGCAGCTTCACCTAAATCACGGCATCCGCATACGAAGGGAACCGTGAAATCTCTTTTATTTAAATGGTACTCTTCATCAGCCGGCGTCAATACTTCACTTTCATCAAGATAATCAACACCCATTGATTCAAGGACTCTAGCCTCAACAATATGACCGATACGAGCCTTCGCCATTACTGGAACCGACACAGCACCCATCACTTCTTCAATAATACGAGGATCTGCCATTCTTGCTACTCCACCTGCAGCACGGATGTCTGCCGGAACTCGTTCTAGAGCCATTACCGCCACTGCACCCGCAGCCTCAGCAATCTTCGCCTGCTCTGCATTGACAACGTCCATGATCACGCCGCCTTTTTGCATCTCAGCCATACCTCTTTTTACACGATCTGTACCAGTCTTCATATCAATATCCCCCTTATATTTATCCCTTGCCTGCCCCACAACTTCCCAAAAAAGGAAAAAAACGCGACTAAAACAATCGGAATGATTATGTAACCCTACTGCTAAATAAACAATAAAAATGGGCTTATGTCAAGACGAAAAGCGGAGGGGCTTTGTTCAGAGGCGACAAGCATTCCTTTAGTCCCTTTGTATAATCCCCTACAATAATTCAATTATGAAAAAACACCAAGACCTGTCCAACTTAAGTCTTGGTGTTTCACTATATTAGAACCAGCCTTTAACTGTAGAAGTAATGGAATCCCAGATGTCTCCGAAGAAGCCACCTACGGCTCTCATGGAAAGGACGAACCAGTTTGCTTTCTCGACACCATCCACTGTCACAACAGATGCTTTTGAAGCGTTTGTCCCTTTATCCGTAAGATAACCTAAATCTTTTTCACCTTTCGCTTCCAGCATGACATACCCGACCTTCTCCCCTTCTTTAACAGGAGCTGTCAGTTCGCCATCATTCAACTTCTTCTTATCCAATACAAATTTAGGCTTGTATTGATCCTCTTCACCGTTCTTAACCACCATGCTTAATGGAGAATCGGTTTTGATCTGAACTTCTTTTTCTTTTCCTTTTTGAACTGGAAGTGTTTTATGTCCTTTTACTTTGTAGTCAGCAGGGAGGACTTCTTCCATTGTAAAATTAGCAAAAGCATAATCCAACATTTTTCTCGTTTCATTAAATCGCGCATCATAAGAATTTTCTCCAGAGCTGATATCCACGTTCATCACCACTGTAATATAACGCATTCCATCTCTTTCAGCTGTTCCGGTAAAACATCCACCCGCAAAATCAGTCGTACCGGTTTTTAAACCGTCCATACCTTCATATTCACGAATCAATCCAGGCAGCATCCAGTTCCAGTTTTTCATAGGGAAAGCATCTTCAGTACCTTCAGCGAATGTTTTCTTCGCAATGCTTGATGTATCAAGAATTTCAGGGAAATCTTTCATCAACCGGTAAGCAAGTGTTGCGGTATCTTTCGCAGACATCACATTTTCTTCATCCGCTCCGCCTACTACTTGATCCACGTAAGGAGCTAAATCTTTATTATTCAATCCCGTCACATTGACAAATTTATAGTTTTCCAAGCCCAGTTCTTTGGCTTTATCATTCATCATTTTAACAAATTTCTCTTGAGAACCGGCTACAGTTTCAGCGATAGCCATCGCTGCAGCATTAGCAGATTCAATCGCCATAGCCTCATACAAATCTTTGAGTTTATATGTACCTTCTTCTCTTAATGGAACATTACTCAGATTATCATTATGGGACATATTCGAAATTTTTGTCGGAACCGTGTATGTCTGATCCCATTTCACTTTACCTTCTTTAACCGCTTCAAGTAACACGTACTCCGTCATCATCTTTGTCATACTTGCAATTCCTTGAGCAGTATCGGAATTCTTTTCATACAGAATCTTACCTGTACTTGCTTCTACTAAAATCGCAGCTTTTGCGTTTACGTCCAAGTCACCTTGAGCATTGGCAGGTTTCTGCACCATACTCATTGCCATCATACAAACCATCATACAAACAAAAGATTTTTGAATCCAACTTCTTTTCACTGTTAGCCCTCCAAGATTTTATGTACACCTTCGTTATTTTAACATAGTTCCAAAGGTAAGAATAGACAGAGAATATGACTAGTTTTGGCATAGGTCAAGGGACTTGCGGCCTCTTAAAAAAGACGGAGAATGACACTCATTCCCACTAAAAAAAGCTGACCAGGAAAAACTGATCAGCTTTTGTCATTATTTTCTTATAAAGAGTAGTTTGGTGCTTCTTTCGTAATCTGAACATCATGGGGATGACTTTCACGTAGGCCGGCACCTGTCATTTTAATGAATTGCGCCTTTTCTCTTAAGTCGAATAAGTCTTTTGTTCCACAATAACCCATACCTGAACGTAAGCCTCCGACTAACTGATACAAGGTATCAGCCAATGGTCCCTTATAAGGAATACGCCCCTCGATACCTTCTGGAACGAACTTTTTCGCTTCTTCTTGGAAATAGCGGTCCTTCGATCCTTTTTCCATGGAGCTGACAGAACCCATCCCTCTGTATACTTTAAAGCGGCGGCCTTGGAAGATTTCCGTTTCGCCGGGGCTTTCAGATGTCCCCGCCAATAAGCTTCCAAGCATGACTGCATGTCCTCCGGCTGCCAGGGCTTTCACGATATCGCCTGAATACTTGATGCCTCCATCGGCGATGATGCTCTTACCGTGCTTCCTTGCTTCCGTTGCACAATCATACACAGCGGTAATTTGTGGAACACCCACACCTGCAACAACGCGGGTTGTACAGATCGAACCAGGTCCGATTCCCACTTTGACCACATCTGCACCTGCTTCAATCAATTCTCTCGTCGCTTCAGCCGTCGCTACATTACCTGCTACGATATTTAACGTTGGATAAGCTTCACGTATTTCACGAACAATAGAAAGGACTCCAGCGGAATGACCGTGAGCCGTATCGATTACAATGACATCCACATGAGCTTTCACTAAATGCTCTACCCGGGTTAAGGTATCTTTTGAAATTCCTACAGCCGCACCTGCTAATAAACGTCCTTGATCGTCTTTGGCCGAATTCGGGAACTCGATGACTTTCTCAATATCCTTGATCGTAATCAATCCTTTAAGTGTTCCTTCTTGATCGATCAATGGCAGCTTTTCAATCTTATATTGCTGAAGAATTTTTTCCGCTTCTTCTAGGGTAGTGCCGACTGGAGCCGTTACAAGATTCTCCTTCGTCATGACATCCGAGATCTGGATCGAATAATCCTGAATGAAACGAAGGTCACGATTCGTTAAAATCCCGACAAGCTTCTGTTCTTGCTCGTTGTTCACAATCGGAACACCGGAAATTCTATATTTGCCCATCAAGTGCTCTGCAGAGAAGACTTGATGATCCGGAGTTAAAAAGAATGGATCAGAGATAACTCCACTTTCGGAACGTTTTACTTTATCGACCTGTTCAGCTTGCTGCTCAATACTCATATTCTTGTGGATGATACCAAGTCCACCTGTTCGAGCCATTGCAATCGCCATTTCAGCTTCGGTTACGGTATCCATCCCTGCACTGATGACAGGCACATTCAACTTAATTGATTCCGTTAATTCAACAGAGATGTTTACATCCTTTGGTAACACCTCTGATTTAGCTGGTAATAATAACACATCGTCAAACGTTAAACCTTCTTTAGCAAATTTAGAATCCCACATGTTTTCGGCCTCCCTAGTCCCAAAATATTATTAGTAGGTTATCAATTGGTTAAAATACTGTCAAGAAGAATAGGATTAATTTAACTTTTCAGAATAATTAGAAGGTGATCTCTTGAACGAAATACGTCAGCACTGGGACTTCATTCACTATTTTCAATCAGCGGAATACTCCCAGAAGTTTCTAAAAAAATGTTACGAAAAACTGGGTTCCATTCAAGCTGAAGTAAAGAGCTATGACAACTGTTATCCATTCATGTATTACTTGGAACAAGGAGAACTTTATTATAAACAAGCCATGATGTCTCCTTTTTCACTAAAGCCCATATTGCTTTTTTATGGATACATTCATTTCATTAAAGCAATTGTCCTGACAGAAGATCCGGAATACCCAGAAACAACTACCGTACTTGCTCATGGAATTACCTCAAGAAAAAGAAAGAAGCAGCAGTACAGGTTTCTACAAGATGAAGTAAAGGTTCAGAAAAACGGGCTCTTTTCACATTTTTCGGACCTCGTGTTCCACGTGAAACATATCATCGGAGAAAAATACAAAATGGAAGATCTGCTCGTCCAAATACCTGAACTCGAAGAAGCATTTTTTATTCTGCTCAAAAAGAAAACCATGTTCTGGTTCACCGACCAGCATAAACTGACGATCGACGAATCCTTACTATCCCACTTTCATATGTCCGAGTCTTTATTTACACAATACATGAACGAAAAAATAGCGGGGAATTCAATCTCTATTACAGAGGACACGCTGCACGCATCCAGCACTGAGGAACAACTCCCTGTCAGATGGCATTTAAACAAAAATCGATTGGCACTGCCGGGAATACGAAATGAAGCATCCGGTATACCTGAAGTACTCATCCACTATGCCATCCTATATAACCTTAGCATGATTGCCCGGTACGAAACGGAATGGTGGGTGGAACTATTAAAAAACCGTACCAATGAAGACTATCCAATCATTACGACTTTTCTTAACGTCACAACAGAAAAGTCACCCTATCTATTACTCAAGATCCTTAAGGATAAAACATAGGAGAAAGAGAAAGGTTAAGCCTTTCCTCTTTCTCTATTCAGCATGAAGCAACTTCTTAATATCATCCTCAATTTTACGAGGATTGGTTTGTGGCGAATACCGATCAAATACCTCACCATTTTTTCCAACCAAAAACTTAGTAAAGTTCCACTTAATATTGGAAAGAAGGCCACCCTTTTTCTCCCGGGTTAAGAATGTGAACAATGGGTGAGCTTCCTTCCCCTTTACATCGACCTTTGCAAACATCGGGAATGATACTCCGTAATTCACCTGACAGAACTCCATGATATCATCTTCATTATCAAACTCCTGGTTCATGAATTGATCACACGGAAATCCAAGTACGACAAGCCCTTCTTCTTTATACTCTTCATACAGGCCCTGTAGCTCCTCAAATTGGGGCGTAAAGCCACACTTACTTGCTGTGTTCACAATCAGCATGACCTTCCCCCGATACTCGTCCAACGACGTCACAGATCCATTCGCTCTCTTAACAGTGAAATCATAAATTGTCGTCATGTTTTTCTCTCCTTGTGTAAACTCTTACTTAAATAATACGTTAGGAGGCTCTGAGATAGCAATTTTGAGTGGTTGAGTAGTTGAGTAGTTGAGTGGTCAGATGACTGATCTCCGACCTCGTACTTCTAATAGATTCGATTTTTAGAATAAAAAAGTTTTATAAGTCCTTAGTATCTTAGAAAAACACTTCGATTTAGAACAAAAATGAACCAAAAAGGTGTCCTGGATTAACTAAAGGGGCTTAAAATTGCGAGGTTACTAGTCTTTTTGAGGGATCTCGTAATGATGAGAAAAGGAAGAGAGGTTAATTGCGTCATATTTGGAAGGGATTGCGTCGTTTTTGAAATTATTGCGTCATTTTTGGAGGGAAATGCGTCATTTTTTCCTTTTATGCGTATTTTACCATTTTATTCCATTGGTATTTAAGCTGGAATCATGCGAGTTTCAAAGAATAGAGTTCATACCGGATTTACGATAATCATGCTAGAGATGGATCTTTCATGCGGCGTTGTGATTTATCATGCGACATTTCAAATAATCATGCCAAGATGTCGAATTTTCTTTACATCGTCATCAGCAGTGTACTCATCCCTCACCCCGTTCCCTTCTTCGTCAACAGGCAGTCATTTTGTTCCTAAAAAAAAGACAAATCAAAAAGAGTAACTCCTAAGAGCTACTCTTTTTCCTATTTGCCTGGCGACGTCCTACTCTCACAGGGGGAGCCCCCACCTACCATCGGCACTGAAGGCTACGGCTAGTGATGAGCGGCGAATCTCTTCGTCCGCTTCACTCGTTCAGATCCTCGTGTGGATACCACACTCCGGTCTTCTCTCCCTCGCGTCCTCGACCTTCTTGCTCCTCCCTACCCTCGCACTGCGGTCGAGGAGAGACCGAATGTTCTTCGAACAAAAAATCAAAACCAAAAAAAGAGTAACTCTCAATGAGCTACTCTTTTTCCTATTTGCCTGGCGACGTCCTACTCTCACAGGGGGAGATCCCCCAACTACCATCGGCGCTGAAGAGCTTAACTTCCGTGTTCGGCATGGGAACGGGTGTGACCTCTTCGCCATTGTCACCAGACGACTATTCAATTGAAGGGATTGTTCCTTCAAAACTAGATAAAGAATTGATGTCAAGAAAGCCGAATATCGACCAATGTTGTTCATATAAATATGACTCTTTGTGGTTAAGTCCTCGATCGATTAGTATCAGTCAACTCCACATGTCGCCATGCTTCCATCTCTGACCTATCTACCTAGTCATCTTCTAGGGATCTTACTCACTTACGTGATGGGAAATCTCATCTCGAGGGGGGCTTCATGCTTAGATGCTTTCAGCACTTATCCCTTCCGCACATAGCTACCCAGCGATGCCTTTGGCAAGACAACTGGTACACCAGCGGTGCGTCCATCCCGGTCCTCTCGTACTAAGGACAGCTCCTCTCAAATTTCCTGCGCCCACGACGGATAGGGACCGAACTGTCTCACGACGTTCTGAACCCAGCTCGCGTACCGCTTTAATGGGCGAACAGCCCAACCCTTGGGACCGACTACAGCCCCAGGATGCGATGAGCCGACATCGAGGTGCCAAACCTCCCCGTCGATGTGGACTCTTGGGGGAGATAAGCCTGTTATCCCCGGGGTAGCTTTTATCCGTTGAGCGATGGCCCTTCCATGCGGAACCACCGGATCACTAAGCCCGACTTTCGTCCCTGCTCGACTTGTAGGTCTCGCAGTCAAGCTCCCTTGTGCCTTTACACTCTGCGAATGATTTCCAACCATTCTGAGGGAACCTTTGGGCGCCTCCGTTACTCTTTAGGAGGCGACCGCCCCAGTCAAACTGCCCACCTGACACTGTCTCCCACCCCGATAAGGGGCGCGGGTTAGAATTTCAATACAGCCAGGGTAGTATCCCACCGATGCCTCCACCGAAGCTTGTGCTCCGGTTTCCAAGGCTCCTACCTATCCTGTACAAGCTGTACCAAAATTCAATATCAGGCTACAGTAAAGCTCCACGGGGTCTTTCCGTCCTGTCGCGGGTAACCTGCATCTTCACAGGTACTATAATTTCACCGAGTCTCTCGTTGAGACAGTGCCCAGATCGTTACGCCTTTCGTGCGGGTCGGAACTTACCCGACAAGGAATTTCGCTACCTTAGGACCGTTATAGTTACGGCCGCCGTTTACTGGGGCTTCGATTCGCACCTTCGCTTACGCTAAGCACTCCTCTTAACCTTCCAGCACCGGGCAGGCGTCAGCCCCTATACTTCGCCTTACGGCTTCGCAGAGACCTGTGTTTTTGCTAAACAGTCGCCTGGGCCTATTCACTGCGGCTCTCTCGGGCTTGCACCCTACCAGAGCACCCCTTCTCCCGAAGTTACGGGGTCATTTTGCCGAGTTCCTTAACGAGAGTTCTCTCGCTCACCTTAGGATTCTCTCCTCGCCTACCTGTGTCGGTTTGCGGTACGGGCACCTTTTTCCTCGCTAGAGGCTTTTCTTGGCAGTGTGGAATCAGGAACTTCGCTACTATAATTCGCTCGCTGTCACAGCTCAGCCTTCTAAGATGATGGGATTTGCCTCATCATCAGCCTAACTGCTTAGACGCACATATCCAGCAGTGCGCTTACCCTATCCTCCTGCGTCCCCCCATTGCTCAAACGGAAAAGAGGTGGTACAGGAATATCAACCTGTTGTCCATCGTCTACGCCTATCGGCCTCGACTTAGGTCCCGACTAACCCTGAGCGGACGAGCCTTCCTCAGGAAACCTTAGGCATTCGGTGGATGGGATTCTCACCCATCTTTCGCTACTCATACCGGCATTCTCACTTCTAAGCACTCCACCAGTCCTTACGGTCTAGCTTCGCAGTCCTTAGAACGCTCTCCTACCACTGACACCAAGAGGTGTCAATCCACAGCTTCGGTGATACGTTTAGCCCCGGTACATTTTCGGCGCAGAGTCACTCGACCAGTGAGCTATTACGCACTCTTTAAATGGTGGCTGCTTCTAAGCCAACATCCTGGTTGTCTAAGCAACTCCACATCCTTTTCCACTTAACGTATACTTTGGGACCTTAGCTGGTGGTCTGGGCTGTTTCCCTTTCGACTACGGATCTTATCACTCGCAGTCTGACTCCCATGGATAAGTCTTTGGCATTCGGAGTTTGTCTGAATTCGGTAACCCGATGAGGGCCCCTAGTCCAAACAGTGCTCTACCTCCAAGACTCTTACACATGAGGCTAGCCCTAAAGCTATTTCGGAGAGAACCAGCTATCTCCAAGTTCGATTGGAATTTCTCCGCTACCCACACCTCATCCCCGCACTTTTCAACGTGCGTGGGTTCGGACCTCCATTCAGTGTTACCTGAACTTCATCCTGGACATGGGTAGATCACCTGGTTTCGGGTCTACGACCACATACTAAATTCGCCCTATTCAGACTCGCTTTCGCTGCGGCTCCGTCTTATCAACTTAACCTTGCATGGGATCGTAACTCGCCGGTTCATTCTACAAAAGGCACGCCATCACCCGTTAACGGGCTCTGACTACTTGTAGGCACACGGTTTCAGGTTCTATTTCACTCCCCTTCCGGGGTGCTTTTCACCTTTCCCTCACGGTACTGGTTCACTATCGGTCACTAGGGAGTATTTAGCCTTGGGAGATGGTCCTCCCAGCTTCCGACGGGATTTCACGTGTCCCGCCGTACTCAGGATCCACTCAAGAGGGAATGAAGTTTCAACTACAGGGTTGTTACCTTCTTTGACGAGCCTTTCCAGACTTCTTCGTCTACTTCATTCCTTTGTAACTCCGTATAGAGTGTCCTACAACCCCAAGAGGCAAGCCTCTTGGTTTGGGCTATATCCCGTTTCGCTCGCCGCTACTCAGGGAATCGCAATTGCTTTCTCTTCCTCCAGGTACTTAGATGTTTCAGTTCCCTGGGTCTGCCTTCCATACTCTATGTATTCAAGTAAGGATATTGTTCCATTACGAACAATGGGTTCCCCCATTCGGAAATCTCTGGATCAAAGCTCACTTACAGCTCCCCAAAGCATATCGGTGTTAGTCCCGTCCTTCGTCGGCTCCTAGTGCCAAGGCATCCACCGTGCGCCCTTCATAACTTAACCTAAATTTCGCTTTATCAGCTTTGCTGCTAAATCAAAATTTGATCACTTACTAATTAAGGTTTAAACCCTAAAATGGCGATACTCGGTAATTTCTTGACTATCAATTTATCTTTATCTAGTTTTCAAAGAACAATCATGGATCTCGAAAGAGATCGTATGGTTAGATATTTTGCTTGCGCAAAAATCTTTGGTGGAGCCTAGCGGGATCGAACCGCTGACCTCCTGCGTGCAAAGCAGGCGCTCTCCCAGCTGAGCTAAGGCCCCAAGGGGTGAGAATATGGTGGGCCTAAGTGGACTCGAACCACCGACCTCACGCTTATCAGGCGTGCGCTCTAACCAGCTGAGCTATAGGCCCATATTCCATAAAAATGAATGATAAGCAATGCTTACCATTGTTTGTTTGATGAAGAGTTTTTTTGCTTTCGCAAAAAACTTTATTGAACCATCAAAACTGAACAAAACTTCGACGTGTCAAACGTTTTTGTAAATCTTCCTTAGAAAGGAGGTGATCCAGCCGCACCTTCCGATACGGCTACCTTGTTACGACTTCACCCCAATCATCTGTCCCACCTTAGGCGGCTGGCTCCAAAAGGTTACCTCACCGACTTCGGGTGTTACAAACTCTCGTGGTGTGACGGGCGGTGTGTACAAGGCCCGGGAACGTATTCACCGCGGCATGCTGATCCGCGATTACTAGCGATTCCAGCTTCATGTAGGCGAGTTGCAGCCTACAATCCGAACTGAGAACGGTTTTATGGGATTGGCTAAACCTCGCGGTCTTGCTGCCCTTTGTACCGTCCATTGTAGCACGTGTGTAGCCCAGGTCATAAGGGGCATGATGATTTGACGTCATCCCCACCTTCCTCCGGTTTGTCACCGGCAGTCATCTTAGAGTGCCCAACTGAATGCTGGCAACTAAGATCAAGGGTTGCGCTCGTTGCGGGACTTAACCCAACATCTCACGACACGAGCTGACGACAACCATGCACCACCTGTCACTCTGTCCCCCGAAGGGGAAAGCCCTATCTCTAGGGTTGTCAGAGGATGTCAAGACCTGGTAAGGTTCTTCGCGTTGCTTCGAATTAAACCACATGCTCCACCGCTTGTGCGGGCCCCCGTCAATTCCTTTGAGTTTCAGTCTTGCGACCGTACTCCCCAGGCGGAGTGCTTAATGCGTTAGCTGCAGCACTAAGGGGCGGAAACCCCCTAACACTTAGCACTCATCGTTTACGGCGTGGACTACCAGGGTATCTAATCCTGTTTGCTCCCCACGCTTTCGCGCCTCAGTGTCAGTTACAGACCAGAAAGTCGCCTTCGCCACTGGTGTTCCTCCAAATATCTACGCATTTCACCGCTACACTTGGAATTCCACTTTCCTCTTCTGCACTCAAGTTCCCCAGTTTCCAATGACCCTCCACGGTTGAGCCGTGGGCTTTCACATCAGACTTAAGAAACCACCTGCGCGCGCTTTACGCCCAATAATTCCGGACAACGCTTGCCACCTACGTATTACCGCGGCTGCTGGCACGTAGTTAGCCGTGGCTTTCTGGTTAGGTACCGTCAAGGTGCCGCCCTATTCGAACGGCACTTGTTCTTCCCTAACAACAGAGCTTTACGATCCGAAAACCTTCATCACTCACGCGGCGTTGCTCCGTCAGACTTTCGTCCATTGCGGAAGATTCCCTACTGCTGCCTCCCGTAGGAGTCTGGGCCGTGTCTCAGTCCCAGTGTGGCCGATCACCCTCTCAGGTCGGCTACGCATCGTTGCCTTGGTGAGCCGTTACCTCACCAACTAGCTAATGCGCCGCGGGTCCATCTGTAAGTGATAGCTAAAAGCCACCTTTCAACATTTCCTCATGCGAGGAAATGAGTTATCCGGTATTAGCCCCGGTTTCCCGGAGTTATCCCAGTCTTACAGGCAGGTTACCCACGTGTTACTCACCCGTCCGCCGCTGATATCAGGGAGCAAGCTCCCATCAATCCGCTCGACTTGCATGTATTAGGCACGCCGCCAGCGTTCGTCCTGAGCCAGGATCAAACTCTCCGATAAAAGTTTGAATAGCTCTTTAAAAATAAATCTAGAATTAACGTTGACGTATTGTCTTGTTTTGTTCAGTTTTCAAGGTTCAATGTGTAAGCGCTTCGTTTGAAGCGACCTTTATAATATATCATTTACAACGTTTATCGTCAAGGTATTTTTATTATTTTAGAAAAGTTATTTTCTTGATAATTATGTAATGCCTTTCGGACAACAAATAATAGTATACACACTATCAAACACGTTTGCAATAGGTAAATGATAAAAAGTCGCAGGTCTCTTTATTGACCTGCGACTTTTTTCATTCGGATGCTAAATCCGTAGTCGATCTTAGATAAAAACCTCTGTAATATAGATGTTCTTTTGCTGAGATAAATCTACTATTTCATCTGTCTTGAGTTTAACGATCGGACTGATGAAGGCGTTCGGTTTGGTATAAATGACTTCTCCAAATTCTCCGGTTGATAACTTTACCGGGGTGCCTGTTCTTAAGTCTCCCATTAATTGAAGGAGTCCTTCCACTACTTTAATATCAAATTTACCAAACAAGTCTTTGCTGATCATATCCAATACTTTGAAGATCGGCTGCTTGCTTCTGTACATTCTCTCTGATGTCATGGCATGAAACACGTCGGCAATCCCGACAATCTGTGAATAGAGGTGAATACGTTCGCTCTTTTCCGATGCAGGATATCCTGTTCCATCGAAACGTTCATGATGCTGAAAGATTGCGAGCTTCGTTTCCGTTTTTAATAGTGGAGTGTCTTTGACCATTTTATACCCGTTTGCCGTATGTAGCTTCACTTCTTTAAATTCACTTTCTGTCAGCGGTTGATCCTTGGATAATATATGTGGGCTCACCTTAGCCATCCCACAGTCAGCCAGTGCTCCCGCTAATGCCAGTTGATTGATCTGTCCCGATTGTAAACCGATCTTCTTTCCTATTAAAGCACTGATGATACTTACTGAAACAGCATGATGATAGAGATAATCTTTCTTCGTTGAATAGTGATGAAGGGAATATATATATATATGATTTTTTTCCACCTCTTGAATAACCGGGAGTATGAGTTCTCTCACTCTTGCCACGTTAACGGCCGTACCCGACTGCCAATTCATGAATTCCTTCTTGAATTCCTTTACTGTCGTTAAGTAAAGGTCTACAAATCCTAAAGTCTCCTGAGAATTTGTCTCCTCCTGATTGGAGGCCTTATCGGAAGAGAGCGGTGACTTGAATGAATTTCCGTCGGCTTTTGTTTTCTCTATGTATAACTCGTTGATATGGAATGCTTGAAGGATATTAAAATGTTCATCTTCAAGCACCGTATTCTTCGGGATGATCGGGTTTGCTGCCATTCCCATGATATCTTCAGCTACGATGCAGCCTAATTGTATTTCCCCACGATGGACCTTCAACTATCCAACACCTCACGTCTGTTCTTTTAGTTTATTTTACCAAATTTAGTGAGGTATAGTTGTTATTTTCAAAAAATAAATGTGTCATTTCCAAAAAAATAAGCTATTTTCAGAATGGTTATCATTACTGAAAATAGCTTATTCTATCATTTATTCTTCTGTGTCTTCATTAGCCTCATCAGAAGCTGCTTGGTCTTCCATGTCGTTCTGTTCCATTTCCTCAACAGATTCGACAGGCGCTTCCGTTTCTTCTTCATCTTCTTTTTCAACTTTGGCGACGGTTGAAACAAATTCACTTTCTTGAAGACGGATCAGCTTGACCCCTTGAGTGTTACGTCCCGTTGTGGAAATGTCATTTACGTCCATACGAATGAGGACGCCATGGGCGGTGATGATCATTAAATCTTCTTCGCCTGTGACAGCTTTAACAGAGACGAGTTCTCCATTACGCTCAGTCACGTTACATGTCTTCAATCCTTTACCACCACGGGTTTGGACTCTATATTCACTGGCTGGAGTACGTTTTCCATAACCATTTACAGTGACAACCAAGACATCACTCTTGTCTTCAAGGATTTCCATACCGACAACGATATCATCGTCGCTGAGGTTGATTCCTTTTACTCCAGTGGCTGTTCTGCCCATGGAACGAACGTCTGTTTCAGGGAAACGGATCAGCATCCCCTGCTTCGTTCCGATGATCATATCTTTTTCGCCATCGGTCAGTTTGACGGAAATCAGTTCGTCATTTTCCCGAAGGTTGATGGCGATCAGCCCGTTCGTCCGGATATTGGCGAAATCGGAGACCGGAGTCCGTTTGGATATCCCTTGCTTCGTCGTGAAGAATAAATACCAGTCGTCCACAAATTCTTCGACCCGGATCATGGCGTTGATCCACTCATCTTTTTCCACTCCGAGCAGATTGATGATCGGAAGTCCTTTCGCAGTACGACTGAACTCAGGAATTTCATATCCTTTCGCACGGTATGCTTTTCCTTTGTTTGTAAAGAATAGAATCGTATCATGAGTCGACGTGGTCAATAAGTTTTCAACAAAGTCTTCATCATTGGTACCCATTCCCTGGATTCCTCTTCCTCCACGCTTTTGACTGCGGTAGGTTGAGACAGGCAGTCGCTTGATGTATCCGTTATGAGTAAGAGATACGACAATGTTTTCTCTTGGAATTAAGTCTTCATCTTCAATATTCTCAATTCCACCCGCTACAATTTCTGATCTTCTTTCATCATTGAAGCGTTCTTTGATTTCGATAAGCTCTTCACGAATGATTTCGAGAACTTTTTCATCATCTGCAAGGATCGCTTTTAGTTCAGAAATTAGCTTCACCAGTTCCTGGTACTCATCTTCAATTTTTTCTCGTTCTAAACCAGTTAAGCGTTGAAGACGCATATCCAGGATCGCTTGAGCTTGTTTGTCAGATAGGGAGAAGTTCTCCATCAAGCCTTGTTTCGCAAGTTCCGTAGTTTGAGAGCCACGGATAAGGGCAATGATTTCATCAATATGATCTAAGGCGATACGCAGTCCTTCTAAGATATGAGCTCTTGCTTCAGCTTTGCGTAATTCGAATTCCGTTCTACGGCGAATGACTACACGTTGGTGCTGAAGATAATGATAGAGACATTCTTTTAAGTTCAATACCTTCGGCTGACCGTCTACAAGTGCCAGAAGATTGATCCCGAAGCTTGTTTGAAGTGCTGTTTGTTTATATAAGTTATTGAGGAGTACGTTAGCATTGGCATCTTTTCTTACTTCAATGACGATGCGCATACCATTACGATCCGATTCATCACGGAGATCCGTGATACCATCAATCTTCTTATCCCGGACCAGATCCGCGATCTTCTCAATGAGTCTCGCTTTATTTACTTGATAAGGAATTTGATGGACGATAATCGTTTCTTTTCCGTTGCTCTTTGTTTCAATTTCCACACGGGCACGCATGGTGATGGAACCTTTACCTGTTTCGTAGGCACGACGGATCCCGCTTCTTCCTACAATTAGCCCTGCAGTAGGGAAATCAGGTCCATAGATGAATTCCATCAGCTCTTGAATCGTAATGTCGGGATCTTTACTTAATGCAAGGATTCCATCGATGACTTCTCCAAGATTATGGGGAGGGATGTTCGTTGCCATCCCTACGGCGATTCCTGAAGAACCGTTTACTAACAGGTTAGGGAAACGGGCAGGTAATACTTCCGGCTCTCTCTCGGTACCATCATAGTTATCTTTATAATCAATTGTGTCTTTATTAATATCACGAATGAGTTCCATAGAGATTTTAGACATACGTGCTTCTGTGTAACGCATGGCAGCAGCTGCGTCTCCATCAACGGAACCGAAGTTACCATGACCGTCCACAAGCATATAACGATAGTTGAAATCCTGTGCCATACGCACCATTGTGTCATACACAGCTGAATCACCGTGGGGGTGATACTTACCGATTACTTCACCGACGATACGTGCTGATTTCTTGTACGCTTTGTCAGACGTCATGCCGAGGTCATTCATCGCATATAAAATACGGCGATGGACGGGCTTAAGGCCATCACGTGCATCAGGTAAGGCACGTGAAACGATGACACTCATCGCATAATCCAGGAAAGACGAGCGCATTTCACTACTAATATTAATTTCTTTAACATTCGATCTTGGTATTTCTGCCATAGTAAAAGGGACCTCCTTTTAAAGAAAGATTTATACCTTTCTCATTCTTTACCTTGTCCGCTATGTAAAAGACAGGATAGCACATGGTCTATCCTGTACTATTTTATTTTAGATATCCAGGTTCTTAACGTACGCTGCGTTTTCTTCGATGAAGTTACGTCTTGGCTCAACTTTGTCACCCATCAGGATATCAAAGGTTTCGTCAGCCTCAATCGCATCTTGAAGACTTACCTGCAGCAGGGTCCTTGTTTCCGGATCCATTGTTGTTTCCCAAAGCTGCTCAGGGTTCATCTCTCCAAGACCTTTGTAACGCTGGATTCCAGGTTTAGGTGTCGGGGAAATTTCTGCAAGTATGCGATCCAGTTCCTTATCATTGTAGGCGTACTCGATTTTCTTCCCTTGTTGTATTTTGTACAAAGGCGGTTGAGCGATGTAGATATAGCCTGCTTCAATGATATTTCTCATGTAACGGTAGAAGAACGTTAATAATAGCGTACGAATATGAGCGCCATCAACGTCGGCATCGGTCATGATCACGATTTTATGGTATCTCGCTTTAGCCAGATTGAAGTCTTCACCAATCCCTGTCCCAAGAGCTGTAATAATCGCACGGACCTCGTTATTAGAAAGGATCTTGTCAAGACGTGCTTTTTCTACGTTGATGATTTTACCACGCAGAGGCAGGATGGCCTGGAAGTGACGATCCCGGCCCTGTTTGGCCGATCCACCGGCTGAGTCACCCTCAACCACATAGATTTCACTGATGCTCGGGTCCTTAGATGAACAGTCCGCCAGTTTACCAGGAAGGCTCGAGATTTCCAGGGCGCTCTTACGACGGGTAAGTTCCCTTGCTTTTTTCGCAGCCAGTCGGGCACGGGCAGCCATAAGACCTTTTTCCACAACTTTTCGTGCAACAACCGGGTTTTCAAGTAAGAACGTTTCCAGATGCTCCGAGAAAAGTGAATCTGTGATCGTCCTTGCTTCTGAGTTTCCGAGTTTCGTTTTCGTTTGACCTTCGAATTGAGGGTCAGGGTGCTTGATCGAGATGATGGCTGTCAATCCTTCACGGACATCTTCCCCTGAAAGATTGGCATCATTCTCTCTGAAGACATTATTTTTACGGGCATAATCATTGATGACCCTCGTCAACGCCGTTTTAAATCCAGACTCATGGGTTCCACCTTCATGGGTATGGATATTATTGGCGAATGAGTAAAGATTACTTGCGAAACCGTCATTGTATTGAAGGGCGATTTCAATGGTGATTTCATCTTTCTCCCCCTCAATGTAGATCGGTTCTTCATGGATGACTTCTTTCGAACGGTTAAGGTGCTCAACGTAGGACTTAATTCCACCTTCATAATGGTAGTCCTTTCTTTTCCCTTCGCCGCGCTTATCTTCAATACTGATTTGGATCCCTCTGTTTAAGAAAGCCAGTTCACGAATACGGTTTGCAAGTATGTCATATTCATATTCCGTCGTTTCAGTAAAGATTTCAGGATCTGGAGTAAAGTGAATGATCGTTCCGGTCTTGTCCGTTTCTCCGACCACTTTAAGGTCGAAGCTCGGGACACCTTTTTCGAATTTCTGGTAGTAGATGTTTCCATCACGATGGACATGTACCTCAAGTTCCGAGGAAAGGGCATTAACAACCGATGCCCCGACACCGTGCAGTCCGCCGGATACTTTATATCCGCCGCCGCCGAACTTACCACCCGCGTGAAGGACGGTCATGATGACCTCTACGGCAGGACGTCCCATTTTTTCGTGGATACCGACCGGAATACCCCGTCCATTATCCGTCACGGTAATACTGTTATCCTCTTCAATGATGACTTCGATTTCGTCACAGTGACCGGCTAATGCTTCATCAATACTGTTATCAACGATTTCCCACACCAAGTGATGCAGACCTCTGCCGCTTGTTGATCCAATATACATACCCGGTCTTTTTCGAACGGCCTCCAAACCTTCTAAAACCTGAATCTGATTTTCATCATAGGAGCCGCCTTGCGCTTGATTTTGTTCTATAGCCATACTGATTCACCTACACTTTCTAACCTTCAGGGCTTTATATTTCTATAATAAATTCTCATAGTTTGAGTATTTCTTTGATCGCTTCTTTAACGTACTGGATGCCAGCGGTGAGAGATACAACTGGCCCGTTGTGATAACAAGAGATTTATATGAACCCTTTGCAAGGTTGCAAAGGTTATGATCTTTCGTTTTTAGAAAATGTTGAATTTCCTCTGAAAATTGAACGGTGTCTCGATCAATAATTGCGATGATTTCATCTGTACGTACCATGACATCTTCTCCAACATGTATGTACAAGGTAACACCTCATTTCAATCTTTTCATGGATCCGGCTTCTACTTCGAACGTAGTGGCCTCGTTTAAGGTTTGATGATCAATTCCATCCACATTGGTCGTGGTCACGAAGGTTTGAACTTTCCCCTGGATGGTATTTAATAAGTGAGACTGACGATAATCGTCCAACTCAGATAACACATCATCCAGAAGTAAGATGGGATACTCTTTGATTTCAGAGTGTATCAGCTCGATTTCTGCAAGCTTCACAGAGAGGGCCGTCGTCCGTTGCTGCCCTTGTGACCCGAATGTTTGAACATCCCGTCCATTCACAATAAATTGAAGATCATCCCGATGGGGTCCGACCAGGGTCACACCCCGATCAATCTCCCGTTCGCGGATACCATTGAATTTCTGCTCATATATATCTACCATTTTTGACCATTCTTGATTATCTGATACATCTAAAGACGGTTTATATACGATTTCCAACGTTTCTAAGTTTCTTGAAATCCCTGAATGGATCGGTTTCGCCCAACTTTCCAATAGCTGAACGAACTCAAATCGTTTCTTCGTGATTTTCACCGCCATCCCGATGAACTGTTCAGTCAAGACATCAAGCATCGTCTGGTCTTTTTGTTTTCTCGTTTGCAACTGTTTTAAATAATGGTTGCGTTGCTGTAATATTTTTTGATAAAGGCTGATATCATGTAAATAAACAGGAGAAACCTGACCGATTTCCATATCGATAAAACGGCGCCTGACTTGAGGGCTCCCTTTTACCAAATGAAGATCTTCAGGTGCAAACATGACAACATTCATATTCCCGACATATTGACTCAATTTAGATTGTTCAAGGTGATTACTCTTCGCCCTTTTTCCCTTTTTGGACAGGATCAGCTCCAAAGGTAATCCACCGTTATATTTCTGAATCCTACCTTTTATTTTAGCATATTCCTGGTCCCAACGGATTAAATCTTTATCATTTGAGGTCCGGTGGGATTTAGCCATTGCCAGGACGTAGATAGACTCCATGATATTCGTCTTCCCCTGGGCATTTTCTCCAAGAATGACGTTCACCTTATTTTCGAAACTAACGTCGATTGATTCGTAATTGCGATAGTTTCTTAATTCTAATTGTTCAATGTACATGGACATAACACCCTTTATTATTCTCCAGCAACCACAAAGACCCCTACTTCAGGAATTTCTACTTTGTCTCCAACCGTAAGCTTTCTTCCTCTTCTTTGGTCTTGTTCCCCGTTTATGTATACTTCATATTCACTTAAGAACCATTTCGCCATCCCACCGGACTGAATCACTTCAGCAAGCTTCAGGAATTGTCCCAATGTGATGATTTCTGTTTCAATGGTGATCTCTTTTGCCATTAAAATCACTACTTTCCGTATAAAGTCTCTAATATATTATTTTACTCTAAATGGAGTTAAGTCACAACTAACGAAAAATGGAGAAAGTAGTTGCAGTGGATTTCCGCTAAAAATAAAGCCAACACCCAAACTTCTCGAAGGTGCTGGCTTTTTTGCTTTTTTAGTACGTCCTTACTGGAAGAATCAATTGAAGAATCGAGTCGTCATGAAGTGGCTTCAGAACGAACGGTCTCATCGCTCCCGTGAAGTTTACATGGATTTCGGTTCCTTCAATGGCTTTTAACGCGTCCATCATATATTTCGCGCTGAAGGAGATTTTCAATTCCTCCCCTTCGATTGATTGGCTTTCCACCTGCTCGATGACCTTCCCGATTTCAGGCGTGTTTGATGAAATTTCAATGATTCCGCCATCAAGCGTCGAAAGTTTCACAACGTTATTACGTCCTTCTCTAGCCAGTAGCGATGCACGATCGATCGCTTGTAAAAATTCTTTTGTACTAAGGGTCAATTCTGTTTTCGTATCAGATGGAATCAATCGACTTGTGTCAGGATAGTTCCCTTCTAATAATCTCGAGAAAAATAATAAATGTTTCGCTTTGAACAAAACCTGGTTTTCCGTAATGACGATTTCAACGGGTTCATCCGTATCATCCAGAATCTTGTTCAACTCATTTAAGCTCTTTCCTGGAATCACGATATTGTAGGATGCATCATGATTTGTTTCGATCGGTGCTTTTCTCATGGCAAGTCTGTGACTATCTGTTGCAATACAGCTTAACTCCCCGTCTTCGATCTGACAGTTTACACCTGTCAAGATGGGACGTGTTTCTGAGGTGGACACTGCGAATACGGTTTGTCTAATCATCGTTTTAAGAAGATCCGTTGAAACCTTAATTCCGTTTCCTTCTTCTATTTGTGGAAGATGCGGATATTCTTCAGGATCCAGACCGTTTAAATTGAATTCTGCCTGCCCCGATCGGATGACTGTTTGGAAGTGACTTTGAACTTCGATTTCCACCGTATCTTTCGGTAATTTCTTTACAATCTCACTAAAGAACTTTGCCTGCAGGACAATGCCTCCTGTTTCCATGATTCCAACGATCTCAGTACCTTCTTCCTCACTCGGGATAAAGGATTCAATCGAGATATCCGAATCACTACCTGTCAATGTGACTCCATCTTCGGTGGCAATGATTTTGATCCCTGTCAGGATGGGAATCGTCGTTCTTGATGTGACGGCTTTCATGACGTCTTGGACGCTCTGGACTAGATGGTCCCTTTGAATAACAAATTTCATGATTTATTCCTCCAATTTGCACATAAGTTTATGGACTGAATCATATACTAATAATTTATTTAAAAAATAGTAATAGAAGTAGTAGGGCCTGTTGATATGTGGATAAGTGTGTGAATCGAACGTAAACACAGCCTATCCACATGTGGACAGACTGTGTGCTAGTTAGTCGGAGTTATTCACATTATCCAGTTTGGTTGTGTGTAGATTCAGGCCTTTAATGTTTCACGAATTTCCTTCAATTGCTGCTGAAGAAGTGCATCCGTTCCGAGTAATGTACTGATCTTCTCATGAGCATGAATGACAGTCGTGTGATCACGTCCGCCAAACTCTTCCCCGATCTTCGGAAGGGAGGAATCCGTCATTTCCCTGGATAAATACATGGCGATTTGTCTCGGAAATGCGATGGACTTTGTTCGTTTTTTCGCTTTGAAATCCTCGAGCTTCACATTGAAATGCTCGCCAACGACACGTTGAATTTCCAGGATGGTAATCGCCCTTGGCTTCGAGCTCGGGATGATATCCTTCAACGCTTCAGCTGCAAGATCTGCATTGATGTCTTTATTTATAAGAGAAGAGTACGCGACGACACGGATCAATGCGCCCTCTAGCTCACGAATATTGGAATCGATTTGATTAGCTATATAAAGCATGGCTTCATTTGGAATATCCAGTCCTTCAGCCTTTGCTTTTTTTCGTAAAATCGCAATTCTCGTCTCGAGATCCGGTGGTGTGATATCTGTAATAAGCCCCCATTCGAATCGAGAACGAAGTCTATCTTCAAGTGTCGGAATTTCTTTCGGTGGCCGATCACTGGAAATGACAATTTGCTTGCTTTCTTCATGTAAGGTATTAAAAGTATGGAAAAATTCCTCTTGTGTTTGTTCTTTACCCGCTAAAAATTGAATATCATCAATTAATAAAACATCTACACTACGGTATTTATTGCGAAAATCGACTGCTTTATTATCCCTGATGGAGTTAATGAATTCGTTGGTGAATTTTTCAGATGACAAGTAAACTACTTTCGCAGCAGGATTATGTTCGAGTACATAATGGCCGATGGCATGCATCAAGTGAGTTTTCCCAAGGCCGACTCCCCCATAAATAAATAAGGGATTATAGGCTTTGGCAGGTGCTTCCGCCACAGCCAAAGAAGCGGCATGGGCGAACCGGTTGCCCGAACCGATAACAAACGTGTCGAAAGTGTATTTGGCGTTCAGCATATTTTGATTGATATCCTGCTGATCATCATCTTTCATCGACTTTGGTGGTATTTGAATATCAAACTCTTCCGGCTCCTGGTTTTGAGGAATGATAAATTTCACGACTAGTTCTTCGCCCGTAATATCATACAAAACCCCTGAGATTAGCTGAGAGTAACGGCCTTCCAGCCAATCTCTTGCAAATTCATTTGGAGCTGTAATTACAAGGGTGTCCCCTTGAATGGAATGGGCCTTAGTTGATTTCAACCAAGTATCAAAGCTTGGTTTACTGATCTTTTTTTCAATATTTTCTAAGGCCTTGCTCCAAAGATCCCCGATATTCTCCAATCCTGATCCCTCCTTTTCTTAGTTTGTATAACTTCTGTACAATCATTACGCGCTATACAGTCCCTAAAATCACGCTATTTTATAAAAATACAATTCACTGAATGTGGAAAATATATATAATAAGGAAGGAAAATGGTTTTTCGACATTATCCACCACTTGTGGACAACGTTTTACAAACCCTCTGTATAAGTTACCCACATAATATCCACACTTTGTGGATAAGTTATTTCCTTAAACACAGTTATCAAGAGTGAAAACACAATAATCATATCAAAATATCCTTAGAGGTGCAATGCTTTTTAAATTTTATCCACAACCCCCAACACCTTGTGGAATGAAATTGTCCACAACCCAAGAACTTGTGAAAAAGTTGTCAGTATGTGTTGTGGATAATTTAAAACCATGTCGAATCCTATCCACAGGCACGTTTAATAGAAAAATGGGATAGGGTTTGTAGAAGGGAAATTATGATGAATAATTTGAGTGTTCTTGGAGATACCTGACGATCAGAGGAAATCTTTTAAAAAAGATTATGTGGTTAAAAGTGTAGCTGGCACCTTAAAAAGATTTGAAATGATTTTTTGTCTGATTATTAAAGAGTTTATTCTTATCAAACAAGATGTAAAACTCAAATAGTTGATTGAAGCGGAAGGTGCTCGACTCCTGCGGGAAACGCTGGACAGGTGAGACCCCGCAAGGCGAAGCCTGAGGAGGCTCACCGCCAGCCCCGCGGAAAGCGAGCACCTGCAGCGGAAATCAACCACCACTGGCTCCTAGCAAATGAGAAAAGACGGATTAAGTAGCACTTAAAAAGAAAAATAATCTGAGTGTTGACTTTTTATGGGTACCGTCTTTATAATAGTGAGGAATGTCTTTAACTTTTTTAAAGATATCCTTCAGGGAGGTGTCATAGATGAAAAGAACGTTTCAACCAAATAACCGCAAAAGAAAAAAGAATCACGGTTTCCGTGCACGTATGAGCTCTAAAAACGGACGCAATGTTTTAGCTCGCCGTCGCAGCAAAGGAAGAAAAGTATTATCTGCCTAGACCACTGAACTGACTCAGTGGTCTTTTTTTTCCTTTCTATTATGAGAAAAGACGATTTGGCTCGTTCGTATTTTGTTTTGCGAGAAAAAGTACTTATAATTTCATATGAATGAGCCAATAATGTCGAGGGTAGATCAAGACAAAAAGAAAATTAGGTGTGGTCCATGCGGAAAGAGCAAAGAGTCAAGAAAAATAAAGAGTTCCAGGAAATATTTAAAAAAGGAACATCTTTCGCGAATCGTCAATTCGTCTTGTATCTATTAAAGAAAGAAGAGCCTCAGCCATTTCGGATCGGAATTTCCGTCAGTAAGAAAATCGGAAATGCTGTTTGCCGAAATCAAATTAAGCGATATGTCCGGCAGGCCTTTTTAGAATTACAAGAAGAGGTACACGACCAGTACGATTATCTTATCATCGCCAGAAAACCGGCGGCCGAAATGAATTTCCATGAGGTGAAGGGGAGTCTCACCCATGTATTAAAAAGAGGAAAAGTATTGAAAAGGTCTTCTTATGGCAAATATGATAGGAAGAAGTCATAACATTTTGAGAGAATGACAGGTTTCGTCATCACAAGCCAAGGAAAAGATGTTACAATACGGGGGATTGTACTTTTTTGGTGCGGGTTGATGGTACTTGTTTACATTTAATTTGAAAGATATTAGTTGGGAGGAAAATAAGGGTGAAAAAGAGAATGATAGCCCTGGTGGGAATCATTGGGCTAATGGCTATTCTATCAGGTTGTACAGATTACAATAAGCCGATTACATCTGATAGTAGCGGAATATGGAATGAATATATTGTCTATCCTTTATCGCAATTGATTACAATGGTTGCAGAGTTCATGGGCGGATCTTATGGATTAGCGATTGTCATCGTTACATTGCTCATTCGTTTAGCGATTCTGCCATTGATGATCAAACAAACGAGAAATTCAAAAGCCATGCAGGCATTACAACCTGAAATGAAAAAACTGCGTGAAAAATATAGATCTAAAGATGCACAAACTCAGCAAAAGCTTCAACAAGAAACGATGGCTTTATTCCAAAGTCATGGGGTGAATCCGTTAGCGGGTTGTTTCCCATTGATCGTTCAAATGCCGATCTTGATCGGTTTCTACCATGCGATCGTTAGAACACAGGAAATTAAAGCGCATAACTTCTTATGGTTCGATCTTGGTAATCCGGATCCATACTATATTTTACCTTTAGTAGCAGGTTTAACAACGTTCATCCAACAAAAATTAATGATGGCGGGTACAGCGAATCAAAATCCGCAAATGGCCATGATGCTTTATATTATGCCGGTCATGATCATCATTTTTGCGATTAACTTCCCTGCAGCTCTATCCCTTTACTGGGTAGTCGGAAATCTATTCATGATTGCTCAAACTTACTTCATCAAGGGACCTGAGATTAAAGAAGCGCAAGCCGTCAAAGCTGGTGGGAATTCGGGAGGAAAGAAAAAGTGAGAGAAGTAGAAGTGACTGGTCAAACGGTGGAAGAAGCCATTGAATCAGCCTTGTCTCAACTGAATATCACCAAAGAAGAAGCAGAGATCGACGTCATTGATCAAGGTAAAAAAGGTTTATTCGGATTGTTCGGCGGAAGGCCGGCAGTCGTCAAAGTGAAGAAAGCGGTTGATCCGGTAGAGGAAGCGAAGGATTTTCTTATATCCGTTGCACGTGAAATGGGCGTGGAAGCGACCATAGAAGTGAAAAGGGATGGAAGAGATGTGGAATTCAACATTTCCGGTGAAAAAATGGCTCTATTGATTGGAAAAAGAGGGCAAACGTTGAATGCTCTTCAACATTTATCGCAATTGGTCGCCAATCGGGTATCCGGTCAGTTCATCACGATCCTGTTGGATGCCGAAAACTATCGGGAAAGACGGAAGCAGACGCTGACAACACTGGCGGAACGTTTAGCAGAAAAGGCACTGCGCACCAATCGCTCTGTTTCATTGGAACCGATGCCCTCTTATGAACGAAAAGTGATCCACACCGCTTTAGTGGATTCCAAAAGGGTCGATACCCATTCAGAGGGAAGAGAACCCAATCGATACATTGTCATTGCACCAAAATAATGAAAGACGATTCCTTTCGGGGGATCGTTTTTTTTATTGCTTCTGCCTGTAGAATCTTATTTTCACCCCGGTTTATTGTTATTCACATGTGGATAAGTTAAAATAATAGAGATGAGATGTTATCTGTGTGGATAACATTATTTGGTGACGAACAACGGGTTTCCTTTCTTTAGTATTAAAACGGATTGTGATATTCTAATAAATTGGGGAAACATTACTTTCTACTATACATTTCATATAAATAGATCAGCTATAAGAGAGGTGAACATAATGGAATTAGATACAATTGCAGCCATATCCACGCCGATGGGAGAGGGAGCGATCGCCATCGTCCGTTTGAGCGGTGACCAGGCATTCGAGATCGGTGATAAAGTCTTTAAGGGAATGAAAGGGATTTCTATGAAGGAATTTGCCTCCCATACCATTCATTATGGACATATCGTTGATCAGGGCACCGATCAGGTGGTGGAAGAGGTCATGGTTTCCGTGATGAGAGGTCCGAAGACATTCACACGGGAGGACATTATCGAGATCAACTGCCACGGAGGACTTGTGTCGGTGAATAAAGTTCTGCAGCTGGTGTTGAAAAACGGGGCGAGACTCGCAGAACCCGGTGAATTCACGAAGCGGGCTTTCCTGAATGGGCGAATCGATCTTTCTCAGGCAGAAGCCGTGATGGATCTCATTCGGGCGAAAACCGACCGGGCCATGAATGTAGCGCTGAATCAAATGGAAGGCCGCCTATCCAATTTGATCAGGAAGCTCCGTCAGGAAATTCTTGAAACACTTGCCCATGTCGAAGTGAATATCGATTATCCGGAGTATGATGATGTAGAAGAGATGACGCATAACGTCCTTCTGGAAAAATCCAAACACGTCCGGGATGAAATCGACCGGCTGGTCCGCACATCTGAACAAGGGAAGATTTTAAGGGAAGGTCTCTCTACGGTGATTATCGGAAGGCCCAATGTAGGGAAGTCCTCCCTCTTAAACAGCCTTGTTCACGAAAATAAAGCCATTGTGACGGATATCCCCGGGACGACACGTGATGTGATCGAGGAGTATGTCAACGTAAGGGGGGTACCGCTCCGTCTTGTTGATACGGCGGGGATTCGTGAGACCGAAGATATCGTTGAACGGATTGGCGTTGAACGCTCGAGACAGGTGTTAAAGGAAGCCGATTTAATTTTACTCGTGCTCAATTATGCAGATGAATTAACCTTTGAGGATGAACAGTTATTTGAAGCGGTGAGGGGAATGGATGTCATTGTCATCGTGAACAAAACGGATCTGCCTCAGAAGATTGATATAGATAAGGTAAGGGAACTGGCTGTCAATCATCAGTTGGTAACGACGGCTTTACTGGAAGAACAGGGAATCGATGAACTGGAAGAAGCCATTTCATCTTTATTCTTTGCGGGATCCATCGAAGCGGGGGATATGACATACGTATCCAACAGTCGTCATATCGCCTTACTCAACCAGGCATCCCTTGCAATCAATGAAGCGATCGACAGCGTGGAAATGGGGACACCGATTGATATTGCGCAGATCGATCTGACGAGAACGTGGGAACTATTAGGTGAAATCATCGGGGACAGTGTTCATGAAAGCCTGATTGATCAGCTGTTTTCTCAGTTCTGCTTAGGAAAATAAACACTATTATAAATGTGGACGGGACTTATCCGTCCTACAAGGAGGAAATAATAAACCATGCAATATGACGCAGGGCAATATGATGTCATTGTCATTGGTGCTGGCCATGCCGGGGTAGAAGCGGGACTTGCTTCTGCACGTATGGGAGCGAAAACGTTAATGGTAACCATCAACCTTGATATGGTCGCCTTTATGCCGTGTAATCCATCGGTTGGTGGACCGGCCAAAGGAATCGTTGTAAGGGAAATCGACGCTCTCGGTGGAGAGATGGGTCGTAATATAGATAAAACGCATATACAAATGAGGATGTTGAATACAGGAAAAGGTCCTGCTGTACGTGCGTTACGGGCACAGGCAGATAAATTCCTCTACCAGCATGAAATGAAACGGACAATCGAAAACGAACCGAACATGACCTTGATGCAGGGAATGGTCGAGGAACTGATCGTGGAGGATGACGAATGTAAAGGTGTCGTCACGATGACAGGTGCTGCCTACCGTGCCAAAACGGTCGTCATCACCACAGGTACCTTCCTTCGTGGTGAAATCATATTGGGAGACCTGAAATATTCAAGCGGTCCCAATAACCAGCAGCCTTCCATCAGACTTTCTGATCATTTGCATGAGCTTGGCTTCGATACGGTCCGGTTTAAAACCGGGACACCGCCGCGGGTCAATAGCTCGACGATCGATTATTCGAAAACAGAAATTCAGCCTGGTGATGACGTTCCACGGGCATTCAGCTATGAGACGACGAAATACATCACGGATCAACTTCCATGCTGGCTGACGTATACGAATGAACTGACTCATCAATTAATCGACGACAATCTTCATCGTTCGCCAATGTATTCAGGGATGATCAAAGGAACCGGACCTCGTTACTGTCCTTCTATTGAAGATAAAGTCGTGCGTTTCCACGACAAGCCGCGTCATCAGATCTTCCTTGAGCCGGAAGGAAGAAATACTCAGGAAGTGTACGTTCAAGGTTTATCAACAAGCCTGCCTGAAGATGTGCAGCAAAAAATCCTGCAGACCATTCCGGGTCTTGAGAAGGTCCAAATGATGCGCGCCGGTTATGCAATCGAGTATGATTCCATCGTACCGACGCAATTATGGCCGACCCTTGAAACGAAAAAAATTAAAAACCTGTATACCGCGGGACAAATCAATGGAACATCCGGCTATGAAGAAGCGGCTGGTCAAGGATTGATGGCCGGAATCAACGCTGCGTGCCGTGCTCTTGATAAAGACGAGGTGATCTTAAGCCGGTCCGACGCTTATATCGGGGTACTGATCGATGACCTTGTGACGAAAGGGACGAACGAACCGTATCGTCTCCTGACTTCCCGCGCGGAATACCGCTTGTTGCTCCGCCATGACAATGCTGATCTTCGTTTAACGGATATCGGTCATAAGATCGGATTGATCTCCGATGATCGTTTTGAGCGATTCACGGCGAAGAAAGAAACGATATCAGCCGAGAAGAAGCGACTTGAAACCGTCCGCATCAAGCCGACTGACGATACTCAAAGGGTTATCCGTGAAGCAGGCGGAAGCGAGCTGAAAGACGGGATATTGGCAGCTGATCTCCTGAAGCGTCCTGAAATGAATTACAGTCATATCAAGACACTCGTCCCAAACGACATCGAGCTTGATCCCGACGTAGAGGAGCAAGTTGAAATCCAGGTGAAATATGAAGGTTATATTGAAAAATCTCTTCAACAGGTCGATAAAATGAAGAAGATGGAAAATAAACGAATTCCTGAAAATATTGATTACAGTGCGATCAGCGGGTTAGCTTCTGAAGCAAGACAGAAATTAATCGAGGTCCAGCCTCTTTCCCTTGCCCAGGCATCCCGCATTTCAGGCGTGAATCCCGCAGATATCTCTATTTTAATGGTCTATATCGAGCAAGGGAAAATCGCCAAAGTATCCGGTGGTCAATAGAGGTAAAGGAAGGATAATTTCATGAACGTAAATGAATTTCAATCAATGCTTGAGGACAAAGGGATCTCCCTTTCTTCCAGGCAATTAGATCAGTTTGAACGCTACTATGAATTGCTTGTTGAATGGAATGAAAAAATGAATTTGACGGCAATCACTGACAAAGAAGACGTGTATTTAAAGCATTTTTACGATTCGATCAGTGCAGCATTTTATGTAGACTTCACGGAAGTTCAATCTCTTTGTGATGTTGGGGCAGGTGCCGGTTTTCCAAGTATCCCGCTTAAAATATGCTTCCCGCATCTACATATTTCGATTGTTGATTCCTTGAACAAGCGCATCACATTCTTAAATCATTTGTCCGATGAGCTGGGACTTGCAAATACCCATTTTTATCATGATCGTGCAGAGACCTTTGGAAAAAACAAGGCTCATCGCGAAAAATATGATATGGTTACAGCAAGAGCCGTAGCCAGAATGTCCGTATTAAGTGAATTATGCCTGCCGCTTGTAAAAAAAGGTGGCGCATTTGTCGCCATGAAGGCTTCTAATGTCAATGAAGAGCTGTCTAACGCAAAGAAAGCCATCGGGACACTTGGTGGACAAACGGATAAAATGTATTCCTTCCTTCTTCCTGAAGAGGAAAGTGAACGGAATATCGTGAAAATCAACAAAGTGAAAGAAACGCCTAACAAATATCCCAGAAAACCCGGGACACCGAATAAATTACCGTTAGAATAGTATTGTCACTCTCCTGCCTTAATTGGTCATGGTATAATTGACATATAGTGAGAAGGCAGGAAATTGACATATTTTAGAGAATATTAATAAAGGGAGTTTCTTAAAGGTGGTGTAGGAAGATGAAGCATCCTTTCTCTCGTTTTTTTGGCCTAGGTGAAAAGGAGCAAGATGTTGAATCTGAAGAGTCGAATGTAGTGGAAGAAGATCGTGATGAAGTGAGAAAGATACAGGTCTCGCAAATCATCCCGAATCGATTTCAACCAAGGACTGTGTTTAATGATGAAAAGATAGAAGAGTTATCCAGAACGATTCACACTCATGGCATCATCCAGCCGATCGTGGTGAGACAATACGATGATGACCAGTTTGAAATCATTGCGGGTGAACGGAGATACAGAGCCGTTCAAAAGCTTGGCTGGGAAACCGTACCTGCGATTGTGAAGAATCTTAACGATACCGAAACAGCCTCTGTCGCATTAATTGAGAACTTACAAAGAGAAGAGCTCTCTCCTATAGAGGAAGCAATCGCATATGGAAAACTGTTGGAATTACATGATCTAACCCAAGAAGCCCTTGCTCAACGCTTAGGAAAAGGACAATCAACCGTGGCGAACAAGCTTCGTCTCCTAAAGCTTCCAGAAGAAATTCAATCAGCTTTATTAGATAAACAAATCACAGAACGTCATGCCAGGGCTTTGATTCCTCTGAAGAATTCTGAAAAGCAGATCCAGCTTCTTCAAGAAATCATTGAAAAGAGCTTGAATGTCAAACAGACCGAAGACCGGGTTGTAAAAATGCAAGAAGGAACGACGCAAAAGCCGAAGCCTAAACGGAAGGCTTTCAGCAAAGACATGAGAATTGCCGTGAATACGATTCGACAATCGCTGTCCATGGTATCCGATAGCGGAATCAATCTCGACTCAGAAGAAGAAGAGCACGAGGAATTCTATCAATTCACCATTCGTATTCCGAAAAAAAAATAGATTCGTAGTCTAAAAGTGAGAAACATATCCGATCCGTTTCTCACTTTTTCTATTGCGAGCCATGGGATGTAAACCGAACAATAACTATATCCTATTTATGGTAACGTGTTCCTTTTTGAAAAATTGACAGACAATTATCCGGGAATTTTGATAGAATAAAAGAATACTGTGTAAAAATGAAATCAATTTTAGGAAGTCAAAAGGTAGGTGACAACCTTGGGCAGAATCGTAGCCGTTACAAACCAAAAAGGCGGGGTGGGAAAGACCACGACATCCGTCAATTTGGGGGCTTGTTTAGCTTATATAGGGGAAAAGGTTTTACTTGTAGATATCGATCCTCAGGGAAACGCCACTAGTGGTGTCGGCGTGGAAAAAGGGGATGTACAGCAGTGTATCTATGATGTGTTAGTGGATGATGTAGATGTTAAAGACACGATTAAACAATCAAAAGTAGAGAACTTATCGATTGTCCCTGCAACGATCTCACTTGCCGGTGCAGAAATTGAATTGGTTCCGACCATCTCCCGTGAAGTCCGTTTAAAGAAAGCATTGGAGAAGGTAAAGGACGAATTCGATTATATTATTATCGATTGTCCCCCTTCCTTGGGACTTCTGACGATCAATGCGTTAACCGCTTCGGATGCTGTCGTCATACCGGTCCAGTGTGAATATTATGCCCTCGAGGGATTAAGTCAGCTGTTAAGTACGGTCCGTTTAGTGCAGAAGCATCTGAATCATGACCTTATGATTGATGGTGTATTGTTAACGATGCTTGATGCCAGGACCAATCTGGGGATCCAGGTCATCGAAGAAGTGAAAAAATACTTTCAAGACAAAGTGTATCGCACAATTATCCCACGTAATGTTCGTTTAAGTGAAGCACCCAGTCATGGTGAACCGATTATCATCTATGATGCGAAATCCAGGGGAGCAGAAGTTTATTTAGAACTGGCAAAGGAAGTGGTGGCGAATGGCTAAAGGTTTAGGAAAGGGCATCAATGCTCTCTTTACCAATATGCAAACAACTCAAAATGAAGAGGCCGTCCAGGAAGTGAGCCTGAAAGAAATGAGGCCGAACCCTTATCAGCCACGAAAGATCTTTGAGCCGCAGGCAATCGAAGAATTGAAGGAATCGATCCTGGAACATGGGATCCTCCAACCAATCATTGTCCGTAAGTCCATTAAAGGATATGAGATTGTGGTCGGTGAACGCCGCTATCGTGCAGCCACAGCGGCTAAGTTAGAGACAGTTCCCGTTGTCGTGCGTGAATTGAAGGATCAACAAATGATGGAACTCGCCGTTTTGGAAAACCTTCAACGTGAGGACCTGACGCCGATCGAGGAAGGCGCAGCCTATCAAATGCTAATGGATAAGTTGAATCTTACACAGGAAGAACTGGCGAAACGATTAGGGAAGAGCAGACCTCATGTCGCGAACCATATTCGCTTACTCTCCCTCCCTTCACCCGTTCAGGAATTTATTTCTGAAGGGAAGCTGTCAATGGGACATGGCCGTGCCCTTCTTGGATTAAAAGATAAAAAGAAGCTGTCCATGATCGTCAATCGGATCCTTAAAGAATCATTAAACGTCCGTCAATTAGAAAAAATCATTCAAGAAGCCAATGACAATGTTCCACGTGAAACAAAAAAGACCGAGAAAAAAGATGTTTTCATCCAGGAACAGGAATCGCTCTTGCGTGAACGCTTCGGTACAACCGTAACGATTAAACATTCGAAGAAAAAAGGGAAAATCGAACTGGAATTCTTTTCGAAGGAAGACCTGGATCGGATTTTGGAGTTATTACAGTAACGTCATTGTAAAAAGGGACTGACTAAAGTGGTAGATCTCATGCCATTTAAGCCAGTCCTCTTCCATATAATACATACACTTTTCTTTGGGAAATAATTATAAGGAGAAACGTCATGGTACTTTTAGGAACGCTAGTAAATGGAGTATGTATTATCATCGGGACGCTTCTCGGGAAGATTCTGCACCGCATACCTGAAGATATGAAGGGAACGGTCATGAAAGCGATCGGACTTGCCGTTATCGTTCTTGGTTTACAGATGGGGTTGAAAAGCGAGAACTTTCTTATCGTGATCATCAGCCTTGCCCTTGGTGCTGCCTGGGGAGAGTGGATGAATCTAGAGGACAGGCTCAATGCCCTGGGAAACTGGTTGGAAACAAAGATAGGCAGCAAGAATGAAACGTCCATATCTCAAGGCTTTGTCACCGCCACCCTGATTTTTGTCATCGGGGCCATGGCTGTTATTGGTGCGCTGGATAGCGGGATCAGGGGAGATCATGATGTTCTTTTGACCAAGTCAATCATTGATGGATTTACGTCGTTAATTCTAACGACCACCCTCGGGATCGGTGTTATGTTCTCAGCGATTCCAGTCGTCCTTTATCAGGGAATCATTGCCCTATTCGCCACTCAAATCCATCAATGGGTGCCTCAGGAGCTCATGGATGCTTATATTGTCGAAATGACGTCAACAGGAGGCATCATGATTTTTGCGATTGGACTCAACCTCCTTGGTGTAACGAAAATAAGAGTCGCCAATTTACTTCCAGGCATCATCGTGGTAGGCATGGTGGTTGGAATCATCCACGCCTATCAAATGTATATGTAATCAAAAAGGGAGATGGCGGAACGCGCCATCTCCCTTCTTTATTGTTGCAGTTCTTCCCGCCATTTTTCAATACTGACGGCATTTCTCCGTTCTACAGAATGACCCGCCAGCACAATTGCTTCAGCAATCGTCCTCGCCATTTTCATGACAAGATTCAAACGTGTATTCTGCAGGACAAAAAACTCCATGAACCCACTGACATTTACTATACCGGTCAAATGAATCTCCCCGACCTCAGGTAACTCTTTATTTACGCCGGCTCCTGGTCGTAAGGGACCTTCATTTAATTGAATGGCTCCAACACTCTTTAATCGCCCGAGACAGGCATCCACACCTATGATAAAGGGATTGATATGTTTCGACGCGATTTCCTTTAGCTTCTCTTCCAGATTGACAGCGTGGATCGGGTCATCCAATGTTCCATAGACATGGAATGGTTTGATATCCTGTTCCTCTATTAATGTACCGACCAAGGGTCCAAGTGAATCCCCTGTAGAGCGGTCGGTGCCGATACAGACAAACACAATGGGTCTTGTACGATAATAAGTGGGAAGCATCGAAGACAATTGAACTGAAAGCTCCTGTGCTGCACCCTCTTCCTGATGAAGGACTCTAAAAGGTTCAGGTCTTCGTTCAAATAATCCTTTTTTTAGATTCATCGCTTCCACTCCTTTGGATGAGTTTAAGAGGTGACCTTGCGCCCGCCGTCCCCTTAAATCACAGTCAGAATTTTAAGTACTATCAGTATACGGACGAATTCTTTTTTTCATACATAAGTTGGCCCGATTTTTCATAAAATAAAAATTTTCTAGAATCTATTCTTTATGAGGTTATATCTACACAAGGAGAGGGAAAGTTGATAAAATAAGGAATACTTCTTATTGAATGATAAGTGGAGGTTCGATAAATGACAGATACAAAAGCTGAAGCTAAAAAAGTTGCAGATAAAATTATAGATAATGATTTATGGGTTGCCTTAGGGTCAGGTACCTTAAAAATTGTTGCGATTATGGTCATTACCTATATTGCACTAAGGTTAGGAAGGTCGGCTATCCGAAACGTATTCAAAGTACGTTCTCGTTCCCCTCTTAAGTTTACTGAACGAAGGGAAGCCACATTATCCAAACTGTTGGAGAACGTATTGACCTATGTGATCTATTTCATCAGTCTGATGACAATATTGTCGACGCTTGACATCGATGTAAAAGGACTCATCGCCGGTGCCGGTATCGTCGGCCTTGCCGTCGGTTTCGGAGCGCAGAATCTGGTGCGTGATATCATCACCGGTTTTTTCATTATCTTCGAGGATCAATTTTCAGTAGGCGATTATGTTCGCATCGGTTCTGCAGAGGGAACTGTCGAAGAAATAGGCCTGCGAACGACAAAGATCAAAAGCTGGACCGGGGAATTACATATCTTTCCCAATGGGAATGTTACGGAAGTAACGAACTACTCCATTCATAACAGTATTGCTGTCGTGGATGTCAGCATTGCCCATGAGGAGAATATTGAAGAAGCAGAGAAAGTGATGCAGAAACTTCTTCTCGCTTTGCCGCAAAAGTATGAGGAACTTGTGAATCCACCAGAGCTGTTGGGGATTCAAACCCTGGGTGCATCTGACATTGTAATCCGGATTGTGGCTGAAACCGTGCCGATGAGTCATTGGTATATGGCCAGGATGATCCGAAAAGAAGTGAAACTATGTCTGGATGAGCATGGTATCGAGATTCCGTACCCTCGAATGGTGATGTATTCACGTAAAGATGAAGAAGAGCTTCACCCCCGTGAAGAGAAACAAAGAAGACTTGAAAGCGAATGAGGAGGAGTAACCAGTGGAACCAAAGACATTCACATTAAATGATATTGTAGAAATGAAGAAGCCTCATCCATGTGGGACGAACCGCTGGAAAGTGATCCGTATGGGGATGGATATTCGCATCAAGTGTGTCGGGTGCGGTCACAGTGTCATGATCCCCAGAAAAGACTTTGCGAAAAAAATGAAAAAGGTCATTTCAAGCGGTGAAGAAGAATAAGTATTCTTTTTTTACCCATAATTCTTTTGACCTAATCCACCTTATGGTTACTTGAATGCAATCAAGGGCATCCACTCGTTTTCTCAAGAGCGGATGCTTTTTTCTGCAGGAATGTTTTCCTATGGAACACCGGAAGCTTCACTTGTCTTTTCCCACTATTATCTCTATAATTGTGAAAGGTTCGACCGTTTACTTATTTTTAGATCTTACAGGATTTTTAATAGATAAGAATTTGGATGAGGAGTGACTGAAATGGCATTAACAGCTGGTATTGTTGGACTACCTAACGTAGGTAAATCCACTCTATTCAACGCAATTACAAAAGCAGGTGCAGAATCTGCGAACTACCCGTTCTGTACCATTGATCCAAACGTAGGAATCGTAGAGGTTCCGGATCACCGTCTGGATAAATTAACAGAACTCGTGGACCCGAAGAAGACGGTCCCTACTGCCTTCGAATTCACGGATATTGCCGGAATTGTAAAAGGGGCAAGTAAAGGGGAAGGGTTGGGAAACAAATTCCTATCCCATATCCGTCAAGTGGACGCGATCTGTCAGGTGGTCCGTTGTTTCGCAGATGATAATATCACACACGTATCCGGTAAAGTAGATCCGATTGCGGATATCGAAGTCATCAACCTGGAGTTGATCCTGGCTGACCTTGAAACGGTCGATAAGCGTCTTGCAAGAGTTCAAAAGATGGCGAAGCAAAAAGATAAAGAAGCAGTATTTGAGCATGATATCCTTGTGAAAATAAAAGAAGCTTTGGAAGCTGAACAGCCTGCCCGTACAGTTGAGTTCTCTGATGAGCAAATGAAACTTGTGAAACAGCTTCACCTCCTTACTTCCAAGCCTGTATTATATGTGGCGAACGTAAGCGAAGATGAAATTGCGGATCCTTCTGACAACGAGTATGTCCAGAAAGTACGTGGATTTGCCAAGGATGACAATGCAGAAGTAATCGTTGTCTGTGCAAAAATTGAATCTGAAATCGCAGAGCTTGATGATGAAGAAAAGACGATGTTCCTGCAGGAATTAGGCATTGAAGAATCTGGTCTTGATCAGTTGATCCGTGCTACCTATTCCCTATTGGGACTGGCAACTTACTTCACAGCAGGTGTGCAAGAAGTCCGTGCCTGGACGTTCCGTGAAGGAATGAAGGCCCCTCAATGTGCAGGAGTCATCCACACCGACTTCGAAAGAGGATTCATCCGTGCCGAAACGGTATCTTACGAAGACTTAGTGGCAGCAGGAACAATGGGTGCAGCACGCGAAGCAGGAAAAGTCCGCCTCGAAGGGAAAGAATACCTCGTAAAAGACGGAGACATCATCCACTTCCGCTTTAACGTGTAAGTTTTTATTTAAAAGACTAGAGTTTCGATTCTAGTCTTTTTTTTACGCCTTATTGCAATAATAGATATCCTATGCTATAATTTTATTTCGTGAGTAATGAACGCATTGCTCCTTGTTCTTTCGTAAAGAAAGGACCGCATAGACCACGAGGAGGTGACATTCAGATGAGAAAGTACGAAGTTATGTACATTGTCCGCCCAAACATTGACGACGAGTCAAAGAAAGCAGTAGTTGAGCGTTTCGATAACGTTTTAACAACTAACGGCGCGGAAATCATCGAGTCAAAAGATTGGGGTAAACGTCGTTTAGCGTATGAAATCAACGATTTTCGTGATGGTTTCTATCAACTAGTTAAGATGAGCGCTACTTCTGATGCAGTTAACGAATTCGATCGTTTAGCTAAAATCAGCGATGATATTATCCGTCATATCGTTATTAAAGAAGAAGAATAATCCGTACGTTTTTTAAGATATACACTTCTATCATCTGTTCCACGTGAAACAGGAAACTAGAAGGAAGGGGTTGATTCTGATGATGAACCGAGTTGTATTAGTAGGGCGTTTAACCAAAGACCCTGAATTAAAATATACTCCAAGTGGAGTGGCTGTTGCTTCGTTTACACTGGCTGTGAATCGTAGTTTTACGAACCAATCAGGAGAACGGGAAGCAGATTTTATTAACTGTGTTGTATGGCGTCGCCCTGCAGAGAATGTGGCAAACTTTCTTAAAAAAGGCAGCTTAGCTGGCGTTGACGGTCGTATTCAAACACGTAATTTCGAAGGACAGGATGGACGCCGTGTGTTTATGACGGAAGTTGTAGCAGAAAGCGTTCAGTTCTTAGAACCGCGTAGTGCGAACCAAGGCGATCGTGGAGGAAGTCCGGGCTATTCGGGTGGAGGTCAGCGTGACCAAGGAAATTCGTATAGTCAGAATCAGAATCAACAACGCAACAACAATAATAACAACAACTATACACGTGTAGATGAGGATCCATTTGCAAATGACGGTCAGCCGATCGACATTTCCGATGATGATCTGCCATTCTAAACGAACGATAACGAATCCAAACAAGATAGGAGGCGAAACAAATGGCAGGAGGACGTAGAGGTGGACGTAGACGTCGTAAGGTGTGCTACTTCACAGCAAACGGAATTACACATATCGATTTCAAAGATGTTGATCTTCTTAAGAAATTCGTATCTGAACGTGGAAAGATTCTTCCACGTCGTGTAACTGGAACTAACGCTAAGTACCAACGTAAGTTGACTCGTGCGATCAAACGCGCTCGTACAATGGCATTACTTCCATACGTTACTGGTGAATAATATCATCGATCTAAAAGCAGCAGAGACTTGTCTCTGCTGCTTTTTTTATTGGCTGTTTTCGTAAATATTGTTGCTTATAGATGAGTGAGTGCTGGTTGATTTCCGCTGCAGGTGCTCGCTCGCCATGTAAAAGCACAGAGTGGATTGTAGCGGAAGGCACTTGACTCCTTCGGGAAATAGAGGAAAGCAAGTGCCTGGAGCGAAAAGGAACGGTCTTATTTCCACACCACGACTGATTCAAAGAAAAATAACTTTTGAATTCCCCCCCAAACTATAAATAATCACCGGAAAATGTCGATGAATAAGTGTGTACATTGATGTTTTTTGTAGTGAAAGGGGGAATTTTGGTGAAAAAAATCAGAAAGAAAAACAAAAAAGACCATAAAAAGAGATTTATTTTATCATCCATCAGAATGAAGCTTATTGTCATCATTTCTATTTTATTTATGGTTTCTTTGGCTGTCATCATATCCATTACCAGTTGGCAGACAAGAATGAAAACAGAGGATGAAGTCATCAGTCAAACCCAAGGGATCGTCGGGGAGCTCAATAATTCCGTACAGCTATTCCTGGGACAGTATGAAAAGAGTATTGATCAATACTCTGTGTCCAATTCATTGAAAAACTATGCAAAGGCACAAATGCAATCAGAAACAGAAGTAGATAATACGGAGCTATATGCGAATATCCAGTCGGATTTTGATAATTATCTCGGTTTGTACGAGGAAGCCACTTCGATCTACTTCGCATCACCGAATAAGAAACTGAAAATCGTCCCTTCCGTCTCCCTGCCGAGTGATTTTGATCCGACGAGCAGAGATTGGTATAAAACCGCTGCAGAAGCAAGGGCAGGAGTCGTATGGAGCGAACCTTATGTCGATACGGCAACGGAGGAATACATCATAACGGCTTCAAGGGCGATTGTCTCTGAAAACAAAGTGGTGGGTGTCCTCGGTGTCGATGTTAACCTGTCGAAACTGACCGACCGTGTTTCCAAGATGGAAATCGGATATAATGGTTATCCGTTTCTCATCGGTCTTGATGGAACAGCCATCGTTCATCCGACCAAACGCGGTGAAAATTTGTCTAAGTTACCGTTTATCAGCAAGATGTTAAAATCTGAAAAAGAGTCAGATACCATCCGCTATGACTTAGATGGCGATAAAAAATTATTGGTATATAGTACGGTACCGAAGACGAATTGGAAAGTGGGATCCGCTTATAACATGGAGGATCTCATTCAATCTTCGAAAGACATTGAACGTTTACTCCTGGTTACGGCCCTGATTACACTGGTCATCATGCTGGTACTGGTTGTCATTGTAGCTAATATGATGACAAAACCGATTAAAGAACTGCAAAAAACGGTAACCGACGTGTCGTCCGGTGATTTATCCATTCAATCTACGATTAACAGAAAAGATGAAACGGGACTACTGGCTACAGATTTAAATAAAATGATCGTGAATATGAAAGATACGATAAAAGTCGTTCAGGAATCGATTTATAATGTACGGGAATCCGCCGAAGGGCTAAGTGCGGTTTCTGAGGAAACAAATGCGTCAAGTGAGGAAATGGCAAGGGCCGTAACTGAAATTGCCAGCGGAGCTTCACAGTCAGCAGCTGACTCTGATCGGGCTCATCTTCAAACAGAGCAATTGGGGACGAGAATTGATGGGGTTTATGAAAAATCCAAAGCCATGTCTGAACTTGCAGGGAAAGCGGATACCATGAACCAGTCTGGATTGGATCAGGTGAAAGAATTGGAGAACGCTTACCACTCTTCCAGTGAATACATCACTTCCATGGAAAAAGTCATCCTTAGCCTGGAAGCGAAAGTGAAGACGATTGAATCCGTCATGGGAACGATCACGGAAATTTCGTCTCAAACGAATCTGCTTGCCCTCAATGCGAGCATTGAAGCGGCAAGAGCCGGAGAGCATGGCAAAGGCTTCGCAGTGGTAGCCGAAGAGGTCCGCAAGCTTGCAGATCAATCCGTTAAAGCAACGGAAGAGGTAAAACGCACGATCGTTGAGATCCAAAAGGGCTCTCATCAGGCGGTGGACGAAATGGTCAAGACAAAAGAAACATTCGAGGTGCAGAATGATGTGATTCAAAAAACGAATCATGTATTCGACGAAACCTCGCAATTAATGAAATCCATGCAGCGTGAAATCGAGAATATGTATAACGAAGTGGGTCAAATCAATCTCGAAAAGGATGAAGTGGTCAATGTGATCCAAATGATGGCTGCGACAGCCGAAGAGACAGCCGCTTCCTGCGAGGAAATGAGTGCTTCGACAGAGGAGCAGGTAAGGGCCGTACAATCCGTTACAGAAGCAGCGGAGCGTCTGACGGACCTAAGCCAGGAGCTTCAGTCATCCATTGAACGATTCAAAATTTCATAATCTAGGGTGGTCCTGACACATTGCCATTCTTTATCTACTACGTATACTCCTTTTTAGAGTGAGTGCATACTAGTGTAGATGAAGAGAGTTGCATGTTGAAGGACCGCCTTCTTTTTTTGTGTGAGTCATTAAGATGAAATCTATCTCTAAAATTGATATGATAGTGCTATTGCATGTTGTTGTTTATTTTATTGTAAGGAGCGTTTTGAGTGAGGAATCCCCGTGTTTTGACTGAAGGTGCGCTTATGCTCGCCATCTTTACTGTGTTAATGTTAGTGAGTTTATATGTTCCGCTTATTGGGACCCTGGCATTCTTTGTGTTGCCCCTCCCTCTTATTTTATTCAGTTCCAAGTATTCGTTATGGAATTCAATCTTAGTATTGATCGGATCACTGGGTCTGTCTTTCTTATTTGGAGGACTGCTTGCATTGCCGGTTGCCTTTATGGTGGCTACAACCGGGTTGGTCATTGGCTGGTGTGTGAAGGCAAGAGTGGATAAGATGAGGCTGTTTATGGCAGCAAGTCTCACACTTGTTATAAACATTGTGATCGGCTATGTTGTATCCATTCTATTTTTAGGTGTAAATGTAATTGAAGACAGCCTGAAGGAATCGAAGGCTGCTTATTATTCTATTTTTGAAAAGCTCGGCCAGCAACCGGATAAAAGGCTGGTTGAAAGTCTGGAGAGTTCAGTCGATTTGATCCATACCTTGATTCCTACTTTGTTTGTAGGGATAGCTGTGGCACTTGCTTTACTGTTCATCTTGATCAATTTCCCGATCATGAAGCGTCTGGGAAGGGATGTACCGGTCTTCAAGCCATTCAGGGAATGGAAGCTCCCAAAGAGTATTCTTTGGTATTATTTGATCACACTTGTGCTGTCGATGATCCTTCAGCCGGAAAAAGGAACATACGTTTATACGGCACTGATTAATATCTTGTATGTACTGCAGACTCTGATGGCGGTGCAAGGCTTGTCTTTCATTTATTTCTTTGCTCATCTGAAAGGGTGGTCCAAAGGGATTTTGGTATTAATTACAATCATTTCGATTCCTCTTCTTTATCTCGTGCGAATTTTAGGTATAATTGACTTAGGATTTGATCTAAGACAACGCCTGCAACGCAAGTCATAGAAATTTAAGATCCAGGAGCTGAAATCATGCCATCTTATTTTAATAAGCGAATGATCCGCTACCCATTGTACGGACTAGCTATATTAACAGCTCTCTTGTTAGTATCGGTTTCCTTTTACCAATGGATCATTTCGTTAATAGGGTTGATTGTCTTTGGAATCGTGTACTTTCTCGCTTTCTATTTTGAAAGAAGGTCACACGAAGAAACAGAGGAATATATCTCCACTTTATCCTATCGTGTCAAACGTGTAGGGGAAGAAGCATTAATGGAAATGCCCATTGGGATCATGCTGATCAATGATGAATATTACATAGAATGGACGAATCCTTTTCTTGCCTCTTGTTTCAATGAAGACACAATCGTAGGAAGGTCCCTTTACGATGTGGCTGAATCACTCGTTCCATTAATCAAACAGGAAGTCGATTCGGAAATTGTGACGATTAATGAACGAAAGTATCATGTCGTATTGAAGCTCAAAGAAAAACTACTCTATTTCTTTGATGTCACAGAGCAGAAAGAAATAGAAAAGCAATATCATGATGAACGTACGAATATTGGAATCATTTTTCTAGATAACTATGATGAGTTGACGCAAGGCATGGATGATCAGACGAGAAGCAGTTTGAACAGCCTTGTGACATCCATCCTGAATAAGTGGGCGAAAGAGTACGGTGTGTTCTTGAAGAGGGTGTCTTCCGAGCGGTTCATCGCCGTCATAAATGAGAAAATCCTTCAAGTATTGGAGAAGGAGAAGTTCGGAATCCTGGATGATGTACGGGATACGACCTCGAAGCAAAATGTCCCACTTACATTGAGTATCGGTGTCGGGACGGGGGTCTCTTCCCTTCCTGAACTCGGGACACTGGCTCAATCAAGCCTCGACCTTGCCCTTGGACGAGGCGGGGATCAGGTCGCGATTAAACAGACCAATGGAAAGGTCAAGTTCTATGGCGGTAAAACCAATCCGATGGAAAAACGTACCCGTGTACGGGCAAGGGTCATTTCCCATGCATTGAAAGAAATTATGATCGAAAGTGACAAGGTCATCATCATGGGACACAAGCATCCTGATATGGACGCCATCGGAGCGGCAATCGGGATCCGGAAAGTGGCCCAGATGAACCAGCGTGATGGCTATGTCGTCTTGAACTTTAATGAAATTGATAATGGTGTGAAACGATTGATGAAGGAAATCAAAGCGAATTCCGATCTTCATCCCCGCTTCATCACCCCGGAGGAAGCACTTGAGATGGCAACGGATGATACGGTGCTCGTCGTCGTCGATACCCATAAGCCTTCCCTGGTCATTGAAGAAAAGCTTTTAAATAAGGTGGATAAAGTCGTCGTCATCGATCATCATCGACGGGGCGAAGATTTTATCAAAAACCCGCTGCTTGTCTATATGGAGCCATACGCTTCCTCTACGGCAGAGCTCGTGACAGAGCTGCTTGAATATCAGCCGAAGCATGAGAAGATCACGATGCTCGAAGCGACGTCGCTCCTCGCCGGGATCATTGTCGATACGAAGAGCTTTACGCTCAGAACCGGATCAAGAACGTTCGATGCGGCCTCGTATTTACGGGCACAAGGGGCGGATACGGTGCTCGTCCAAAAATTCCTCAAAGAGGATGTCGATACGTACATCAAGCGTTCCAGGTTAATCGAATCGGTCAAATTCTTCCGTGAAGGAGTCGCCATTGCGAAAGCAGAGGATGATGTCATTTATGATCCCGTCCTCATTGCCCAGGCAGCAGACACTTTATTGACGATGGATGAGGTCATCGCTTCCTTCGTCATTTCAAAACGGGATCCTGAAACAATCGGTATCAGTGCACGTTCACTCGGTGACATAAATGTACAGATCATTATGGAAAACTTGAACGGTGGTGGTCATCTAACCAATGCCGCCACTCAAATCAAGCAGGTATCGGTCCTGGAAGCGGAAGAACAGTTGAAAGAAGCATTAAATGATTATTTTGAAGGGAGAAAAGAGATATGAAAGTCATTTTCTTAAAAGATGTAAAAGGTAAAGGGAAAAAAGGCGAAGTGAAAAACGTAGCAGACGGTTATGCACATAACTTTTTATTGAAAAAGGGCCTGGCTGTTGAAGCGACGAATGCAAATATGGGTCAACTTGAGGGGCAAAAGAAGAAAGAACAGCAAGTCGCTCAAGAAGAACTGGAAGAGGCAAAAAAATTAAAAGCGACACTAGAAGACATCACGGTTGAGATGAAAGCGAAGTCCGGTGAAGGCGGCCGATTATTCGGATCCATCACGAGCAAGCAAATCGCAGATGCACTGAAAAAGGCTCATGACATCAAAATCGATAAACGTAAAATCGAAATGAATGACGCCATCCGTGCCCTTGGTTACACAAATGTTCCTGTGAAACTGCATACAGATGTGTCCGCAACATTAAAGGTACATGTAACGGAAGAATAGTTTTCCACTGAATATACGAAATTTGGTAACTTCATTTTGAGAAAAACATGTTAAAATGAATATAGCTTGATATAAAATGTGATCTGGATTTTATCCTGATCACATTTTTTCGGTAGAATACCATTCTTTTTTTATATAGATAATGAAAGTCAGGATCTGTTTGATCGTAAGGGAGGCTTGAGCATAGATGAATGAAATGTTTCAGGACCGGGTTCCACCTCAGAATATAGAGGCTGAACAAGCGGTATTAGGGGCCATTTTCCTGGAGCCCAGTGCATTGACGACCACATCGGAAATATTGATTCCAGAGGATTTCTATCGTCATTCTCATCAAAGAATATACAACGTCATGCTGAATCTTGGGGATGGTGGAAAAGCCGTCGACCTGATTACGGTGACTGAAGAATTGGCAGCAGCGAAAGAGCTCGAGGATGTCGGCGGGGTAGCTTACTTAAGTGAACTGGCCGCTTCCGTTCCAACCGCTGCAAATATTGAATATTACGCCAAGATCGTGGAAGAGAAATCATTACTGCGCAGGTTGATTCGTACAGCGACTGATATCGCTTCCGACGGCTATGCCCGTGAAGACGAGGTGGACAGCCTCCTGAGCGAAGCGGAAAAAAATATCATGGAAGTGGCCCAGCGTAAAAACGCCGGAGCTTTCCATAATATTAAAGATGTACTGGTGCGGACGTATGATAATATCGAAACCTTGACGAATCGGAAGGGTGACGTTACGGGGATTTCAACGGGATTCGCCGACCTTGACCATATGACGGCAGGATTCCAGCGAAATGACTTAATCATTGTAGGTGCCCGTCCTTCCATGGGGAAGACCGCCTTTGCCCTGAACATCGCTCAGAACGTAGCCGTAAAAGCCAAGGAAAATGTAGCCATCTTCTCACTCGAGATGGGTGCGGAACAGCTCGTCATGCGTATGCTGTGTGCGGAAGGGAACATCAACGCACAGAATCTCCGTACAGGTGACTTGACGGATGAAGACTGGAGAAAGCTGACCATGGCCATGGGTAGCCTCTCGAATGCCGGTATTTACATTGATGATACGCCGGGGATCAAAGTAGGGGAAATCCGTTCCAAATGCAGACGTCTCGCACAGGAACACGGTCTTGGAATGATCCTCATCGACTACTTACAGCTGATCCAGGGTAGCGGTCGTTCCGGCGAAAACCGTCAGCAGGAGGTTTCAGAGATTTCCCGTTCCCTTAAGGGGCTTGCCCGTGAGCTTCAAGTTCCCGTTATTGCCCTGTCCCAGCTCTCCCGTGGAGTGGAGCAGCGTCAGGATAAGCGTCCGATGATGTCGGATATCCGTGAATCAGGAAGTATCGAGCAGGATGCGGATATTGTAGCCTTCCTTTACCGTGAAGATTACTATGACAAAGAAGCGGAAAACAAGAATATCATCGAGATCATCATCGCCAAGCAGCGTAACGGTCCGGTTGGGAACGTATCATTGGCGTTCGTGAAGGAATACAATAAATTCGTGAATCTGGAGCGGCGGTTTGACGACGCTCCGGCTTAATAGAAAAAAATCCAAGCTTATCAGGCTTGGATTTTTTATTGTTATAAGATCGTTGCATGCTGATGGGCATGGAGCCTGGTAAAGATTCCATTTTCATTAGAGAGCAACTCTTCATGCGTCCCATCCTCGGCTATCCCGTTTTCAGTGACGACCAGAATACGGTCCGCTTTCCTGATTGTTGCCAACCGGTGGGCAATCACCAGGGTGGTCCGGTCTTTTGCGAGTTCATTTAACGCTTCTTGAATGATCGCTTCTGTTTCTGTATCCAGAGCAGAAGTGGCCTCATCCAGAATCAGGATCCGTGGATTCTTAAGGAACATACGGGCAATGGATAAACGCTGCTTTTGCCCTCCGGAAAGCTTCAGTCCCCTCTCCCCGATCTGGGTCTCATATCCGTCTGGAAGGGATGCGATCAAATCTGTCAGATGCGCACGTCTCGTCGCTTCCTCGATCTCTTCCTGAGTGGCATCAAGTTTCCCATAAGCAATATTTTCACGGAGTGTCCCAGTAAATAAGAACACATCCTGCTGTACGATCCCGATCTGGGAACGGAGGGATTCCTTCGTCATCTCACGAATATCGATCCCATCAATGGTGATGGCTCCTTCTTCTATATCATAGAAGCGGGGAATCAATGAGCATATCGTGGTTTTCCCGGCACCGGAAGGACCGACAAATGCGACCGTCTGTCCTGAGTGAATGGTGAAGGATAAATCGTTCAGAATGGGCCGGGCAGGCTCATATCCAAAAGTCACGCCGTTAAAGGCAATATCCCCTCTCAGCGTGGACACTTCAACGGCATGGGGGCGATTCTCGATATCCGGCTCCACATCCATGAGCTCGGTGAACCGCTTAAAGCCTGCCATTCCCTTCGGATACAATTCTAAGAGTGCCGAAATCTTGTCGATCGGTTTAAACAGAACGTTAATATAAAGAATGAAGGCGACAAGCTCCCCATACGAGAGAGCCCCTGAAAAACTTAACCAGGCTCCATATACTAGTATGATCAAGGTCATCAACCGAGTCGTAATATAAATCCCTGATAAATTCACACTCATCACGTTATATGCTTTTAACTTGGACTTTCGGAAAAATTGATTATTCTCGTTAAAACGTTCCATTTCATAAGACTCATTCGTGAATGACTGAACCACTCTTGCCCCCGAAACACTATCTTCAACGCGGCTGTTGACGTCAGCAATATTTCCGTACATCTTCGTCCAGGCCGCATTCATTTTAATATTTGAATACGAAATGAGCCACACAAGGAATGGAACAATGATGATCGCAACTAAAGCAAGCTCCATATTAATCGAGAGCATGATCCAAAAAGCCCCGATAAAGGTCATGACGGCGATGAACAGATCCTCTGGTCCGTGGTGGGCAAGCTCCCCGATATCCATCAGGTCGTTTGTCACCCGGCTCATGATATGACCCGTTTTCGTATTATCAAAGAATCGGAAGGATTGCCTCTGAACATGATGAAACAATTCCCGCCTCATATCCGTCTCGATATTGATCCCGAGCTTATGCCCCCAGTAGTTCACAACAAACTGCATACTTGAACTGAGCAAATAGAGAACCAGGAGACCCGCTGAAACAGCCAGAATCGTACTCCAATTCCCATCGGGCAATAAAGAATCGATGAACCACGATACCGCCAAAGGAAATCCTAACTCTAAAAGTCCCACTAACACCGCACAGGCAAAATCAATATAAAAAAGCCGCCGGTGCGGACGGTAATAACTAAAAAATCGTCTAATCATCAAATCGTCACCTCAATATTCAATTGTATGTAAAATTCAAAATGCTTATTTTAGATTAGCAAAAGATTCTAAAATGCGCTATATAATCTACCAGAACATTAAATCTTTATCCAAAAAAGGATAGTAGTCGGTTGATTTCTTAAATTGAGACAAACCATACAAGTTTTAATAAACAGCATCCTTTGGAGTGGTTAGTGATATATTAACTGCTATCATCACACATTAAATCTAAAACGATCACTAAGCAATTCTATACAATAATCATAATGAGCTCTGTTCACGACTCATTAATATGATTGTAAGGGGATTTGCGAGACTCCTGCGGAAAAACGGGCGAGCCAAGACCCCGCAGCGAATGCGAGGAGGCTTGGCCGGTCGTCCTCGGAAAGGGAGTGAATCCCCTTACAATCAAAGGATACGTTGGTCAAACAGAGCTAGAACACCCACATTGAGTAATATCGTTTACTAAAATTAATTTATCAAAAAAATCAACCACCAACTGTTTTTAACAGAAAAAAGCATGCGTTTACACGAACATAAATATAATTACCTATATAAACGTTCGTGTTTTGATTGACTTTCAGTGTTAGTGTTGATAAAATGAGTTTGTTTGATAAAAGAGGGAATACTAATTCCCGTCGGAGGTGCTTAATATGTCTTCAGTAGTAGTAGTAGGTACACAATGGGGAGACGAAGGAAAAGGAAAGATCACTGACTTCCTTTCTGAACATGCAGAAGTAATCGCGCGTTACCAAGGTGGGAACAACGCGGGTCATACAATTAAGTTTGACGGTGAAACATATAAATTACACTTAATTCCATCAGGTATATTTTATAACGAAAAAACGTCCGTTATCGGGAATGGGATGGTTGTCGATCCGAAAGCTCTTGTGAAAGAGTTAAAGTATCTTCACGATCGCGATGTGAAAACAGATAATCTTAGAATCAGCAACCGTGCACACGTGATTCTTCCATATCACTTAAAACTGGACGAAATCGACGAAGAGCGTAAGGGTGCCAACAAAATCGGTACAACCAAAAAAGGAATCGGTCCTGCTTACATGGATAAAGCCGCTCGTGTCGGTATCCGTATCGCAGATCTTCTGGATCGTCAATCGTTCGAAGAAAAGCTTACCCGTAATCTTGAAGAGAAAAACCGTCTCTTTGAAAAATTCTATGAAACAGAAGGCTTCAATATTGAAGACATCCTGGATGAATACTACGAGTACGGTCAGCAAATCAAGCATTACGTTGTCGATACATCCGTTGTCTTAAACGATGCCATCGATAATGGCCGTCGTGTTCTATTCGAAGGAGCTCAAGGGGTTATGCTTGATATCGATCAAGGTACATATCCGTTTGTCACATCTTCTAACCCGGTAGCTGGTGGAGTAACAATCGGTTCTGGTGTAGGTCCTACAAAAATCAACCACGTAGTTGGCGTATCCAAAGCTTATACAACCCGCGTAGGGGACGGACCTTTCCCAACGGAACTGACGAACGAAACAGGAGACAGAATCCGCGAAGTGGGCCGTGAATACGGTACAACGACTGGACGTCCGCGCCGTGTCGGCTGGTTTGACAGTGTGGTTGTGCGTCATGCCCGCCGTGTCAGTGGCTTAACGGATCTTTCATTGAACTCGATCGATGTATTAACTGGAATCGAAACATTGAAAATCTGTGTTGCTTACAAATATAAAGGTGAAGTCATGGAAGAGTTCCCGGCTAACCTTAACATCCTGGCTGAATGTGAGCCTGTGTATGAAGAGCTTCCAGGCTGGACGGAAGACATCACAGGATGCAAGACGTTAACGGATCTTCCTGAAAATGCCCGTCATTACTTAGAGCGCGTATCACAATTGACAGGGATTCCTCTTTCCATCTTCTCAGTCGGACCGGACCGCTCTCAAACAAATGTTGTTCGCAGCGTGTGGAGCCCGATTTAAGGATATAAAAAAATCTCAGCCTACAAGCGGCTGGGATTTTTTTATTGATTCAACTCTTCGTATACCCGGTCATGACAAACCACATAGAGAATGTCAGCAGAATGAAGCTCCCGGTTCGTGGCGTCGGTGAAATCCATATTATCATTCACGGCAAGGAGAATGGCCCCTTTTTCAAGAAGTTCCTCTGATGCCTGCTTGATCGTCTTCCAATTTTCTTTCACCTTGAATTCATGAATGTTATTGCCGTACCGTTTACTGAGTAATTGTCTGAATAAATTCGTCGTCCCGGGATGCAGGGTGGCTTTTGCCATGAGAAGGGAGACAGAATCATTGGATAAAATAAAGTCTTCGACGGCGATATGCTGAAATTTAGGAATATGACGGTCTTCCGATACTTCCACGATCGTATGAACTTCCTTCTGATGGGTTTTCGATAATCCTTCAACGGCGGAAGCTATTAACAATGTCTTACCATCTATCAGGGAAGGATCCTCGATTTTGGAATCCGAAAAGATCGCCACCCGCTTAGCCTCAAAGATATTCGCCATCAGCAAGATATTTTCATCAGAAGGGTCCCCCTGGATGAAGTGGATCTGCTCATGCTCGATCGGTGTGACGGGAAGCATATCGATGAGTACAATTTCAGCATCGGGAACATGGGCGAGAATTTCTTCAATGGCCCTTTCCGTTTTCTTTGACCAATTGATGTAAATGTAATGATCTTCATATGTATACACTAATTTTCCCTCCCTTTTGAATTTCTGAAAAGTGGTAATCGAATCAACGGTCTTACTGATCAACACCCCAATGATCCCGATTCCAAAGATGAAGAGGAAGATCCCAAGCATCCGTCCTCCAACCGAAACGGGGAAATAATCCCCATAACCGACAGTAGTCAAGGTCGTCATCGTCCACCAGAATCCGTCAAAGAGCGTTGGAAAGGTTTCAGGTTCCAAAAAATGACTGCCAACGGTTCCCAATAGGATAATTATCAGAGATAATAGAAGAATGAAACCAAAGTCCATTTTTGTGATCTGTTTCCAAATCCTTTGGAAAATAAGCATACAACCCCTCCTTTTTTAAAAAAATCATAGTTCAATCATACCAATGAACTACCGGGAAATGAAACCTTTTCCGCAGTGGTTCGTATAGTTAAAAGAAATCATTGTAGGAGGCTGGAGTTATAAATGAAAGCATCGATATTAGAATATAGATTGAGAAAAGGGAACGACACCTTCGAAGCCATTTATCATTATCAGGATATTGAGCTGGAACAGATCCTGGCAAGAAGGGAATGTGAGTTCTTCGTGAAGGAAGGAGTCACCTACCGGCAGCTATCTTCTGCCATCGAAGGGAACCTCTTCATCATTTATGTTGAAACGTATGAGGAAGAACCGCTGAAGGATCCATTGTTTCCCCCTGAACGATTGATACTGGAAATACGTGAATTAAATCAGCGGAAACAGAATCCTATTTTAAAAATAGAACACCATGATTACCATCTTGACATTCTAAGTGTCATCGGTTCTGTTTACTCTTATATAGATGGGACTGAATGGGAACGGGACTCTGCTGAAATCGATGAGGACCGTTATGTGTATATACTATATGTGAAAGCAACGGGATGTAAGCTGGAGGAGGAAAGAAGATGAACAAAACGAAAAAGATGATGGCGGGAGTGGCCGCTTCTGTCATGGCGATATCTGTCACTGGATGCGGGAATCAGGATCTTCCACCGGAACCGACGGATGTAGACTGTGACGACTGGGATTGGGATGACGATAGCGGAACGTATTATTGCGATGACAACCGGTCACCACACTTTGGCTACTTTTGGTTTGCTGGCAGGATGTTTAAAAACAAATCAAATCTGAAGAGTTTCTCTAAATATAAATCATACTCCAAAAGCTATAAATCAGGAATCGGAAGCGGTTCTAAAGGTGGATTCGGAGGATAATATGACTACCTCTCATCGTGAAAAAAGAAATGACTTTTACAACAGAATTCCGGAGTTCTGGCACAATTTATATGACTTGGAATATGCCTTACTGGATATTCATATGAAGTCACGTGAAGCGGTTTTGGGGATTCACGAAGCGACAAGCCGCGTGTACGCCATCTTTGATAAGACAGCCGATCTGCTTCGGGAATTAGAAGACGATACCCTCCTCGAGCTCGGATATCCCGAGGAATCCATTTCTTATATAAAATATAAATCCATCCCGCAAGAATGTCTCATCGGGAGATTCGATTTTGTCGTTTCAGAAGGAGAAATGAAACTATTAGAATTTAATAGTGATACTCCCACATTCATAAAGGAACTCAATTACGTGAACGGAAAGGTATGTCAGTATTTTAATTGTATGAACCCGAACGCGGGAATGGAAGAGCAATTAACCAAAGAGTTGAAACGGGGTCTCTTATCTTCCTGGAAGTCCCTTGGCCGAAAAGGAGACGCAAAAATCGTCTTCACTTCTCATGCCGATCACGAAGAAGATTACTTGACGACGAAGTATATCCAGACGCTTTCCGGGGTCCCTTCAGAATATGTCAGTCTGGATCAGCTGCACATTCGGGATGATGGACTATATACTCCCGCCGGAGAGCGGATCGATGTCCTATACCGGCAAACCTATCCCGTCGAGCATCTCGTCGATGATCAAGATCCATTGACCGAAGAAAAAGTAGGTCTGGACCTTATGCAATTGGTCTTGGATAAAAAGCTAGCAATCTTGAACCCTCCCTCCGCATTTTTATTGCAATCAAAAGGGGTGCAGGCGCTCATATGGGGTCTGCATGAAGAGGGGAGTCCCTTTTTTACCGAAGAAGAACATCAGTGGATCGAACGCTACTTCCTTCCAACCTACCTGGACCCCGAGCCCTTCAAAGAAAGCGGGATGACCTACGTACAGAAACCTGCATTCGGCCGCGAAGGAGATACGGTCAAGATTTTGGAAGCGACAGGGAAGGTCCTGTTGGAGGATAAGAATGAAACCTATAAACAAACCCTCCCTGTCTATCAAAAGTTCTGCCCCCTGCCTGTCTCAGTAATCACAACCGATGGAGGGGAAAAGGAAGCAAGCCTGATGGTTGGAAGCTTCATCATCAACGGCAACCCCGGCGCCATAGGCATCCGAGCCGGAAATGCCATCACCGATAACGAATCATACTTTCTGCCTGTAGGGATACGGGAGAAATAAAAAGGAGAGAAACATATGCAAATCATAACTAGTGACGCCCTACTCAGCTTTCTTGCCCATGTCGGTACCGGCCTTGGACTAATGCTCCTCGGAATCACCGTGTTCGCCTTCACCACCAAGTTCTCAGAAGCGAAGTTAATCAAAGAAGGAAACATCGCCGTAGCACTGAAGTTATGGGGGAAAGCCATCGGACTCGCGATCGTCATCTACACCGTCTGGGCGAACAGCCTGAACCTGCTTGACGCGTTCATCTGGGGCCTGATTGGAATCGTGACCCAGGTCATCGCCTACTGGATTATCGAGTACGTCCTCACCCCGCGTACGAACTTAGCCAAGAAAGTGGAAGAAGGAAACATCGCCATCGGATTCAGCCTATTCTCCGCCGCGATCGTCGTCGGATTGGTTGTGGCGGCTAGTTTGACATATTGATTGTGGGATCTGCTGTTGGAGCGGTTATATGGCTCTGGTGGCGGGTCTTTTTTTGGGGTGGAATTCAAGTGGAATTCACTTTTGATAATATATTTTCGGTTTTGAAAATAAAAGTGGGGTTTTTGATAATATAATCCTGGTTTTAAAAATAAACATTGAGGTTTTGAAAATAAAACCTTGTTGAACCGGTATAGAGTAAAATATTTACAGAGAGAGCAGGATTTTCTTAAGAAAAGGAGAATAAATAATAAAAATCAGTATTGGAGTGATGAAATGATCAGCAAAGAGCGTCCTTTTCCGATTAAAATTCAAAAACTGCAGGTCCTGCTACTTCGTATTTCGGAGAACCATCCCAAAACAAAATTTATCAAAGAAAACCTTTCAAAAAGTCTAGCTGGTTATAACGGAGAGAAATCCATCGACTATTATCTAAGCCTCCTCCCCACTAAATCCTTCTACATTTTGCATGACCTACGTCTCCTAATAAACGGTCGCTATTTCCAGATTGACACATTACTATTAACAAGCAGCTTTGCACTTATTTTAGAAGTGAAAAACATTGCCGGATCAATAGAGTTCGATTCCATCTTTAATCAAATCATACAGAAGAAGAACGGTCTAGAGATTGCATTACCCGATCCCATCATCCAGACAGGAAGGCAGGAATCACAATTCAGATTATGGTTACATGAGCATCACTTCCTTCCTATTCCCATTCGTACACTCATCGTTATAAGTAATCCTCAGACAATTATCCGCTCTAATGATAAGAATGTCAGTCAGCAGGTCATTCACGCTGCTTTGCTCCCCCAAAAAATATCTCAATTGAATGATAAATATCAAAAACCCATTTTATTAGATAAAGATATTAGAAGAATGATTAAGCAAATAAAAAAACTAGATACTCCCTTGAATCCCTCAGTATTAAACCAATATCATATATCCAGAGAAGATATTATAAATGGAGTGGTATGTGAAATATGTGGTTATCTCCCCATAGATAGAGTACACGGTTATTGGTACTGTCCTACCTGCAAATCAAAATCAAAATCAGCTCACCTTAAGACTCTTGAGCATTATGATCTTCTTTTTGGTAATGAAATAACTGGGCGGCAACTAAAAGATTTTATAATGATTTCTTCACCTTCCCTTGCAACAAGAATATTAAATTCCGTCTGTGTAGAATCTCGTGGTAAAGGAAAGGGGAAAGTCCACACATTACCGTTTAAGGAAAAGTAGATTAGGAAATCACTCCAAAACCAACGTTTCAACCAAATTATTCCCCGAGAAATAATTTTCGACAAAAAAACCAAAAAAACTGTTGCCCTCGACAATCATACTGTGATATTATTAATTTCGTTGTCACGAAAGAGGCTTTGATCAAGCCTTCGATTCGTGTTTATATAAACTTAGAGAGCCATTAGCTCAGTTGGTAGAGCATCTGACTTTTAATCAGAGGGTCGAAGGTTCGAATCCTTCATGGCTCACCATTTTTCTACGGCCCATTGGTCAAGCGGTTAAGACACCGCCCTTTCACGGCGGTAACACGGGTTCGAATCCCGTATGGGTCACCAAAGTTTTTTTGCGAAGCATAAGCGGAGTGAAAAATCTTCCTTAATTATTTGTAACTTACCATTTCTTATCGTCGCGGGGTGGAGCAGTTCGGTAGCTCGTCGGGCTCATAACCCGAAGGTCGCAGGTTCAAATCCTGTCCCCGCAATACCATTTTGATTTGTTTATGAATTTGAAATTGATAATTCGCGATGAGTCAAGTATGGATAGTTATTTTCGCTATCGCAGAATATTGAAACTTATTTTGCTGGCGCAAAGTAATGAATGTTATTTTGACTATCGTCAAAAAACTCTGGTCCGGTAGTTCAGTTGGTTAGAATGCCTGCCTGTCACGCAGGAGGTCGCGGGTTCGAGTCCCGTCCGGACCGCCATTTTTATATTTGATAGTCATAGAATGGAAAAGGGTTTCGATAAGCGAGAAGGTCGAGGAAGCGATCGAAGGAACACCAGAGCGTATTTTATATACGTGAGGATGTGACTGAGTGAGCTGACGAAGAGATTCGAAGCTTAGCGGAAGCCGAAAACTATTTGGCTCAGTAGCTCAGTTGGTAGAGCAATGGACTGAAAATCCATGTGTCGGCGGTTCGATTCCGTCCTGAGCCATCACACAAAAAGTACTGCGACGACTTTGCCTCTCGTAGTACTTTTTTATTATGCTCTGTAATATTCATGTAACATAAAACAACAAAAATCCTCTAATTTCTACCAACCCTATTTCATTCAAAAATCAATCCTTAGACCCATATCATTCCCATTATGACGCGGATCATCGTCCAAAAGACTAAGAAATATTTTCAGACAAATTATACAGTTATATTACAATCATGATTCTGCGTCCCGGATTTCGTCGAATTATGGTAAATTAGTAAAGTAGTAATTTCAAAGAATTCGACTAAATTAGGCATAATGAACTACCGTTAACTGGGATTTTTGCTTTAGTTTATAGGAGGCAAGTCAATGAGTTTTGTAGAGAAGTTATCACCCATTTTAGAAAAATACAAAAAATTTAATATTCGACATAGATCAAGTCAATTAGTGAAGAGAGTAGGGATTACAACACTCGCTCTTACCACTTTAACCTTTTCTTCTGCTGCGGCTACGGGGTCTGAAGAAGATTTGCAAACCATCTATCATGTGTATATGGGTAGTGAGTATGTAGGTGCCGTTACAAGTCAGGACGAAGTAAAGGCGGTATTAGAGGAGAAGCTTGAGAAGGCTCAGAAGGAATACAGTGATTACCAAGTTGATTTTGATCATGAAGTTACATACATACCTGAGAATGTATTTGAAGCTTCCAAAACAAATAATCAGCAAGTCATTGAGAGCTTAAATCAATCTGTAGCAATCGAAGCAAATGCATTTGCTTTGGTTGTCGATAATAAGCCGGTTGCTTATGTGAAAGACGAACAGGCCGCTGAAGAAGCGTTAAAAGCCTTTAAGCTTAACTATGTTTCTGAAGAAGAGCTGGCTGAATTAGAGGCAAGGAAAAATGACTCTTCAACTACTTCATTACCCGCTTTAAAAGAAAATGAAACTCGTTTATTAGAAGTTTCTTTCAAAGAGAATATAGACGTTAAAAAGGCGCAGGTGAGACCGGAAGAAATGATGTCTCCTGAAGAAGCGGCTGATTTTCTTGAAAAAGGTGCGTTAGAAGAGAAGAAATACCAGGTGCAAGAAGGCGATTCCCTAAGTACGATTGCCGAAGATCATCAATTGACGACCGGTACTTTACTTAAGTTGAACGAAGGTATGAAAGAAGACGACGCGTTGAAGGTCGGTACAGAGTTAAACGTTACTGTATACGAGCCGCTTGTTCACGTACTTGTTAAGAAGGAAGCAAATAAGATTGAAAAGATTCCTTATGATAAAGAAGTAGAAGAAGACTCTTCTATGAATAAGGGCGATACGAAAGTAAAACAAGAAGGTCAGGATGGTGAGAAATCCATTACTTTTGAAACGACGGAGGTAAATGGTTCTCAAACCGCTAAAAATGTAAAAGAAGAAAAGAAATTAAAAGATCCAGTGAAATATATCGTGATTAAAGGAACGAAAGCCGTTCCTTCAAGGGGATCGGGAAGTTTTGCATGGCCGACGAATGGCGGTTATATTTCTTCCAAGCAAGGACAAAGATGGGGGAAAATGCATAAAGGTATCGACATCGCCCGTCCAAGTGACCGTACCATCAAATCCGTTGATAACGGAAGAGTCGTATCAGCAGGCTGGGACGATGGCGGTTATGGAAATAAGGTCATCATCGATCATGGAAATGGATATAGAACTCTTTATGCTCATTTAGACTCGATCTCTGTGTCTGCCGGCCAAACGGTTGAAAGAGGGCAAAAACTCGGGATCATGGGAGAAACCGGGGAAGCAACAGGCGTTCATCTTCACATCGAAATATTCAAAAATGGATCATTGATTAATCCATTGGATGTACTGTAATTATATAGAGGTAATCAAGCAAGGGACTGACACAATCATTTTATTTGTCAGTCCCCTTTGTTATATTTAGATTATAGTCAACAAGCATTGAAATAAAGGGTATGATAGAGTTAAAGATGAATTAATATGAAGAAAGTGATAAATTTAAAGGAAGAATCTTATACTAATCACAACTTTATATGATACATTACTTTTTTCTAAAGGAGATCAATTGATATGGAAAAGAAAATATTAGTCGTTGACGATGAGAAACCAATTGCAGATATATTACAGTTTAATTTAAAGAAAGAAGGATATGAGGTTCATTGTGCATATGATGGCGATGAAGCGGTGAAGATGGCGGAAGAAATTAAACCGGATCTTGTCCTTCTTGATATCATGCTTCCGAATCGTGATGGAATGGAAGTGTGCCGTGAAATCAGGAAGAAGTATGAAATGCCGATCATCATGCTGACAGCGAAGGACTCTGAAATTGATAAAGTATTGGGACTGGAGCTTGGGGCGGATGATTATGTGACCAAACCATTCAGTACACGTGAATTGATTGCCAGGGTGAAAGCCAACCTGCGACGTCATCAGCACGGTGCGCAGCAAGCTGTCGAGGATGAAAATAATGAAATAACCGTCGGATCCTTAACGATCCATCCGGATGCCTACGTTGTTTCAAAACGTGGAGAAACAATCGAATTGACGCACCGTGAGTTCGAGCTACTTCATTACTTAGCAAAGCATATCGGACAAGTCATGACCCGTGAGCATTTACTTCAAACTGTTTGGGGTTATGATTACTACGGGGATGTACGTACAGTCGATGTTACTGTCAGACGTCTTCGCGAGAAAATTGAAGATAACCCGAGTCACCCTACCTGGATCGTAACACGTAGAGGAGTAGGTTATTACTTACGAAATCCTGAACAGGAGTAATATGTAATGAAGAAAGTTGGCTTAACCCGTTCGATTCATTTGAAATTTGTTCTGATCTACGTCCTGCTCATCCTGCTCGCCATGCAAATCATCGGGGTTTATTTTGTGCGGGAACTTGAGCAGAAGTTGGTGGAGAACTTTCAGTCTTCCATTACGAACCGAGTAGAATTATTAGAGTATACGATTAAGGAAGAAATGGTGAAAGAACGTGAGGATGATGATCCCACCCAGGAAGAGGACATTAGAAGAATATTAGAAGACAGCAGCAAGAATTCAGACATCGCTGAAATCAGGGTGATCGATAATCGAAAGCGGATAATCGGTACTTCCGATCCGAATAACCAGAAGCTTGTTAACAGGGTGACCTCGGATAAAGATGTTAAAAGGGTACTTGCACTGGGTGTTACTTCTGAAAACACGTATGTTGATAATCAAACACATGACCGCATTTGGGTGCATGCGAAACCGATTGAATCAAACAATGAAGTGATTGGTGCCATTTATATCGTTGGTGAAATTGAGAGGGTCTACGACCAAATGAATGATATAAATAAAATCTTTACCAACGGTACCCTGATTGCCCTGTTCATAACGGCTATTCTGGGAGTTTTATTGGCTCAAACCGTCACCAGGCCGATTTCAGATATGCGAAAACAGGCACTGGCTATGGCGAAAGGGAATTTTTCTAGAAAAGTTAAAGTTTATGGATATGATGAGATCGGTCAGCTTGCCATCACGTTTAATAATCTGACAAAGCGCCTCCAGGAAGCTCAGGCAACGACAGAAGGAGAGCGAAGAAAGCTTTCATCCGTCCTCTCTTATATGACGGATGGAGTCATCGCCACCGATCGAAAGGGAAGGGTCATCCTTATCAACGACCCTGCAGCAAGTATGCTGAATGTTTCACGTGAAACAGTCGTTTCCCAACCCATCGTTTCACTATTGGGGCTGGAAGAAGGATATACGTTTGATGACCTGTCCAATGAACAGGAGTCCATCATTTTAGACTACAGCACAAAGGATAAACCATATGTCCTGAGGGCTAATTTCTCTATTATTCAAAAAGAAACCGGGTTTGTAAACGGTCTGATCGCTGTTTTACATGATATTACGGAACAGGAGAAGATTGATCTGGAGCGAAGGGAATTTGTAGCCAATGTATCCCATGAGCTCAGAACGCCGCTTACGACGATGAGAAGTTACTTAGAGGCTCTTGCTGAAGGTGCATGGCAGGACGAAAGTATAGCCCCTCAATTCCTGGATGTCACTCAAAATGAAACCGAGAGAATGATCAGGCTGGTCAATGATCTCTTGCAGCTTTCTAAAATGGATAGCAAAGACTATCGATTTAATAAAGATTGGGTTGACTTTATTCTCTTTTTCCATAAAATCATCGACCGATTTGAAATGACCAAAAATATAAATGTAACCTTTCAACGGTTTTTACCGGAGAAGGCATTGTTCGTAGAATTGGATCAGGATAAAATCACTCAGGTTTTAGATAATATCATTTCCAACGCATTGAAATATTCCCCTGAGGGTGGAACGATTACGTTCAAAGTAAAAGAAAAAGACGGCTACATTGAAATCAGCGTATCGGATCAAGGGTTAGGTATTCCTAAGGAAAACTTAGAAAAAATCTTTGAACGTTTCTACCGTGTTGATAAAGCCAGGACAAGGCAAATGGGTGGTACAGGTCTCGGTCTTGCGATCGCAAAAGAAATGATTTCAGCACACGGTGGGGATGTGTGGGCGACCAGCACGGAAGGGAAAGGGACTACCATCATCTTTACCCTCCCATATGAAGTCGAACAAGAGGATGAATGGTCATGAAATACGAAAAAATAAAATCGATAGTCTTAACCTTACTAGTGTGCCTAAGCATTTTTCTAACCTTTAACCTTTGGACGTATCAACCCGGGTATGACACGATAGATAGTAACGAAGCCTTTGATGTTTCTGTTGGAGAAAAGATTGAGCAAACAAACCTTGCGAAGGTGTTGATCAAACCGTATCAACTTTTTTATCATTCTGCTAACAAAACCGTAGGAACACTGGATGGTAAGGAAATGAACAGTGTGATAAAAGGGTTGAGTGGTTGGACGCTGTTTGATTTGAAAGATTACTCAAATCAATATTCTAAAGATGAGATGAGATCTATTATTCAGGGTGCACAGAAAGTTGAGATTGTTTTTCCTGATACTGTGCCTCTATCTGTTTATAGCCGCGTCATTCATTTTGAAGATAAAAACATTCCCACTGCTTCATTCGACCGTATTGTAATCGATTTGAATACAGTAAACTCCGATACAGGGACGATTTATTTTGCATCCCTTGATTCCGGGAAGAAGTATTTTTATGAATGCCGCGTCAATGCGGAAAGCTTACAAAAATTCGAGAAAAATTTCTTGAAACAGGTTGCTTCTTATGATGAGTATATTGAGCAGCCCTTGAACTCAAAGAAAAATATTTTTCTACCCAGATTACCCAAAGAGTATAAAAGCTATCGGTTTTATGCTGATACATTATCATTAGAAGATTTTAAGAAAGCCCTATTCAGCGATCCGAATAATGTTGAAGTAACAAAGAATACCTTTATTAATATACCGAGCGTAATGAAGACGTATGACGAATATAGTACTCTTTCGTATATAAATTTATCTGTCGAAAACGATGCCTCCATGCCTCCTGCTACTCTATTTCAGAAAAGCATGGAATTTGTCAATGATCACGGGGGATGGACGGATGACTATCATTTTTATTCCATCAGTTCTGTAGAAAATAAGATTGTGTACAGACTATTTATGGAGAACCATCCGGTTTTTAATGAGAATAATATGGCTGAACTCACCCAAGAATGGGGAAGTAATTCCATCAGCAAGTATGAACGGTCGTACTTTACATTGGATATGGTTTCGAAAAACGCGATCAGAGATGTGCAGCTCCCTTCTGGTGCCTCTGTACTGTATGCGTTGAAGAAGAATAGCCCGAAAGAATTGGAAGAGATTGAGGACATTGTCGTTGGATATAAGATGACCAGGGATACCAATGAATCCAATAGGAAATTCTTAATATTTGAGCCTTCCTGGTACTACAAGTTTAGTGGAAATTGGATAAGGGTCCCACTGGAAGAATTGGAGGGATTCTAAAAGATGGATTGGAGTAAAACAAAGAGCATTTTCATTATCGTCTTTCTGGTTCTGGATATATTTCTCCTGACTATATTCATGAATAAAATCAGGGCGAGTAATCCAGCCACTTTAGAACAGACTTCCTTTGAAGAAACGTTAAAAGCGGCTAATATACAGTATCCGCCCAAACTGTCAAAAGAGCCTGTAAAAGATGCGATTATCAGTGCCAGCAAAAAAAAATTCAGTGAAAAAGACCTCGAAAAGCTAACTGCTCAGGAAGTCAATGCTGTAAATGAGAGTACAATCAATTCAACTTTGAAGGAACCTTTTCCCATTAGTGAAAAATTTTCTCCGGCAGAATTGAAGGGATTTTTAAAAGATGAAATCATCAGTGGAGAGCATTACAGTTTTTGGAAATATAATAAGGAAGATCAGACCCTCATCTATTTCCAGACGTACAAAGACCGGAAAATCTTTAATAATACAAACGGGAAGTTGATTCTCTATTTAAATACAGATAGGGAAATTGTCTCATACAAACAAACATTGTTGGAAAACCTGGAGGAATCCACCGGAAAAAAACAGCTGGTAACTCCTTTTGATGCACTAAGGTTCTTAGTGGAAAACAATGAAATTGACAATGGTAGTGAAATCATCGATGTCCCAAGCCTGGGTTATTCAACCCTCGAACTTGATGATTATCAAGTATTGGCACCAACCTGGCATTTCATTGTTGAAAAAGATGGGAAGAATGAAGATTTATTTATCAATGCAGTGGAAGCACAGATCGTAGAGATCACCAAACCGGAAAAAGAAACATTGGAGTGAGAGATATGACGATGCATTTTAGTGTACTTGCAAGCGGCAGTACGGGAAATGCGATATTTGTTGAATCGGAGGAACATTCCTTTCTTGTCGATGCCGGATTGAGTGGCAAGCAGATGGAAGGATTGTTCAGTCAGATCGACCGAAAGATTGAAGATTTGTCGGGGATTCTGGTCACTCATGAGCATAGTGATCACATTAAGGGGATCGGTGTATTGGCGAGGAAGTACAAGCTGCCGATCTATGCGAACGATAAGACGTGGAACGCCATGGACGGTCTGGTGGGGAAGATTGATACAGAGCAGAAGTTTTCTTTTGATATGGAAACGGCCAAGCATTTTGGGGGATTAAGCATTGAGTCGTTCGGGGTATCACATGATGCTGCCGAACCGATGTTTTATATTTTCCATCATGGGGATAAGAAGCTTGTTCTTGTCACCGATACGGGGTATGTAAGCGATCGGATGAAAGGGATCATCTCGAATGCCGACGCCTATGTATTTGAAAGCAATCACGATGTAGGGATGCTCAGGATGTGCCGTTACCCATGGAATATCAAACGTCGGATCCTCAGTGATTACGGCCATGTATCCAATGAAGATGCGGCCATTGCCATGAGTGAAGTGATGGGTGATAACACCAAGGGTATTTACCTGGCTCATCTAAGCCTTGATAACAATATGAAAGATCTCGCAAGAATGAGTGTCACCCAAACACTCGAATCACAAGGAATCATGGTAGGAGAACAAATCGATTTATTTGATACGGACCCTAAAGTACCAACACCTTTAGTTGCGATTTAAACCAATTCAAATGTTTATGATTTTTCTGTTAAAGGTATGAAAAAGGTGAGGGCTTCTGTCTTCGCCTTTTTGTATATCTCCGCGGAAAGTAAGCACCCAATCACTAATCGCTTCGTAAAAACAACAATGTTAACAACCTTACATAAATAGTAACCTAATAAATTTCTTACCATCTTTTCATCATTTTTTAATTTAATCTGACTATAATCGGGCTTGTAAAGATAAAATAACTAAAGGAATAGCTGGTAGAAAGGATGAAGATACATGGGATATTATGACGGTGATCATAATTCAGAAGGCAGGAACGTCAGGCAAAAGGGAAATCGGGGAGGAATGTTCCTGGCGGGGCTTTTGGGAGTGGTCCTTGGGGCGGTCCTCGTAATCGTGGCCATTCCTCAGCTGACGAACTTTGATATATTACCTTATTCGGTCCAACCGGATCAGGATTTGAAAGAAACAGATCAGACGTATCATAATGGAACCACCAAGAATGTGTCTGTCAATGTGACGACGGATGTGACAAAAGCCGTTGAAAAGACCGGGGACTCCGTGGTAGGAATCACGAATATCCAATCCCAGAGCTTCTGGGGTCAGGGTGGTGGTCAGACCCAGGACCAGCAGGCAGGAACGGGATCAGGGGTTATGTATAAAAAAGAAGGAAAAACAGTCTATATCGTGACGAATAATCACGTGGTTGAAGGGGCAGATCAATTGGAAGTCACCCTCGCTGACGGTACAAAGGTTCCTGCTAAACTCCGTGGCACTGATGTTTGGACAGACCTTGCCGTCATTGAAATCGATGGAAGTAAAATAAAGAATGATGATATTGCCGAGTTTGGAAATTCTGATGAGCTGAAAGCGGGTGAACCTGTCATCGCTATCGGGAACCCCCTTGGACTTCAATTCTCTGGTTCCGTGACGCAGGGTGTCGTTTCAGGTGTAGAGAGAACGATTCCTGTCGACATCAATCAGGATGGTATGGAGGATTGGAACGCAGAGGTCCTGCAAACGGATGCAGCCATCAACCCGGGTAACAGCGGTGGAGCCCTTATCAATATTTCCGGACAGCTGGTCGGCATCAACTCCATGAAGATCGCCCAGGAAGCGGTGGAAGGAATCGGACTCGCCATCCCGATCAACTATGCCGAGCCGATCATCGAAGACCTTGAGCAGTACGGAGAGGTCAAGCGTCCCGCTATGGGCGTGACACTGGAAGACGTCAATCAGATTTCTGCCTATCACCAGCAGGAGACCTTGAAGCTGCCGAAAGATATCAACTATGGTGTGATGATCAGACAAACCGTTCCAAATTCACCTGCTGCTCAAGCTGGTTTACAGGAGCTTGATGTCATCACAGAACTTGATGGTGAAAAGATAGAGAATGTGATCGACTTGCGGAAGCATCTTTATAATAAAAAAGAAGTGAACGATCAAATGAAAGTCACTTTCTATAGAGATGGTAAGAAGAAAAAAGTCACGATGAAATTGACGGATGAGTCCCGATTATAATATGTGGATAAATGAAAAGCAGGAAGGCGGTGCGCCCTTTCCTGCTTTTTCTTTACATGATATGATGATTGTGGATAAGTATATAAACTACATTTTGAAGAATGGTTAGGAGGAAACGACATGATTTTCTGCTGCTTGGAGCATGTGGAATTAGCCATGGATATTGTCGTCGATGAACATGAGGTAGCGCCTCAACTAACAGAGCTTTCTGAAGACAAGAAGTTATCCACAACCTGTGAATATTGTGGGAATAATGCCGTATATATAGTGGCGAACTAATATTCTCATACTATATGAGGATTAGTCTTGTGGATATGTGGATAATTTCTGTGGATAACGTGTTTGTAAATTGTTTGTAAAGCGAGTGTGGATAGTGAACATCACAATAGTAACGGTTGGTAAATTGAAAGAAAAATATTTAAAGCAGGGAATCGATGAATATGTGAAGCGTCTTCGTGCGTACGCAAAGATTGATATTGTCGAGCTGGCAGATGAAAAGGCCCCTGAAGTACTCAGTGACTCTGAAATGGAGCAGGTGAAGAATAAAGAAGGTGAACGGATCTTAGCGAAGATCTCATCCGATCATCATGTCATTGCCCTTGCCCTTCAAGGGAAAATGCGTTCTTCAGAAGATCTCGCCGATAACCTGGACAAGCTTGCAACGTACGGTAAAAGCAAAGTGGCGTTTGTAATTGGCGGATCATTGGGACTGAGTGATGAAGTGATCAAGAGATCCAATGAAACCCTTTCGTTTTCGAAAATGACTTTCCCCCATCAATTGATGAGACTGATTTTGGTGGAGCAGATCTATCGGGCGTTTCGGATTAATCGGGGGGAACCGTACCACAAATAGTCCGGAAAAACGATAAAGTGACGTAAGGTATTTATGAAGAATGACATTTGAGGAGGGGTCCACCCATGCAATATGAAAAAGTCCGCTGGGGAATAATCGGCTGCGGCGATGTAACAGAAAAGAAAAGTGGCCCTGCTTTTCAAAAGGTACGAAACTCAGAGCTTGTGGCAGTCATGCGGAGGACGGGTGAACTGGCGAAGGATTATGCTGAAAGACATGGAGTAGCGAAATGGTACGACGAGGCTGATGCCTTGATTAACGATCCTGATGTGGATGCAGTTTATATCGCCACTCCTCCAGGTTCACATAAGGAATATACGCTGATGGCAGCGGCTGCCGGGAAACCGGTTTATGTGGAGAAGCCGATGGCGCGTACCTTCGAGGAATGTAATGAGATGGTGGCTGCTTGTAAGGAGGCTGGTGTTCCTTTGTATGTAGCATACTACCGCCGGGCTCAGGAACGCTTTTTGAAGATAAAAGAATTGCTTGATCAGAACGCGATTGGAGACGTTCGTTTTGTCACCTCGACCCAGTATCAAACAGCAGGAGAAGACGTGAAAGATTCAGATCAATTACCTTGGCGTGTTCAGCCTGAAATAGCAGGAGGTGGGTTGTTCTTCGATTTGGCCAGCCATACCCTTGATATACTTGATTTTCTACTCGGACCGATTCAAGAAGCAAAAGGTTTCGCTTCCAATCAAGGGAGATTTTACAAGGCGGAAGATATTGTGACTGGTACATATCGTTTCACATCGGGCGTACAAGGCGTCGGAACCTGGTGCTTCACGGCTTTTGAAAATGTGGATAAGAATGAAATTGTCGGCAGCAAAGGGAAGATCAGCTTTTCCACTTTTGGCGATGATCCAATCACGCTGACGACAGTTGAAGGAAAAGAGCAATGGAGTTTTGAACGGCCGCTTCATGTCCATCAGCCGCTTGTAGAAACAATCGTGAAGGAGCTGACCGGGAGTGGCGTTTCCTGTCCCAGTACTGGAGACTCTGGTGCACGAACCAACTGGGTGATGGATAAGATAGTAGGGAAGTAGAAAGTACCTGATTCCTCCTATAAAACATCGACTACCAGTATGGCTATCCTAAAAAAGAGAGAAGAGCATTTTCGCTCCTCTCTCTTTTTTACTACTATTATTATTTACTTAGAAACAGAAAAGCCTTCCGCATCTTTCACTGCATCCGCATATTCATCTAAAAGAGCACGAACTTCATCGGAGGTCTCTGATTCCATCAGGCGATTTCTCAGCTCACTTGCTCCCCGGAATCCACGTACGTATATTTTAAAGAAGCGGCGAAGCGGTTTGAATTGGCGCGGCTCAAGTTCTTCTGAGTACTTATCATGAAGATCGAGCTGCAGACGCAAGAGATCGAGCAGTTCCCCACTCGTATGGTCTTTCTTCTCCTTTTCGAAAGCGAACGGATTGTGGAAAATCCCACGTCCGATCATAATGCCGTCTACACCGTATTTCTCCGCAAGTTCAAGTCCCTTCTCTCGGTCAGGGATGTCTCCGTTGATCGTCAGTAATGTATGAGGGGCGATTTCGTCCCGAAGCTTCTTGATTTCAGGAATCAGCTCCCAGTGAGCATCAACGTCACTCATTTCCTTTTTCGTACGTAGGTGGATGGAAAGATTGACAATGTCCTGTTCCAATAAGTGCTTCAGCCAGTCTTGCCACTCCTCCACCTTGGTGTAACCAAGTCGTGTCTTCACACTGACGGGAAGTCCTCCTGCTTTGGCTGCCTGGATGATTTCAGCTGCGACATCAGGTCGGCGGATCAGGCCGGATCCTTTTCCATTCGCTGCGACATTGTGCACCGGACACCCCATATTGATGTCGATTCCGCGAAAGCCCATTTTAGCCACACCGATACTCGTTTCACGGAAGTATTCAGGCTTATCCCCCCAGATGTGGGCGACAATCGGCTGTTCGTCTTCCGTGAACGTCAGACGTCCGCGGACGCTGTCTTTTCCTTTCGGGTGACAATAGCTTTCTGTATTCGTAAACTCTGTAAAAAACACGTCAGGTCTCGCCGCTTCACTCACCACATGACGAAAAACGACATCGGTCACAGCTTCCATCGGTGCCAGAACAAAAAATGGCTTAGGCAACTCATGCCAGAAATTTTCTTTCATACTCTATTTAAACCCTTTCCTTTAGGGAAGCGTATTCCCAAAATTAAAAAGTAAGATGCTTTACTGTTATCCATTCCTGGTTAGGATGGATTCCAACCAGTATATACTTTAATGGTATTGGACAAAAAGTGCAAGGGGACGCGTCGTCTTGTTAGGAGGGAAATACTTATTATTGAAGAAAAATGAACCAAATCTTGAATAGATTAATAAGGTGATCAGTACTTTGAATATGGAAGAATTTATTTCATAATACCGAACACAATCTGTAAAAAATTGCTATAATTGTTTACAGAAGCAGTGTATCGACCTGCGAAAGTAAAGGGGAGCCGCCAATGTCTGATTTTAATGAAAATCCGTTAATGAAGAGCGATGAAAAGAAACCGAAGATCAAGATGGAAAGAAAAGAAGGGGAACCGACGTCTGCCTTTAAAGGGGCAAGTTGGGCAGCTTTGGTGATAGGTGTTTCCGCTTATCTGATTGGCTTGTTCAATGCCGGAATGGAACTCAATGAGAAGGGGTATTACTTTGCGGTATTGGTATTCGGGCTCTATTCAGCTGTATCCCTGCAAAAAGCTGTAAGGGACAAGGAAGAGGATATTCCTGTTTCGGGCATCTATTATGGGCTCAGCTGGTTCGCCGTCATTGTAGCCGTATCCCTGATGACCATCGGACTCTACAACGCCGGAAGTATCATCCTAAGCGAAAAAGGATTTTATGGAATGTCGTTTGTTCTTAGTCTATTTGCGGCCATCACGATTCAGAAAAACATCCGGGACACCCAGGTGGCAAGAGATAGAGACTAATGAGTGGCGGTACTGCTTTCAGTGCCGCCCTTTGCTATTCATAAAGCGTATTTCAAAACCAGGGTTTGAGATAGAGAGTGGACTGGTTTGCTGCTGAATAAAGAAAATTCGACATGGTGGCACGAATATTCTGAGATTCGCATAATTAGTTGAAATCCCGCATGAAAAACTTTTTCTCCGCACGTAAATCGAAATTTTCGCACGATCCAGATCATTTTCCACATGATTCTTCCCATAATAAAGCTTGCCTCACAGTAAACCCAGTTAAAAAAAGAAGTATCCAAGAACCATTTTACGTTCTGGATACTTCTTTTTAAACGTTATGCTGCACTTATCTGCTTCTGATCCAACCGATAACTGAAGAAAGTAAGCAGACTCGCACAAATTGCAACCACTCCGCCGACGAGGGTCACATTCATCAACGGTCCCTGGTGGTAGACAAGGCCACCGAGTGCCGAGCCCATGGCGATGCCGACATTGCTTGCAACCGGCATCAGGGAAGCGGCGAGGCCAGTCGCTTTAGGCTGATACACACCGGCAAGGTCGATCAGGTAAAGCTGAGTCGATGTGGTAAGGAGGATGGCCATTAAGGACATTAATCCGATGTTGATCAATCCGATGATAAAATGATCGGTCGTAAAGTACAGGGCAAACAGGACAAATGCCTGGATAAGAAACACGAATCGGAGGCGTCCGATGGCATTGTGACTGGCAATCTTCCCTGCAAGGATGTTGCTGAATATTGAGATGAAGCCGTAAGCGAACAGGATCAAGCTGATGGAGCTGCCTGGTGCTCCCATCTTGTTCAGAATCGGGACAAGATACGTAAATACTGCATAAGTTGCACCGAAGCCAAGGGATGGAATGAAGAAAGCCATCAGGATCCTTGGATGAGTCAATAAGGAGAACTGATCACGCATGGAACTGCGGTATTGACTGAGCTTACTTGGCAAATTCATGAACGATGCCAAAAAGGCAACGACACCTAATAACGTCGTCAAAAGGAACGTAGCATGCCAGTTGTACCATTCGGCAATGACCGTGCCGATGGGAACTCCGATGACGTTTGCCAAGGTAAACCCGCCGAACACGAATGAGATGGCGACGCCTCTTTTTGTGACGGGAATGGCCTCACTGGCGATCGTCATGGCAAGGGAAATCAACACTCCTGTCACAATCGCTGTCAGCATCCGAAGAGCCATAAGCATGACGTAGCTTGTGGAAATCACGCACAAAGCATTCAAAACGATGAACGACCCGATCAAACACAACATCCATTTCCTCTTTGGAAAATGACTAGTTGCCGACATGACAATGGGTGTGGCGATGGCAAAGGTAATCGCAAACGCTGAAACAAGCGTGCCTGCCTTTGCATTTGTTATATGAAGACTTGAGGAAATCTCCGTTAAAATTCCGACGATGACAAATTCGCTTGTCCCGAGAACAAATGTTAATAACGTAAGAGTAAAAATAAGGAACCAATGTTGTTTAGATAATACCGTTTCTTTCATACGTACCTCTTTTCTAAGTTGAATATCCATATAGGATAGAGTGGGCAAACAATTTAACCATCATACCATAAAACATTTTTGCGCAGTATCCCTTGTATGTGAAAAATACAAACAAAAGGGCAGGGGCTAAAACAAATCCGTCTCCCTAAGAGACGGATTTATGATAGTACCATCGATAAAATGTTTCAGCTTCCTCACTTGATATTCCAAACAATAAACTTTCATGGGTGGGGTTTGCCCGGTTTGAAAACGTGATGGTAGCCACACCAAACTTCCGCTCGAGAAAAGAGTGCTTTACCATTACCTGCTGGATCCGATTACGATGTGTAATGAAGGTTTCATTGATCCATCCTCCCTTACGTATTTGGATGGTTTGCCCGTGCCGTGAATAGCTCGTATACCAGTAATCTAGAAATCTCAGGAAAATGGTAACGGCAAAGATCACCCCTGCCATCCACATCCATTCAATCTTGAAGATCCAGAACCCAGCAATCGCAACGATTGTCAGATAATACGGCTGGATAAGCTTCAGCCAAAGGACTTTTACAGGAAAGCGTTCCATCTCCTCATTAACTGGGAACTGGGGAAGGATGGCATGCAGCATCTCATACGCTTCCTTTTTCGGCATAAACGGATAAAACGAACTGATGTCCTCTTCGGATGAACCGGCACTGATCAATTTAATGGATACGATTCCTATCATTCTTTTGACAATGGATTGTTCCACTCTGACTGCTTGTACTTTATTCTTTGGAATAGAGAAGCTTACCTCATTCCCGATCCCTTTCTCGATATAAATCCGTTCGTGATCATCAGTGATGACATAGTTTCCGTACTTAATAGACGTTTTCACGAAGCCAATCAAAATGGACAGCAACATGGCAGCAAGGAATAAAGTGACAAGAATCCATACATGTCCAAGGAGATAATGCCAGGCACTTTCCGCAGATTTCTCAATGGCAAAGAAGTCTGCCAAATTGAAATAGACGGCACTTAATAACGGGAAGATCGCCAGGAAGCTGAGTGAGGTAAAAGATGCTTTGATCAGATCCTTCCTGGTCGTCTGGAAGTGTACCCTTCGTTCTGGTATCGTCTTTTCTTCCAATTCAGTCAATTCCTGAGTTTGTTCAAGGTGAGTCAGGATTCGTGCCTTTTCAGCCTGTGTAATAACAGGAAAATGACAGGTAGAGTCCTCGTCGTTTGTCCCGGTCTCCATTGTTAAAGAGGTTAATCCGAACCAGCGATGGACGAAGGTGGTATGGGACCTGTGGCTATGGATCCGGTTCCAGGCAACGGTTTTTTGCTTTTTAATGACCATCCCTTCTTTGAAGATGATGGACTTCGTTCCTAATTCATAGCGGTTTGAGAACCATTTGGTAAAAATAGAGACAACAGAACCCGCTGTCACGATTAACAATGCATAGCGGCCCCATACTACCCATCCGGCAGTTGAGTTTGCCTTCAGGATGAACAGGAGGAGATAGAATCCAAACTGGTTCTTAACGATTGATACCAGTTCAACAAGAATATACGCGGGATGATATCGTTTCGAAGGTTTGATCATGCGCCCATTTCTCCTTCTTCGGCATCCCTTATTTTTGCGAAGGTGGCAATCTCTGTTTTTAATGATTTTGCAATATCGGATGAGATGGCCGGTATTTTATGATTGGAAGTCGTGGTCCCGATTTCCAGGTCATAAAGATCATACCGACGCATGATCGGACCCTGCTCGGTTCGGACGTATTCCACTTTTTCCATTGGGATCAGAACGTGCTGCTGCTGCCACTTCCCGAATTTCAGTTGGACAAATTCCCGGTCAACCTGGTAGCGCCATGTTCTTTGCAGATAAACAGGTTCAATGAAGATGGAGAAAATGGCAGAAAGAATGAGTAGAACTCCTAGTATGTATAGGACGATTTCAACCCAGTCATACCAATCGAATTGGTTGGTGCAAAATATAAAAATTCCTATGATGAGCAGTGCAGTTGTATGCCCAATCGTGTTGGAGATTCGCCAGACTTTGGTGGCATTGTTTGATATGGTTTCCGTTGGTTCTGTTATATGTAAGTACATATGGTTCACCTCTGTCTATATTTACGGTTTTAAGAAACAAAAAGTTTCATAGAATATGGAAATTAATCATGACATCTATTAAGTGATTCTTACTGATAGATACTATCAGTAAGAAATTTCTGTGATATAGTGAGTGATATGGTAAATTTTAGATGAATGTACGACTATTGAGGTGAGCAGAGCTGAAGAAACTGAAAGATATAGATGATATTACCCGTGTGTACCTGAGCAATATGCAGCTTCCTAAAGAAAACAGAAGAAATGTGATAGGGTTTCTAATCCTACTTTTGGACTTTTTAGGATTGCTTCCTTTACTGAGCATTCCTTTTTCTTCCTCTTTTTTCTGGGCTGCACTGGCACCTGCTGTTTTTATTCATCTCTGGGGTATTCTTTATATCGTTGCTCCTTACAAATTTGAACGGTCTTATTACTTATACATTGGAATTTTTGGGGTTGTAAATACGTATGTATTTTTCCTTGTTATTCAAAAGCTTTTATATCTTCATATCGGTGTAGAAAGCAGTCGCTTCTTTTACATAGGATTAGTGTTGATGGTGTTGCTATTGGTTTTTATTCAGGTTTTTCATGTGAAAATGCTTTCTTCCGGTGCCTATGTCAAAATCCAGGATGGAAAGTCTCCATTTACTATTTCATCGATTGTCGCTTTTTCAACTTTTGGATACGTTGCTGCACAGTTTTTAATGTCTTATATGCTCACTGACTCAGTTTTTATGATTATATTAATGATGGCGTATACTGTTGTATCCATCGTGACTGCTTATTTATCAACTTTCGTTCACCGGTATATTTATATACAAAGAAATAATGAAAAAGTGCTGAAAATGTATCCTGATTTTGGGAAACCAAAGGATTTCAGGAAGTTTGGTTAGGGGGATTTTATCGTTGAAGCAGAAAAAGGTAGATGATATTACTCTGTCTTATTTAAGGTTCCAATCACCCAGAGAAAACAGGAGTAATATACTGGTGTTCTTTTTCGTTTTTCTGGATCTCATTGGTGTGCTTTTCCTTCTGGGAGAGCCCTTGATTCCTTCGTTATTTTGGGGTGGCATGATTCCGGTGATATTCATTCACCTGTGGGCCATTTCATATGTAATTGCCCCTTATACGTTTGAAAAATCCTATTATTTATTTTTCGGAGTGTACGGGGTTATCAATACCTTCGTGTACTTTTTAGTGATACAAAAATTGATATATTCTCATTTTCAAATATTCGGAACAACCCCTTTGATTTTAGGCTCAATTTTATTTGTATCCCTCCTTTTCATCATGAATTGGATGAATACCCGCTTATTGTATTCGGGAACGTACTCACGTCTTCAGAAAGGAGAAAAGAGTGTAAACCTTTCTCCTATTGTCACAGCCTCAGGCATTGGGTACGTACTGGCACAGGTAATCTTATCTTCCTTTTTTGTAGAATCAGTGAAAATCCTTATGATCATTGGCGTGTTCTCTATCCTCTCTGTGGCGACCGCCTACTTTTCTACAAGCATCCATAAATATATTTATATCAGAAGAAGTATCGAGAAGGTAAAACAGGTTTATCCCCAATTCGGGTTACCGAAAAGAGAACGAACGGTGAGTGAGGAAAAAGGGGAGATGACATGAACAAACATAAGGATATTGACCCAATCACATTATCTTACTTGAATTTGCAAACACCGAAAGAGAATAGGAGAAATATCATTACATTCTTTATCTTTTTTTTAGACATCATTGGTCTCCTTCCCATTTTGGGAGAGCCTTTCTCCTACGCATATTTTTGGCCAGCTGTTGTACCAGTGGCATTTATACATATATGGGCAATCGTTTATTTGGTTGCCCCATTTATGTTTGAAAAGTCGTACTACCTGTTTTTCGGTATATATGGCATCGTGAATACATATGTGTGTTTTTTGGTGATTCAAAAATATTTGTATGTATATGCCGGATTGGATGGTAGGGTCCCGTTTATTTTAGGTGCGTTGTTACTACTGGGATTGCTGGTGTTTTTCCAGCTATTTAATCATAGATTGTTGTATTCCGGGACGTATGCAAGACTGCAGAGAAATGATCAGAAGGTTACGTTATCACCTATTTTAACTGCTTCGAGTATAGGGTATGTCATTGTTCATTTTTTGCTTTCTACGTTCATGACGGAATCTCTTACTATGATCATCATCGTTACGGGAGTGTCCATCCTATCGATACTCACCGCCTTTTTTTCAGTATCCGTTCATAAATACTATTTTATTTTGAAACATGAAGAAACCGTTAAGAAGTTGTACCCTCAGTTTGGTTTACCTAAAAGGAAGAGGGGAATTTAACGGGGAATCATTTTTTTTGGGGGGAATTACATGTCAAGAAAGAAAGTAGTAGGATTTATCCTTGTGTTTGTGGTGTTTACCTTGATTGCATGTTCGCTATATGGAATAAATGTTCCTTTACCCAGTTCCTATATTCCATTAATGATAGCAGCAAATGGTGTGTTTGCTTTTTGCTCTATTTTTACTCAGCGATTGGTTATTGCTTTATACGAAGTGAATGTCTTCGAAGGAAAAGAGAGTTTAATCGGATATTTTAATAAGTACACGGCTATCTTTACATCGGGTCTTAACTACTATATACAAAACATATTAAACCGCCTTCCTTTTCTAGTGAATAAGCTCCTGGCCTTATGTTTTTTCCTATCTCTTGTTTGGATTGGCTTTGGGATAATTGGAATCTTTAATTAACATTTATGAAATGGTGGAAAGGCGGGATATAGCATGTCAAAGGAAGAACTTATTCAGCTTTCAAAAGTGAATAAAGAAGTTAAAAATAAGGATGAGAAATTCTTCTCTTTAAAACGAGGCTTTATTTTTTACTGGAAAAGTAATGTTTTCCTTCTCTTTTCTATTCTTCTATTCTTATTGAATAAGAACAGTTGGGCTCCGGATGGAGATAGTTATGTATGGTTATTTGGCATCCAGGTTGAAGCGTTACTTATTCTGCTCTCATTCATTGCTTGTTTACGTCCCAGGATATTGGAATAGGTAAAAGGATTCGGTATTAAATAAAAGAGCCATCCCTACATCAAGGGATGGCTCCTTCCATTATAGCGACGCTTTAATCACTTTTTTATAATACAAAACCGATAATACACCAAAGATTGAATACAACACCGTATATAAGACCATCACGATGATCATCGGCGTCCAGACTTCGGCTCCGAACAGGAACCATCCGGATTGGACCGCAAAGTAACTGTGTAGAAGTCCGATGAGGAGAGGGATTCCGAAGCTGAAGAGCTGTTTGGCTTGAATGCCTCTCAACAAGTCTCCTTGAGTAAATCCTAATTTTCGTAAAATCGTATAGTTCGGCTTCTCATCTTCACTTTCGTCCATCTGTTTAAAGTACAGAATACAACCAGATGTGATCAGGAAAGTGAGGCCGAGGAACCCGACGATGAACATCGTGAGGCCGATGTTTTGTTTTTGTTCAGCTTTCATGTCGTACTGTGAAGCGTTCCCCCATCTTTCAACTAGATTTAACTCATGAAAGAGGTCGTTTGCTTTCTTTAAGTCTTTTTCCTTTTCGATGTTCACACCGATATACAGTGAGGACTCCCTCTGAATTTCTGGATCCAGATCCTTTTTCAATTCCTGGAAAACATGGTCATCCACAATGACCGCAGGGGAACCAAACCCTGTAAACCACCCTGAAATCGGGTATTCATCCCGCATTCCCAAGTATTTGAGCTTTATGTTCTTCGTTTTTCCTTTCAGCTCTATCTTACCGGAATCATGTAGTGGCATTAGCTTTTGAAGTAAATCGCTATAGCCTGTAAAGACTGTTTCACCTTCTTTTACGTCAATACCTTCTACACTTTTTTCACTGATGACAGCAGTAGGCATGGCATCTTGTGATCCGTTCAGTTCACTGAATTCAGAGTCTGCAATGTCTTCCAGGTTCACGAGAACTCTAATGACTTCAATCTCCTCTTTTTTGAATTCAATACCTTTATTCAAAAGGGCTTCTTTAAAATCATTGAAGTCTTGTTTGTTTATTAATGAAAAATCCGCAGGAACATTATTTTCAGCCGTTTTTTCAGCTGAGTAATATCCGATATAGCTCAATGACAGTAGGGCGATAGCCAGAGCCGAAACCGTTGTGATGATCGTCAACAGTAAGGCACTCGATTTCATCCGGAACATGATGGATGAAAGGGACAGGACCTCGTTAATGTTCAAGTAGCCATTCTTTTTCTTACGGATCACATTGAAAATAAAGCTGACGGACCCTTTATAAAAAAGGTAGGTTCCGAGAATGACGGAGCCGAGTATAAAGAGCATGGCTCCATACAGTTGAGTCATGGTCGTGAAGTCGCCGCCAAACAATTTGGAAGATACATAATACCCGGAAGCTATCAATATGATTCCGAAAACCCCAATGACCATTTCAAGCTTGGACATCTTTTTCACTTTCGTTTCCGTTGAAGATCGGACTCTGAATAGTGATAAGATGCTTTGTCTTTTGATGAATACAAAGTTCATCAGCATGATCAGCAAGTAAATCGCACAGAACACGATAACGGTCTGGATGAGGGCCTTAGTCGAGAAATGCAATGTGGCAATCGCATCAACGCCGGTTATATTGAATAAAATCATGATGATTAATTTGGAGAAGGAAAACCCGATCAAGATACCCAGTATCAAAGATCCAAAATAAAGGATGAAATTCTCCACACTTAAAATGCGGAAGATTTTATTCTTTGTCATGCCGATTAGCTGAAATAACCCGATTTCTTTGCTTCTTCTCTTAATGAAGAGGGTGTTGGCGTATAAAAGGAAAATCGAGACGATGACCACAAGCAAGACAGAAGCGGCTCTGACGGCTGCTCCACCTTTGATGGTTCCCTTCGCTGCATCCATGGACGGATCATACTGGAGGGTCACGAAGGCGAAGTAAAGGGCAACACTAAAGACTAAAGCAAATACATAAAGATAATAATTCTTCAGGTTCTTCTTCAAATTCCTGAAGATCAAGGTATTAATGTTCATTCTGCACCCCGCCAAGCACTCCTTGGGTTTTCATGATGTCACTGAAGAAATGCTGTCTTTCCTGTTCACCTTTATTTAATTGCGTATAAATTTGACCGTCCTTGATGAAAACGACCCGACTACAGTAACTTGCCGCAACGGGATCATGTGTGACCATGACGATCGTCGCCTTCAGCTTTTGATTGAGCTCGCTCAGTTTATTCAGAAGATCTGACGCTGATTTCGAGTCGAGGGCACCCGTCGGTTCATCTGCGAAAATAATGCTTGGTTCATGGATGAAGGCACGGGCTGCTGATGTCCGCTGTTTCTGCCCCCCGGAGATTTCGTTCGGATATTTATCTTTCAGTTCAAGGATCCCTAGCTCGGAAGCAAGGTCATTGAATTTCTGATCAGCTTCTTTCTTAGGGGTCTTGGTGATGGATAATGGCAGAAGGATATTTTCTTTCACCGTTAACGTGTCGAGCAGGTTGTAATCCTGAAAGATAAAGCCGAGGTGATGCTTTCGGAATTGTGCGAGCTGCTTTTCTTTCATCATCGTCATTTCATTGCTTTCAATTTTAATCGAGCCCTCGCTCACTTTGTCGATGGAGGATAGGACATTTAAGAGAGTCGTCTTTCCGGAACCCGACGCCCCCATGATACTGACGAATTCACCCTTTTGGATCGACAGGTCGATTCCCTTTAACACTTCCTGCTTATTGAATTTATTTCCGTAGCTTTTATGAAGTTTGCTTGCTTCTAGTATTGTCATCATATAAAACTCCTTTGATTTGATACCTTTATTATAAAAAGCAGGAAGTTTGTTTTCCTTTTATTGTTCGAACAAAATAGAAAAGCATGTGACATTTTTGTCACACGCCGGTAAGTTGGACGAAATCATTTTTCTCCGGGAATATGAGGGTGACCCGGGTCCCTTCTCCCCGTTTGGATTCTATCTCTATGGAAATCAGCAGAGATTCTGAAACTCTCTTGGTTAAATATAAGCCCATGCCGGTAGAGGCGGTATCATTGTGGTCAGTGGTCGAAGTGAATCCTTTTTCAAAGATCCTTGCCAGGTCCCTGGAGTCGATCCCCCTGCCGAAATCCTGAATGGTGAGAGCCACTTTACCATTTCTTTTTTCGCTTAATATGACAATGTCCGATTTAGAGCTATATTTAACGGCGTTAGTCAAAAGCTGTCTGATCATAAAAGCGAGCCACTTCGCATCGCTCAACACGTTTGTGATCTTGAGTTGAATGTCAAATCCGATCCCCTTCTGAATACACCAGGATTGTAAGGTTTTTATTTCCTGAAAAATGACAGACTCGAGATCGGTGTCCTCAATGTATAAATCATTCTTCATAAAAGACATACGCTTCTGGTGCAGCTGCCGATCCAACAAAAGGTGGATGCGCAGCCACTCATATTTTAAATGAGACTTCAAAGGTTCGTCTTCCAAACGTTCAATCATCAAATGCATCGCCGTCAGTGGGGTTTTCACTTCATGGATCCAGGACAGAAGGTCGTCCTTTTCCTGTTCGAGCATCATTCGATTCTCAGATGCTGTCTTTCTCAAAAGGTTCGCCTGCTCCGATAGACTATCCGAAACGATTTCCTGGAATGGAGTATCCGGGGCATCCAGCCCTGTAATATTGAGATTATGATCCCATTCTTTCAGACGCTTGAAGAATCGGATTTCCTTCTGATATCGGATGAACACAAATACAATGAAAAAGAGCAGAGACAGAAACACCATATACATGATCGGTTGTAACGGGATGGCCCTATCGATAGAGGCGATAAAGATCCATAACAGGTGGAGTCCAAGCACGAACGAAATCCAGCTTTTCCGTTCCCATAAGAATGTACGGATCATGGCGAACCCTCTTCAATGGCCAGATACCCCTGCCCGACTTTCGTTTCAATGAAACGGCCCAATTCGATCTCTTCAAGGCGCTTTCTGAGGCGGTTCACATTGACGGTCAACGTGTTATCGCTGATGAATCGCTTGTCGTCCCAGAGGCTGTTCATCAGCGCATCTCTGCTGACAATCTTATTCTTCTGTTCGATTAGAAGCTTTAATATGTACATTTCATTCTTCGTCAAATCGATAGAACCGATCTCATTGGATACCGTATTCCGTTCAAAATCAACGGTTGCTCTGCACCAGGTCTTGATACTCACCTGTTCGGTGTTATAGTTATACACCCTTCTGAGAGTGGCCTGGACCTTTGCGATGAGGACATCGAAATGAAAGGGCTTCTGGATGAAATCATCTGCCCCAAGCTGCATGGACATGACCATATCCGTCGGGTGATCCCGGGAAGACAGGAACAGGATGGGCACATTGGAATGCGTGCGGATCATCCGGCACCAGTGGAAGCCGTCGAATCTAGGCAATTGAATATCAATGATCACAAGATCCGGTTTCACCTCTGTGAACTCCTGCATGACATGATTGAAATCGTTGATTCCATATACCTCATAGGACCACTGGGAAAGCCGTTCCTTTATTTCATTGAATAGGGTTGTATCATCTTCGATTAGTAATAATTTCAATTTCTTTCACCACTCTAACTTGCTGTTTACATAAATTGTATAGGAAATCTCATATGTTTGCCATATGCCTGAAGATAGGAACTGTTTTATTTAGAAATATTTAGATTATTTTTACAAAAGATGGGTATTTAATTTCTAAAAGCAATTGACCAAATTGCATAAGAAAGGAATTAAATCATGAAGAAACTTCTCGGGTTAGCATTGATAACAGCCGTTCTGTTAAGTGGATGTGGTGAAGTGCAGATTTCGATTAATAAGGATCAGGAAGTGGAGGCCGAGACCGCCAGCAAGAAAAAAGAGAATGAGAAAGTGGATCTGATCAGTGATGAACCAGAAAGTGAAAAGACGAGGGAAGCAGATAAGCAAAAGGCAATCCTTCGATTCATCAACGAGGATATCTATAAGGTAGCGGAATATGAAGTCGTCGCCTTCCAGTCACTGGCTTCCGTATCAGGAGTCAACTATACGGATGATCAAACCGTCTACAGGGAATTGACCACCAACACCATTCCAGCTTACAAGAAAGCATTGAATGAAGCCCAGGGCATTGAGGCTGAGATCCCTGAACTTGAAGAAATGGGGGACCGCGTCGTGACGGCAACCCAGACCTTTTATGATGCCCTCATTCTCGAAAAGAAGGCGATTGAAGACCAGGATGAAGGTTTGATCAATGAATCCAATGCCAAAATGGAGGAGTATTACAAACTGGTGGACGCCTATCACTCGGACATGAAACTTCTTGCAGAAGAGTATAATGTGACGTATGACCTGAATGAACCGAAACAAAATGTAGAAGAATTATAAGTGAATAAAATTAAATGAACTTTTTTCTGTCAAAACCTAATTCCAGAATGAAAGGAGTTAGGTTTTTTTAGGTGCTAAATGAATCTTTTTAAAAAAATTCTATATAAGAAAATTTTATTAAAAATGCGGTTTATTAAAGTAAAAATAAGGATATATAGTAAGTACTTGTAACTATTTGATAAGATTATCCAATCTTTATTCTCCAGATTCATGAATACCGGGGAGCCGATAGTAATTGTTTTCGTACTATTTACCTAATAAATGATAGTGGATCTTGTATCAAATGACCTGTAATTGATTATTCCTGTAGTTATAAAGTTTCCTTTTTCCTGTAAAAATTGTGTTTATATGTATGTTTATAATAGTATGATATTGGAAGTGTGGAAACAATTGTAATTTTAAGGATATTGAGTAAAAAAGGGTTACATAGTTTAGTTGATTTCATGTTTCTTATTTGGGTATTCTGATTTGAAATAGATGATTACCACCAATTTTAATTAAGGGAGAGGAATTACATGTCAGGAATTATTCGTGTTACCCCAGCAGAATTGATTAGTATGTCAAACCGATACACAAGCGAAAGCAGCCAAGTTGGTGAACAGATTTCACGCCTTGACAATATGATATCTGAGTTGGAAGGTATGTGGGAAGGTGAATCAAGCCGTGCGTTCGGTGAGCAATATCAAACACTTCGTCCTTCATTCCTGCAAATGCAACAACTTCTTGAAGACATCTCTATGCAGTTGACCAGCACAGCCAAGTCTCTTGAAGATGCAGATGCTCAGATCGCTAATCAAATTCGCGGATAAGTCTATCCCAATCCATTTTAAACCTGAAGGAGCGCTTATCATTATGTGGGGCGCTCCTTCCTTATGAGGTGAACCCGGACATGTATATAGAAATCACCATTGATCTTAATCGTTATGATGAGAGTTCTTTCGATCTCAGACTATCAAATTATCATACTGTGAAAAAACTGATTGATCTTGTATGGCAGTCCCAAAAACTTACGGCTGAAACCAGGGATGGCTATTGGATCCGGATTGCCAACAAGCATAAAGTGGTTCCAGGCAATATGCGGCTTGTTGATGCAGGGATCCACACAGGAGATCGAATTGAAATTTTATAAAGGAGACCAATAGAATGGCACAAAATAGTGGATCTTACTTACAAGAAAAGCTGGAAGCCGTAATACATAGAAAAGATCATCGTATCACGCTGATTTTTCAAAAAGAGAAGATTAAATTGGATGACGTAACAGAGATCGGCTTCCTAAAGGAGTTATCCCCTTCCATTCAAAGAGATATCACCATGGAAAATGATGAATTATGCATGGTGAATACCGTACCGGAGTCCTTCTCGTTTCATCCTCAATTAAAGGCAAATGAGAAAGAACGTTTGATGACTGCTTATCAGTTGGTGCAGAAAATTCAAAGACATACACTGTCACGCCTCCACCTCATTATATGTCCCGAAAACATTGTGTTTGACCAGGGAATGACACCTCATTTCATTCACTACGGTGTGAAAGAGAGTCTTCCCCCATACGAAAGAGACCAAGAGCTGCTGCTTAAAGAAACGAAAGCCACAGTAGCAGCCATTGTAGATTCACAGCATAGTTTCAAGGACTACTTAAAATTCAATGGAACATTGAAGTTATCTTCCCTTACAAAGGCTATTCTGGAAGCAGGTAGCTTACAGGAATTAAGTGAAGTGTTGAATCATTTCATCGCAGAGGCCAAAAAATCTGAACGTTTATACGTGAAGGTCAGCAAGAAGAAATGGAAGGTCAATCGGTATGTTCTCCTTGGGGTCTCTATATGTTTAGTCCCTGCAATCCTTTATTCCATTTATTCTCTTTTCTTCATGAATCCAAAGCAGGACAGGGTTGTAGCGGCGCAGGAGAGTTTCCTGCTTGAAAAATATAGTGACGTTGTGACGGAGCTCCAACCATACGAAATTGACGAAATACCCAAGGTCACTCAATACCAGCTTGCCCTTTCCTATATCATTAATGAATCCTTGACCGAGGATCAAAAGGAAAATGTGCGTAACACGGTCTCGCTTCAATCAGATCCTCTATATTATGAGTATTGGATTAATATCGGAAGAGGGGAGGCGAAGGAAGCGTTGGAAACAGCCCGTTTCTTAGAAGACCGTGACCTGATCCTATTTGGACTCTTGAAATACAGGGAACAAGTGAAGGCTGACGGAGACCTTGATAGTGAAGAAAGACAACAGGAATTAAATGAAATAGAAAGTGAAATTGCTGAATATGAAGAAGAAATGAAGGCATTGGAAGAGGAACAAACTTCACAGCCGACTGAGTCACTGGAGCAACCGCAGCAGGCTGAAGATAAAGCGGAACCGGCTACGGACGGAGCAGAATCTGAACCTTCAGAATCAAAAACAAAAGATGATAAGAAAAAAACAAACTAACAGGGGGGTGAACACATGTATGCCCTATGGGTTTTTCACGACCATTATTATCAAACAATCCTTTTGAAGGATGAAAACAAAAAAATTACACTAGGTCCCCATATAGAAGATACGATCACTATTTTATCCTTGCCATCAGCTATTGAAATAGAGTATTCCGGATCAACATTCCATCTTCATCACGAAGGGGAGGAAGGAAGCATCCTTGAACCAGGCAGTGATCATTGCGTTCGGCTTGAGGATAATGAGCTGCATATCATCATCACTTCATTCAAACCAAAGGCTGAAATCTATTATATAGGACATAAAGAAGAAATCAGGATGTCGACCATGAATCCTGAAGCAACGATCTATCATCCATACGGGAACAGGGAAGCAAGCTGCTTCTGGTATAAGGATTCCGATGGTGGATGGATAGTGGAAACAGGTGATTCTTCTTCTCTCTATCTAAATGGTCACCTGGTTACAGGAAAACAGAAGCTCCAAACAGGTGACATTCTATTTACTGCTTTCTTATCCGTTACCCTGTTAGAGGATGATTTAATCGAGATACATAGTATTGAAGACTATCAGACTTCGTTGGTGGAGACTGTGAGACCGTTGTCCGAGATGCAGAAGAAATATCCCAATTACCGCCGCACCCCGAGGATGGTTTACGATCTGCCGGATGAAAAAGTTCAATTGTCCTTTCCGAGTCAGGAATCAAGTGATACAAACCGGAGTCTGTGGTTAATTATCCTTCCTCCACTCATGATGCTGATCGTCATGGGAATTGTAGCCATTGTAATCCCGAGGGGGATATTCATCATCATCTCGATGGTCATGTTCACCACCACCCTTGTAACATCGACCGTCCAGTTCTTCAAAGATAAAAGCAGCAAGAAGAAATCTCAGGAACGCAGAAAACGCATCTATACTCAATACTTAGAGAATAAAAGGGAAGAGCTTCAATCCCTTGCGGGGAGACAATCTGACGTCCTTCAATTTCATTTCCCTTCTTTTGAAAGGATGAAATATCTTACAGAGCAACTATCGGACAGGCTCTGGGAGAGAACGATCGAAAGTCCCGACTTCCTGCAGTTCCGGTTGGGCAGGGGGAAGTTACCTGCCAGTTACAGTATTTCGGTGAATTCTTCCGATATGTCCAATCGTGAAATGGATGAGCTATTGGAGGAGTCACAGAAGTTAGAAGAGGCCTATCGGGAAATCGAACAATTACCGGTAACTGCCGATCTTCATAAAGGGGCAATTGGTCTGATTGGGAAAGAGTCCGTCTACAAAAACGAGATTCACCAGCTTATCGGCCAATTGACGTTCTTTCATAGTTACCATGATGTACGATTCATCTCCATCTTTCATGAAGAAGAGTATAAGGATTGGGAGTGGATGAAATGGTTACCCCATTTTCAATTACCGCAGTCCTTTGCAAAAGGGTTTATTTACAATGAGAAAACGAGGGATCAAATCCTCTCCTCCATTTATGAAATCCTGCGTGAAAGAGATATAGATGAAGATTCAGAAAAGGTAAGATATGCTCCTCATTTCGTCTTTGTCATCACGAATCATCAGCTTATTTCTGACCATGTGATCCTTGAATACCTGGAAGGGGAGTATGGACACTTGGGGATGTCTGTCATATTCGCGGCAGAGGCAAAAGAAAGCCTATCAGATAATGTTCACACCCTTGTCCGTTATATTAATGACAACGAAGGGGATATCCTGATTCAAGATAAAAAAGCCGTAAAGATCCCTTTCACTATGGATGGGTATGAGCATGATGGAAATGAGAAATATGCCAGAACCCTGCGAACCCTCAACCATCAGATCGGGATGACCAACTCGATCCCTGCAAGCGTGTCTTTCCTCGACATGCTCAGAGTAAGGGATGTGGATCAACTGCCGATTGAAGAAAATTGGCTATCGAGAGAATCAGCTAAGTCGCTGGCTGTGCCTGTAGGCTTAAAAGGTAAGGAAGATATAGTTGAACTTAACTTGCATGAAAAGGCACACGGACCTCACGGATTACTTGCAGGAACGACCGGATCAGGTAAGAGTGAATTCCTGCAGACATATATTCTATCGTTAGCGGTTCACTTCCATCCCCATGAAGTAGCGTTTCTGTTAATCGATTATAAGGGCGGCGGAATGGCTCAACCGTTCAAGAACATCCCTCACTTATTAGGGACGATCACCAACATCGAGGGAAGTAAGAACTTCAGTACCAGGGCGCTTGCCTCCATTAAGAGTGAGTTGAAACGGAGACAGCGCTTATTCGACCGTTATGAAGTGAATCATATTAACGACTACACCCGCCTCTACAAACAAGGGAAAACGGAAGAGCCCCTTCCTCATTTATTCCTGATCTCGGATGAGTTTGCGGAATTAAAGAGTGAAGAGCCGGAGTTTATCAAAGAATTGGTCAGTGCAGCCCGTATCGGTCGTAGCCTGGGGGTTCATCTTATTCTGGCCACCCAGAAGCCGGGCGGTGTCATAGACAATCAAATCTGGAGTAATGCCCGTTTCAGAGTAGCATTGAAAGTGCAAAACACAGAGGACAGCCGTGAAATCCTCAAAAACGGGGATGCTGCTTCCCTGACGGTGACAGGAAGGGGATACCTGCAGGTTGGAAACAATGAGGTGTATGACTTATTCCAATCAGCCTGGAGCGGTGCCCCTTACCAGGAGGAGTCCTTTGAAGCAGAAGATGAAGTGGCGATCGTCACGGATCTCGGACTCATTCCTTTATCAGAAGTATCGACAAATCCCGGCAGTCAAAAAGACATGACCAGTGAAATCGACGCTGTAGTCGATCGGATAGAAGCGTTACAGAATCAAATGGACTTGAAAAAGTTATCCAGTCCTTGGCTCCCTCCATTGTCCAATCGGATTTACAGAACAGGATTCGCCCAGACTGAGGAGAATAAAATCCTCCTCTCGATGGTGGATGAACCGGAGAAACAGAGCCAAACCCCTTATCATTATGAGGTGATTGAGGATGGAAATGTCGGTATCTTCGGTTCATCCGGGTACGGGAAGACCCAAACGCTCATTACGTTATTAATGGGTATGGCTACACAGTTTACCCCGGAAGAGATCCATTATTATCTTCTCGACTTCGGGAATGGCGGATTGCTGCCACTGAAGCAACTGCCTCATACGGCAGATTACTTCCTGATTGATGAGGAGAGGAAAATAGAGAAGTTCATTGGGATTTTAGACGATGAACTGGCACGCAGAAAACAACTGTTCCAAAAACAAGAGGTCAGTTCAATCAAAATGTATAACACTGTAAGTGAAGATAAACTTCCTCTTTTATTCGTGACCATTGATAATTTTGATCTGGTCAAAGAAGAAATGCAGGAGCTTGAAACGCAGATCAATCAGTTTGCTAGGGACGGCCAATCGCTTGGAGTATATATGTATTTTACAGCTACACGAGTAAATTCTGTACGACAGTCGTTGATGAATAATCTCAAAACGAAAATTGTCCACTATTTAATGGACAGTTCAGAGGCTTATACGATGTTAGGGAGGTTACCTTTTTCCCCGGAAGCCATTCCGGGAAGGGCCATCGTTAAGAAAGACACGGCTTACTTCTCCCAAGTCTTCCTTCCTACTGAAGGGAAGGATGATTATGAACAGCTGAATCTGTTGAAAGAAGATATTCAGTTATTAAAAGAGAAATATAAAGGCTTGTCTTCACCTAAACCGGTGCCGATGCTGCCGACAGAACTGACCATGGTCAACTTCACCCAGTACACGGATTCAGGAAGGAAAGCTGGCCTGCTGCCGATCGGGCTGGATGAAGAGACGGTTGAACCAGTGTATGTGAACTTCAAGAAAACAAAGCATTGCCTCGTATTGGGACAGGCACAAAAAGGGAAAACAAATGTGTTGAAAGTATTAGCCAACACAGCACTCCTCCAGGACAGTGAACATATTGCGATCTTCGATTCCATAGACAGGGGATTATCGAATTTGATGAGGGAAGAAAAGGTTGTATATATGGAAAATAAAGAGCATATTTCCATGTGGCTTAACAGAGTGGAGGAGTTATTCAGTTCAAGAGAAGAGCAATATAACTTATCCATTCAAAAGGGAAGCACTCTCCCATCCTTCTCTCCTGTAATGTTGATCGTGGACGGGTATGCAAGATTCCTGCAAAATCTGGATCCCCTTCTCCAGGACAAAATTGTGAAGTGCATGAAAAATTACAGTCACTTAGGCTTCTGTGTGATCGTTTCCGGAAACAACAGTGAGTTAACGAAAGGCTACGATACATTGACGGTTGAAATGAAACAAATTCGACAAGCCCTTGTGTTGATGAAGAAATCAGAACAAACTCTATTCACTCTCAGTTATGACCGGAGAGAGCCGGAAATCCAGCCTGGTTTTGGTTATTATATTGAGAATGGAAAAGAAATAAAAATTCAAATACCACTTATGGTAACGGAAAGGAAAGTACACGCATGACAGAGAAGGTAAGCCTGTTCAAACTTTTATTAGCGGTCATGATGATTCTTGCAACTCCTCTTCTATTCTTCCGTTCAGTAGGTGAAAACCCGCTGAAAGTAAAAGAAAACGCCACTAAAGCCATTGCCATTGTGAACGAAGATGCAGGGACAGAAGTAGATGGGGATCCCTTGTCATTTGGTGGGGATGTGACGTCCATACTAGAGGATCAATCATCCTTTGAATGGACAGTCGTTGGCAGAAGTGCAGGAGAAAACGGTCTTCAAAGTTCAAAATATGACGCAGTGGTCTATATCCCTTCGGACTTCTCTGACAAAGTCATGACATATGATGAAGAAAGACCGGAAAAGACAAACTTGAATTTTAAAGTCCAAAGCCAACTGAATGCCGTAAATAAGGAAAAGGTCCAGCTGGAAATCGAAAAAGCCACCAAAAGGGTCAATCATAAAATGTCCTCCCTTTATTGGAACTATGTATCAGCGGATATGGAGAATATCCGGGCAGAATTCGATGAAATTTTACAAAAAGAACAGACGTTCCAAGAAACGATGCTGGCATTCTATAAACCTAGCTCAAAGGATCTCGCTGGCCAGATCGAACAGCAGACATCGATGCTATCAAACCTTCAAAACTCGATCCAGCAGGCGGACAGTCGGGCACCGGAGCAGCAAAATTCACTTGAATCCTTTGAACAAAGCCTTTCAAGCTTCGTAGAATATGTGAATCAGTATAGAGAATACCAAGATAAACAAAAGCAGTTATTAGCGGATATCCAGTCTCAATCCGTACAGATGATCAACGAATCAACTGAAAATCAGCAGCCGCGTTACTTAAAGTCCAAATCACTCTTCTCAGAACAAAGTGAGGCTTTAACGGCAGGTTTGACCCAGTTGAATAACAATATGGATACAAACCAAGAGGTATTTACTGACCTCCAGCAGCGTAGATTTGAAGAAGTAGGCAGACAAGTGGAAGACTTCTATTCTTTTCAGGAAAGAGTGTTGAATTTCTATCAGCAATTACAGGACACAACGACGCTGAATAACCTGCAAGGAAATATCTTTGAACTTAATAATAAGTTGGCTGAAGGAGATGGGGAGATCTTCAATCCACCTGCCCCACCTGAAATTCCAGAGCCGCCAAAAGATGGAGAGGATCCCGAACCTCAACAGGTCGTCATTTCCTCACAGGAAGGTGAGCCCGAGCCAGGGGAACCAAATGATCCTCCTCCTGCACCACCGAATTTAGAACCGGAAATAGCGGAACTGACGGCCATTTCAACAGAAATTGATACGTTGAAAGAAACACTGACTAAATTAACAGTACCAACACTTAAAGACATAACGGATGCTGTGACCACTATTCATACGATCAATGATCGCATCTCGAAGGTCAGAACGCAGTTGGAAGAGAAAAAGAATAGCTCTGAAAACCCTCTTCAAGCTGAAGTGGATAGACTAAAGGCAGAAGTATCAAGACTTCTTAAAGATAATCAAACATTGATTGATAAAATCGATGAACTGACCAAACAGGTTAAAACTCTTACAACCGAAAATCAAGAACTCAAAGATCAAGTAAAGACATTGACAGAGACAAATGAAGTTCTCTTAAACCAATTGGAGATGTTCTCAGACAACATTTCGAATATCGTTGCCGAAATTGAGGATAAAGAGAGTTCAATCCTGAACTCGGCCGCTTTATCGGAAAATAGAAGAAACACTTTATATGGCTATTTTTCCCGAGGGATTAATAACTATAAGCTTATGGATCTTCTACAGTACTATTCTTACCTCGATCGGTATGAAGCGACTCTAAATGGAATGTTAACGGAGAATGGAGTGAAAGCGGCCGTTCTTCAGGATGAAGAGCTTAAAAATGAGGTCAATGAGATATTGAAAGTGAGTCAGACTGAACAAGCGGAGTGGAAACAATTAAATACAGGGTTGCCGACTACTGAGGATGCCCTTATCACACTTCAAGACTCATACACTGTATTTGCTGCTGAATACAATCAAACCATAGATGATCAGCAATCACAGGTTACAGAGAGCCTGAATGCGATTAATCAAGAAGCAACAAATGTATTAAATCGAATCCAGCAACCTGAACAAGCTGCTCCAACGCCTGTCACAGGAGCAGCAGGCCCTGATTTAGTAGGGAATCAAAAGCAAATCGGAAGTGAAATCAAGTCTATCCATTCCTTCCTGGATACAGTGAGTGAAAGTCAAAATACAATCGTTTCCTATACGAACGAGCTTCAATCAAATGTGTCCAATGTTCAAAGTGATGCAGATACCTTGAATAATAAGTGGGCAACGAATGTAGCTTCCACTCAATTAATCCGTGATGATGTATTCAGCGTCCTTGGGAATGCGTTCGTTGACGGGCAATCCAATGGGTATGTATATGATTTCTTAACAAATCCTTTAAATGTAAAGGGTGATGTTCCGGAAGAGAAGAGTGCGAGCGTTCTTCCACCGGTCGTTATTCTGTTTATCATCTTGTTATCCAGCTTGCTTATCGGATATACAAGTTATTACTTTCAAAATGCCCCTCTTTGGATTCAAGGAGTCATTTTTCTTCTCCTGAATCTAATTGTCGGATTTGTGATCAGCTTGTACGGTCTGGACATCTATCCGTTGGTGGAATCCCGTTCAGTCGAGTGGACGATCTTTACGATTCTCCTTTTATTGGCTGCATCTGGACTGGTCAGAGTGGCTTTTGTGGCACATCGTTTAGTGGGCTGGTTTGTTTCTGTGGGACTCATCACCCTGTTTGTGACACCACTATTAGCCTTGACTACGCCGAATTTCAATTTTAAAGATCCGATGTCTACTGTGTATATGTCGATTCAATACGGCACGGAGTCACTTTTCAATCAAGCGGTCATCGTTTTGGGATTGGTCGTGATCGGCCTTGCCGTCTTACAGGTATTGTTGAATAAACGATCCATCAAACAAACCGACGAGACAACAGAAGCTTATGAGGGGTAAAATCCTTTTGCTCCTGACCTCCATCGTCAGTGTAATGATGATGTTCGGTTCACCTATTTTTGCAGGTACAAGCATAAATGAATTGATTCCAAACGACTATCAGGAAAATAAGTTCAAAAAAAATAGTGACCTCATCCATGATCAGTCATCAACAAACCAGAAGATCCGAATTCCCGATGAACAGAAGAACCTGACCTTTGAAGGACGTCCAAGCAACGGATTGAACGAGTTGAAAGATAAAATTTTCTACAATGAAGAAAAAGATACCAATACAATAAAAGCAAAAGCTGTAAATCTAAAACTTTTTAGTCAATCCGAATCGGCACGATTAGGTGGATTGGAAGAAGACAGTCAATCCTCTTCTTCCCTTTCTCTTTTGATTGCTGTATTTGTAGGGATTTGTGTATTACTTCTCATCATGGTTATTATCATCTGGAATAGAACGGCTCAAAGAAAACAGGGATTGAAATAATAAGAAGAGGTGCCCAGCGAAATATGGGCACCTCTTCCTTTATTAGTTATAAGTCTCATTCACCACCCTATATAAATGCACAGAAGCCCCTTAATTTCGTCATATCGACCTTGCTAAGGGGTAAGGTTGGTATTAGAAGTGAAAGACCTAATAAAGCAATCTAGACGAAAAGAGACCTGACAATTCATTCAGGTCTCTTTTTTAGATCAGTGTTTATCTTCATGACGGATAGCGAATACTTTTTTCGCCACCGTTAAGGCATTAAGAACGCGTGGGAACCCTGTATATGGGATTAAATGAGTGATGCTCTCGACGATTTCTTCCTCCGTAAGCCCTGCTGTGAGTCCAGTGTTGATATGGAGCTCAAGCTGAGGCTCCGTTCCTTGTGTCACAAGGGAGGAAATGGTGACGAGGGCACGTTGCTTATTCGTCAATCCTTTTCGGGAATATATTTCACCATAGGCAAATTCAATGATGTATTTTGCCACATCGGGAGCGATATCTTCCAGTGCTTCAGAGATTTTGAGATGAGTGGCGATTTCTTTGTTATCGGTCAGTGTGTATTCCATCAGTTTATCCAATCCGAGTTGATATCTGTCTTGATTCATCTTCCATTCCTCCTGTCTAAGTTGCTACAGGAATACTATAACGCTGAAAGTATATATGCGTAAAATACATATAATTTATCGGTAGTATGCAAAATAGTTATATGTTTTATCGATCATCCAGCATTTTCTTGAACTCACGAACAGCAAAAGATTCATATCGTCCTTTTTTCGTGATGATCCCTAAGTTCCAGGGAACGACTGGGTTTACGATGCGAATGGATTTGACGACTCCCTGGTCCACTTTTTTAGAAATGGATTGAGGGAAGATGGAAATGCCAAGATTTTGCCCGATCATTTCACCTATGAAATCCCACTGTGAACTCTCATAGGCGACCTTAGGATAAAATCCCGCTTTTCTGCACTCATCAATGATTTTGTCATGCAGGGCAAAGTCTTCACTGAAGAGGATGAAGTCCTCGTCATGTAATTCGTTCATTTCCACCGAATCTTTTTCCGCCAATGGGTGAGAGTGATGAACAAATAGCATATGTTTCTCGGAAACGAAGGGGACGACATCAAACTGCTCTTCATCCATCGGTAAGACGACCACACCAAGGTCCAGCCTCCCATCCCTCACTTCTTCCTCCACTTTATTGGCACCATACTCGTTCAGCTGTATCTGGATGTCCGGATATAATGTTTTAAATTCCTTTATGATGCTTGGAAAAAATAAAAAACCAATCAAAGGCGGGATCCCGATTTTGATTTTCCCTTTCTTTAAGTTCATTAAGTCATACAGATGAGTCGATAAGTGATCAAGAGATTCAAGGATAACCTGTCCCTGTTCATAAACGATTTCGCCCGCTTCCGTCAATTCGATTTGCCGTGCGGACCGGTCGATCAGTTCCATGTCCAGTTCATCTTCCAGACTCCGTACCATCTTACTGAGGGTGGGCTGGGATAGATGAAGAACGTTTGAAGCCTTCGTAAAACTTTTGAATTTGGCCACTTCATTAAAGTAGGTAAGCTGTCGAATATCCAATAGTTTCTCTCCTTTTCAATCTATAACTTTTTTGCATGATAAGTATAGTTTTAATTCATTTTACTTATTAATAGGAGAAGAGTAAAATTTCTTACGTCAAAATAATTACTGTTTAAACGATTGAAGAGTAGTGCGAATGCGTGCACTCTCTTTTGTTTTCTTTAGAAGGGTGGAAAGAAGTTGTTTAGTATTTTAATAGGATTGGTGCTATTGATGGTCTTCGCTTACCTGGGGTGGTCCATCATATGGATTGCACCGATCGTCGCAGGCATTGTCGCGCTGATGAGCGGTATGGATCTGATGGAAACGTACACCGACACTTATATGTCGGGGTTCGTGAATTTCGCCAAGCAATGGTTTCCGATTTTCTTACTGGGAGCCGTTTTCGGGAAGCTAATGGAAGATACAGGGGCAGCAAAATCTGTCGCTTATCAGATCACGAAGATGATTGGGGAGAAGCGAGCCATTCTTGGGGTGCTGGTCGCTTCGGCCGTACTGACTTATGGGGGCGTGAGTCTCTTCGTCGTTGTGTTCGCCATCTATCCCATCGCTCTGGCATTATTCAGAAACGCGGATATCTCAAGAAAGCTGATTGCACCGACGATTGTACTGGGGGCATTTACGTTCACTATGACGGCTGTTCCGGGAACACCGCAAATACAGAACTTAATCCCGATGAAGACGTTCCACACGACACCAATGGCAGGTTCATGGATGGGAATTGTATCCTCAATCATCATGGCTGTCGGGGGATACCTGTGGCTCGTGGGCAGACAGAAGAAAATGGCTGCAAGCGGGGATACCTTTAAGGAAATCAGTCAAGCAGGGGCAGGGTCCAATGAAGAGCAACAAGCTTTACCGAATTGGATCGTCTCTTTGCTGCCATTACTTTTGGTTGTCTTGTTATTGAACGGTATCAAATTGGACGCCATTCCTTCTTTACTGGCAGGGATTGTTCTGATTCTCCTTATTAATGTGAGCAGGTATAAGAAATTCATCCCTTCCATTAATGAGGGGGCAAAGGGCTCTGTGATGGCAATCATCAATACCAGTGCCGCAGTAGGATTTGGTGCAGTCGTGACGAGTGTACCTGACTTTGACCGCATCACGGATCTAGTATTAGGAATTTCGTCAAATCCCTTGATCTCTGAGTCATTGATCGTACAGATCCTTGCCATGATCACCGGTTCTGCTTCAGGTGGAATGGGAATTGCCATGCAGGCACTGGGCGACACCTATTACCAACTGTCTCAATCGACGGGAATCAGTCCGGAAGCATTTCATCGCATGGCTTCCATTGCTTCCGGGGCATCGATACTGCCTCATAACGGAGCATTATTGACGCTTCTGGCGGTTACGAATGTAACGCATAAAGACTGTTATAAAGATGTGTTTATTGTCGGTCTTGTAATCCCTACCATCGCAGTCATAGCAGGGATCATCATGGCAAGTATAGGATTAATATAAAATTAAAGGAGTGTTTTGAAATGGTAGAAAATAAAGTGGTTTTAATTACGGGTTCAGCAAGCGGCATCGGCTTTGAGTTAGGGAAATCCTATGCTGAAAAAGGAAGTAAAGTGGTACTGACAGATTTGAACGAAGAGGGTGTTAAAGCAGCTGCTGATAAACTTAAAGCTCTTGGATATGAAGCAATTGGACTTAAAGCTGACGTAACGAGTGAAGAAGATATCAAGAATATGATCGACACAGCCCAAAAACAATATGGACGCATCGATGTACTCGTGAACAATGCGGGGTTACAACATGTGTCTCCAATTGAAGAGTTCCCGACAGCGAAGTTTGAACTTATGATCAAGATCATGCTTACCGCCCCTTTCATAGCCATCAAACATGTTCTGCCAATCATGAAAGAACAGAAGTTTGGCCGTATCATTAATGTCTCTTCCATTAATGGCTTAGTGGGCTTTGCTGGAAAAGCTGCTTACAACAGTGCGAAACACGGCGTGATCGGATTGACGAAAGTGGCGGCTCTGGAGTCGGCTCCTTTCGGGATCACGGTGAATTCAATTTGTCCTGGTTATGTTGACACACCACTCGTAAGAGGACAATTGAAGGATATTGCCACTACGCGCAACGTTCCTTTAGAAAAAGTACTGGAAGAGGTCATCTATCCGTTAGTCCCTCAAAAACGCTTGCTCGATGTCAGTGAAATTGCCGATTACGCAATGTTCCTGTCCAGCGATCAAGCGAAGAGTGTAACGGGACAAGCGGTCGTCATCGACGGCGGATATACCGCACAATAAATTGTTTCATTCTTTATAAGACTTCGGCGTATTAAATGCTGAAGTCTTTTTTTATCCTTTTATCGAGTCGTTAGACGACATTTCTATTTTCAACACAAACGTTCTTCCGCCGACATTTTTATCCCTAGCCACTTTCTGAATCAATTTTATCCCAGGACATCTTTTTTCACTCTTCAATTTCCATCTACTTAAAATGTAATAAAAAGGTAGTTTTCTAGTTTCGTAGTGTAGTAGAAAGAGCACGATTTGAAGTAAGAATATGTAAAATTCACTGAGTTTACATATTTGTATACATGTAAACAAAAACGTATACAAATGTATACAAATATGTACACATGTACACAAACAAGTACACATGTTGTTATTAAGGTATGTGTACAATTAATGTATACAACGATACAAAAGTGTATACAACTCAACGCTCTCTCGCTTGCCATATTCGATAGAAAAGTAGGATTGACCGAAGACGAGAAATTGTATACTCTGAGAGTAAGAGTGGAAATGTTTTGACAAATTCTTACTCATGAATGAAAGGATGATTTTAATGACTAACTCTCGCATTGCAGCCATTGATGTTGGTAATGATTCTTTAAAAGGTATGTTTGGAAAAATGGACGCTGAGGTGAATATCCCGAACGTCATCGCAAGGGATGTTGAAGACCGTCCTATCATCGGTATCGAGGAGCTGGATACACAAGACCCGCTAGACGGCATACATATCCGTGTCCACTCCCCTGCCCTGAAAGACAATAATGCAATTTATCGTGTCGGTAATCTTGCGACCAAGAGCAATAACTCGACTGAACTGGATCCAGGCAGTAGTAAATCAGAAGAAGATCAAACATTAGTCATGCTGTTTGCTTCTATCGCACTGGATGCAGCGCGTCACGAATCAGATTTTAAAAAGAATAATAATGTAATAGAAGCAAACTACACACTGGGAACAGGACTTCCCCTGCGTGAAGTAAAGGAAGGGAAAGATGTTGGATACCGTTCAAGATTATTAGGTTCGGTTCACCAGGTCGAATTCCTTGTTACTCCACGCTATCAAGGCATCAAAGTAAATATTAAATTTGATGAAGTGAAGGTGTATCCTGAAGGATTCGCTGCTTTTATCAACCTTGTGATGGATAATAATTCAAATATCATCAACAAAGATTTGATCGATAAGCGCATCTTGATACAGGATATTGGTGGATTATCAACAGATATCGCGGTCATCAAAGATCGTAAAGTAGACGATGATAAAGCTCAAGGGTTTAACCTGGGTGTATCTGAATCACTTGAATTGATTCGTGAGGAGATCCGTTCGAAGCATGGTATTGAGCTTGACAGCCGTCGTGATGTGGTCGAAATCATCACGAAGAAAAATGACCGCAATCATATTATGGTAAAAGGTAGTCGTACAAGCGTACACGATATCGTAGACCGCATCATGCTTGAACTGGCTAAGAAGCAGTACCGCCATCTTCGCAATATGTGGCAAAAGAATTCCCAAACGGAAATCTGCTACTTCATCGGTGGAGGGTCTAGTGTCCTGAAAGAATATATCAAGACGCTTAACAACAATCTTGATGGGTACAATATCGACTTCTTTGAAGATGAGAAGGAAAGTATCTGGATGATGGCCAATGCTTACTACAAGCTGATTGCCGACTTCTCAAGAAAAACACAAAAGCAACAAGCCCCGAAAGAAGAACAAAAATTAGCGAAAACCAAATAGGGTGATGGTATGACTGAAAAAGGGATGTCGAGGGGACAGCCGATCACATTTCGGATCCCTTCAGATACACCTGACCACGTTTTAAAACATTTACAAAAGCTCAAAGAAAAAGAAAAACGGAATTTCTCCAGTAAAATTGCAGAGCTTGTCCTAAACGGGGTAAATGATACGATTTCCAAACAGCGGGAAGCGATTACGATTCCACTTCCGAAGGGTCTGGACAAGTCCCAACGTGACTGGCTTAAGCATGAACACTCAGAAGCGCTGCTTGGAAGCATCGTATACCAGTTGCTTTCAAACCCGGTACGGACTGCCTCCCTTCTTGCTTCTTTGAGCAGTAATTCATTGGATATCGATGAAGCACTTTATCTTCAGGAAGAATCGGCAGCAAGTCACGATACCGGAAGAGAGTGGTCCCTTGATCAAGTGATGGATGATATCCCTGAAGAAGTAGTGGATGAACGTTCGTACTCAACAGATGAAGAACTGGACAACTTCGACTGGGACAATGCCATGAAACCCAAGGAAACCGTCAATGAGGAACCTAAAGAAGAGTCAATGGATGATCTGTTAGGAGACTTCCTTGCCCAAATGAATAAATAACAAGAACCTGGAGTGTGGCCCTTTGGCCTATCGCTTCAGGTTCTTTTTGGTTCTATATCCCCTATCGCTTCTAAGCATATTCACCCTTTAAATTCAACCACCTATTATAGTTGGAAACTGTAACCGATTTGTCTTATTTGAATTATTATTTCCACAAAAACTCCACAAATGCATATGCCTCTAAGGGAAAATTGTTACAGCCTGTTACAACCGATTTAAAACATGTATAAAAAATGGCAGTTTACTTCAAATAATTCCCACCACATGGTTTAACAGGGGCGGAAATCGAGGTAAACACCGATTAAACAGAATAAAATTTTTGCACACAGTCATTGGCTACACCAAATAAGAGGAGAGATTCGATGAGTATTCAAAAAAGTAATGATAGCTCAAGTCTCGCAGAAGTAATTGATAGAATCCTGGATAAAGGAATAGTCATTGATGCATTTGCCAGAGTTTCCTTGGTAGGAATTGAAATTCTTACAATAGAAGCAAGAGTCGTCATTGCAAGTGTAGATACATGGTTACGATATGCAGAGGCAGTTGGGCTCTTAAGAGACGATGTTCAAGAAGAGGGCTTAGCGAAACAGGAAAATGAAAGAGGAACAGCATTTAGCGTTTAAACAAGTAAGTAACATATAGTTTTACTATTTTTTCTAGAAAAGAGGATGGATATGGCAGAAACAAAAAGCAGTCAACAAGTGGAAGAAACGAAAAATACTGAAGGAAACGAAGAACAAACAACTGAAAACAGACAATCCATGAATTACGCGATTATAGGTGGAGTAGTCGGAGCGGGTCTCGGATTGCTTACAAATCCGGGTACAGGAAAGAAAATGGTGGACAGTTTAGGGAAATCAGAAGTGATGAAAGCTGCAAGTAAAGAATTGCGAAGGTCAGCACAGGAATTCCTGACAGAGCAGGCCATCATCACCCTTAGACAATCCGCTACCGGATATATGAGCAGGCTCGAAGGTGGTTTGCTGTCACCTAAGAAGAAAAAAGAAGAGGCGTCGGAGAACACTGATGCCAAAGCTGAACAGAATGAAGGTTCTTCCAATCAATCAGAAGAATTAGAAGGGATCAAAGAAGAAAACAAGAATTTGAATGAGCGTTTAGAACGTATCGAGGAAATGCTGAACAGCCTGGTGGATTCTAAGAAATAATCGCATCCCTGAAGGGGGCATTACATGAGTAAGCCTGTAAAAAAAGCAGTTGGGAAGATGGCTAAAAAAGCATACGACCATGCTCCAGAACCAGTGAAAGATAAAGTGAAAGATACGTTGAAAGACAAAGCGAAAGAAACATTTGTAAACAGTGTGGAAAGTGGTATTCAATCAAAAGCCAACGAAGCATCAGCGAAATTAGATAATGCAAAAGAGAAAAACGCCGAAAATGTTCATAACAAAGCAGAAGAAGCAAAAGAAAAAGTACAGGATGTCCTGCTTTCCGTACGAGAAAAGTTAGGAAACGCAAAGGAAGCAGGAGAAGAGTTTCAAAAGAAAGTCTCTTCATCGAATGACAAACAAACAAAAATCAAAGGCGTGGGAAATATTAAGGGAGCAAGTGACATAAAGAGTTCCTTTAATATAAAGAGTTCGACTGAAATCAAAAGTTCGGAAAACATTAAATCATCAAAAGACATTAAGACAATCTGTTCATAAACACTGGAAGGAGAATAACAATTGGCTATTCAAAAGAGTAATAACAGTTCGAGTTTAGCAGAAGTCATCGACCGTATTCTGGACAAAGGGATCGTCATTGACGCATTTGCAAGAGTATCCGTCGTTGGAATTGAAATATTGACAGTTGAAGCAAGGGTCGTCATCGCAAGCGTTGATACATGGTTGCGTTATGCAGAGGCAGTAGGCCTCTTACGGGATGACGTCGAAGAAAACGGACTTGCTACACAGCAGAATGAAAGAAGCTCCCAGTTCAGCATCTAAATGGAGTACCACTAAAAGAATAAAAGTATGAAGGGGGCCATTATTGGCACCCTCCCCTTCATCTAAAGTAGGAGGCAGCTATGGTAATCAAAGAAATCATGAATAGTGTGACGGATTTCTTCAATGAACATGTAGCTCCGGTCCATAAGATAACGTCAGTGGAACTGACAGAAGATGAAGGCTGGAAGCTGCAAGTCGAAGTGATTGAAGAAAAAGAATATATGAAGAAATATGCGAAAGACGAAATGCTTGGAACATATGATGTTCTACTTAATAAAGAAAAGGAAGTCACGTCATTTAAACGACGGGATATCCGTTACAGAAGTGCCATTGGTCAGGAAATGTAGTGGCTCTAGCGAGTAGGAGGGAATTGTAAGTGACGGTCTTAACAAAACGGATCAAAAAGGATAGCAGGGCATTAATACAAGATGATGAAACGAAAGAATTGCTTTCGCGCTCATTGCAATATCTAAAAGCTGGATATCCTGTGCATTTTACAGGCCCTTCTGGAGCCGGAAAAACGTCTCTTGCACTCGCACTGGCGAAGAAGAGAAAAAGACCGGTTATGCTCATGCACGGAAACCACGAACTGAATAATAAAGACTTAATTGGTGATTTTACGGGTTATACAAGTAAAAAGGTCGTCGATCAATATGTACGATCCGTTTACAAAAAGGACGAAAGCGTCACAGAGACATGGAGAGACGGTCGATTACTGGAAGCCGTCAAGAATGGTTATACCCTTGTATACGATGAATTTACACGATCACAGCCGACGACGAATAATATCTTCCTATCCATTTTGGAAGAAGGAATCATTCCGTTGTATGGTTCGAAGCTCACAGAGCCCTTTATTAGAGTACATCCGGAATTTGCCATCATATTTACTAGTAATCCTGCAGAGTATGCAGGGGTTTATCAAACACAGGATGCTCTACTGGATAGGTTAATCACCATTAACGTAGATTACAAGGGAGCAGAACAAGAAGCGAAGATTGTATCAGAAAAAGCTAACCTGGTTATGGGTGAAGCAAGAGCGATTACTACACTAATCTCAACATTACGCGATCAATGTACAAATGAAATGAACGGACCGAGCTTGCGTGCTTCCTTAATGATTGCAAGACTCGCCATTGAATCAGACATTCCCATAGACGGTAAGGATACAGATTTTCAACGTCTATGTATTGATATAGCAGCACATAGTATAAGTCGATGTATCGACGGGGAAAACTCACAAGAAAAAGCAGAACAATTGATTATAGATGCATGTAAACGTATGAAGGTATCTGAGGAATAAAGGAGAGTATTATAATGAGCCAGGAAGAAATGGGAATTTATATATTTTGTGCCATCCAAACCAATGAAGACGATCAATTTGGTTCGATTGAAATAGAAGGCCAAGAACGCGAGACGTTCACGATCAGATATAAGGACGCAGCTATGGTAGCAGCAGAAGTGCCCATGAAAATTTATCATCCCAAGAAGCAGAATTTACTGATGCACCAGGGAGCTGTATCCCGGGTCATGGAACAAAAGGATACGGTCATCCCGATCAGCTTCGGAAATGTCTTTAAATCAACAGACGATGTAGAGGCACTGCTTGAAAACCTTTATCCACAGTTCGAAACTCTTTTCCCGGCCATTAAGGGAAAAATCGAGCTGGGCTTAAAGGTTATCGGTAAAAAGGAATGGCTTGAAGCAATGGTAAAGGATAACCCTCAGGTAGAAAAAATGGCCACAGCCGTTAAAGGCAAATCAGAATCAGCAGCGTATTATGACCGGATTCAGCTTGGCGGAATGGCTCAGAAGTTATTTGCTTCCCTCCAAAGTGAGATTAAGGAAGAAGTGTATGCACCTCTTGAGGAAGCGGCAGTATCGGCAAAGGCCAACGAACCTTCAAGTGAAAAAATGCTTCTTAACGCTTCTTTCTTAATCGACCGGGATCAGGAAGAGTTGTTCGATCAAAAAGTCAATGAAGCACATGAAAAGTGGAAGGATAAGGTCGAATTTAATTACAGCGGCCCTTGGCCGGCATACAACTTTGTCAACATACGATTGAAGGTTGAGGAAGGCTGATGATTCATAAATTGGGGAGTGCACCAATTAATTTAGTCATAAAAGTCGCTGAAAAGATCAAAGAAGAGGCAGACAAAGAATTGTACGACCTTCCTACCATTCAACAAAAATTGATTCAGCTTCAGATGATGTATGAATTAGGAGAAATTCCTGAGGAGGCATTCCAGGAAAAAGAAGATGAGCTCTTAACAAGGTATGAAATTGCGAAACAGATGGAAATGGAACAATGGGAAGAATTAACGAAAAAGAAACAAGGGTGATCAGATGAGCGATTTACTTTATTTATACGGCTTAATTCCGACAAAAGAAGCAAATAAAGAAAACCTGCCCTCCATGAAAGGATTCGATGGAGAAAGTGAGCTGTACTCGATTGAAATCGGAGAAGTGACAGCCATAGTTTGTGATTTACCATCAAGTGAATACTCTGAAGAAACCATTAAGGACAAAGTCGATAACGACATGGATTGGCTTCAGGAAAAGGCATTTCATCATCACGAAACGGTATTGATGGTTTCAAAGTTGTATACCATCATCCCCTTGAAGTTCTGTACATTATACAAAAATGAGGATAGCCTCAAGTCCTCGATAGAAGGCAATCGAAACAAGCTCGAGGCGACCTTTGAACAGCTGGATGGCAACGAAGAGTGGAACGTCAAGATCTACTGTGACGATAAGCTGCTGAAAGAACAAGTAAGTGAAAACAATCCATCCATCGAAGCCAAAAGGAAAGAAATCAGCGAGTTACCAAAGGGCAGGCAGTTCTTTGAAAAGAAAAAAATCGATCAGCTGATTGATCGGGAACTAGAAAATGAAAAGAACCGACTTTGTGAAGAGGTTCATGAAAAGCTGAAAGAACATTCCCTGCATGGGAATATCAAAAAAAATTGGAGTAAGGATGTCACAGGCCGACAGGAACATATGGCCTGGAACAGTGTATTTCTCCTTCCTGCATCCAAAGTAGATGAATTTGTTGAAGAAATAAAGCAATACGAAGAAGAACTGGGACACGCAGGTTGGAAAATTGAAGCATCCGGCCCTTGGCCACCTTATCATTTTTCTAGTTTTTCTTAATCACAAAATAAGGAATGAGAAATATGACAGTCAGAGAATCGATCGAAAACAAAGATATAGCCCTTATAGATATTTTAGATGTCATTCTCGACAAAGGTGTGGCGATAAAGGGAGATTTGATTATATCCATTGCAGGTGTCGACCTCGTGTATCTGGATTTGCGAGTGCTGATCTCCTCAGTTGAGACATTGGTGCAACACAAGCAGGGAACGCGCAAAACGGTAACATCCGATCATTTCGATAAAGAAAGGGAGGGATTGATTCATGCAACAGGCCAGCGGGACAAATGGGCGAATTAATTTCGACCCTGAAAAAGCAGAACAAGGATTGGCACAGCTTGTATTAACTGTTGTAGAACTATTAAGGCAAATCGTCGAGAGACATGCGATGCGCCGTGTAGAAGGCGGCACGTTAACAGATGAACAAGTGGAGAATCTAGGCATTGCCCTAATGAACTTAGAAGAAAAGATGGAAGAGTTGAAAGAGGTATTTGGTCTTGATGCAGAAGACTTGAATATAGATCTTGGTCCTTTAGGGAGCTTAATGTAATGCCGAATAAGGAGGTTACATGATGGGTATGGAGCATCCGGCACAATCCAACACAATCGTGGATGTATTAGAAAAGATTTTAGATAAAGGAGTTGTCGTGGCAGGAGATATTACGGTGGGAATCGCCGATGTCGAGCTGCTTACGATAAAGATCCGCTTAATCGTTGCTTCTGTAGATAAAGCAAAAGAAATAGGCATGGACTGGTGGGAAAATGATCCCTATCTCAGTTCCAAAGCCGCAGATAACAACACGAAAGCACTTGAAGAGGAAAATAAGAAATTACAGGAACGACTGGAATCACTTGAAAAGAAATTGGATACAAACCGTCTTAATACGGCGGAAACAACTAACTAAATGGAGGTTTTACCGATGGCAGAAAAAAATAATAAGCAAAACACAACAGTTGAGAATCAAGAACAGGAAAAGAATTCAACAAATGAGAATAAGGCAAGAAGAAGCGGCCCTATCAAAAGAACCGTGGCAGGAAGTCTGTTAGGAGCAACTGTAGGATATCTGGCAACACCTGAAAATGGAAAGAAACTTCTGGATCGTATCGATCAGGAGAAAATCAAAAGCAAAAGCCTGGACTTCGGGAATGCAGCAAAGGAAAAATCCAGAAAAGCCGCTGTCTCGTTAAAATCGTCAACAGCTAACCTGTTCAAGCGTGATAAAGAGGAAGAAGCTTCTGAAGACACGGAAACGGCCGTTAACTCAACAGAAACGAACAGTCAAGAAGAAGAGTCTAGCCAGGACTATGATGCCCTTAAACAGGAAAATGAAGAACTTCAGACCCGCTTACAGCAATTAGAAGAGAAAATGAATCAAATTGCCGGAGCAGGTGAAGATGAAAGCGATGAAGAGGAAGACGAAGACGAGGATGAAGAAGAAAAAGAAGAAGAAAAAGAAAAAGAAGAAGACGAAGAAACTTCTTCAAGTAAGAAATCTTCTAAAAAGCCTAAAGAAGAAGCGTCTGATGAAGATGAAGAAAATGTAGAAGACAAAGAAACTGATGAAGATGAAAACGCAGAAGACGAAGAAACTGATGAAGATGAACAAGATGATAGCGAAGAAGAGGAAGAAGCTTCCAGCAAGAAGAAATCAAACGGCAAATCTGGTTCAAAGGGAAAGAAGCGTTCTACTCGCAAGTCTTCAGCTAAAAGTAAAAAATCTGCAAAAAAAGATGATGATAAAGACGAAGGTCAAGACAAAGATCAAGACGAAGATACAACAATCTCTACCGAAGATGATACTGTAGCTTAACAATAAAGGAGATGTGAAAATGAGTGTAGAATCAGGTACAGGGAAGGATAGCATCTTAGAATTTTTTGTACAGGCATCAAACAAGCATGATTTTTCATTAGACATCACGTTAAACGTCAAAGGAGCTGTCGTAACAGGTACCCTCGTCTCCGCAAAGGAATACTTCGATTCATTGAGTGAAACCTTTGAGGATGGCAGTGATGTAGCTCAGAAGCTGAGTGAGGAGCTTGCGAGAGCCGGAGAATCTGTAGAAGAAAATCAAAGTGCTGAAGCTCACTTTATTCATTTGAAGAACACAAAGGTGTATTGTGGCGACAGCAAGCCGACCCCTTCGAAAGGGAAGATCATGTGGCGTGGGAAAATAAGCGAAGTCGATGGATTCTTCTTGGGTAAAATAGCAGAATCGAAAAGTAGTAAATAATGCAAAAAAAGCAGCCAGATACAGTTACTGGTTGCTTTTTTGTATTTTCAATCCCTCGACAAGGAATTATTTCCCGGGGAGGATTTACCGGATTCGACACAAATCTCCTTTCCGGTAATCGAAGGAAAGGAGATTTTGTTATGATCCCGGTTACACAAGGATGACCCAAAGGAGTAAGGTGAAAACAAGAGCCGTTAAACCTTGAACCAGTGTAGCTGCAGTTTGCGCCTTATACGCATCTGTGACTTTCATCCCGCTGAATTGGGTTACAACCCAGAAATAACTGTCATTGACATGACTCACTGTCATGGCCCCTGCACCAATGGCCATGACCACTAAAGCAAGAGGCACGGCTCCATCAATCCCCATCTGTGGCAGCAATGGAGCAATCAAGGAGGAAGTAATGACGAGCGCCGCGGTTGAAGAGCCCTGAGCCGATTTTAATAGTGCCGCGACAACAAATGGTATGAGAAGGACGAGGGCACCGGAAAGCAAACCTCCGTCTGCGATTCCTTGAATCAATTCTGCAACAGGAGTCGCCTTGATAACGGAACCGAATGCTCCTCCTGCGCCTGTGATTAATAGAATATTGGTTGCATCTTTCATCCCTTGAGTGACCCAGCCGTTCAGGGTTTCTTCATTCCACTTCGGCATGAGGGCAAAGGCAGCGAGGACTCCGATGAGTAAAGCGACAACAGGAGAACCGATGAATAAGAGGACCTCTGCTGCTCCGCCTTCCCATTGAAAGAAGCTGACGATTGAACCTGCACCAATCAAGAGGATGGGAAGTACAATCGGAGCAAAGGATTTGAACGTTGAAGGAAGTTCCCCGAAGGATTTGACGATCTCATCATAATCCAAATCCAGTTCTTCTTCCCCTTCGATTTTAATTTTACTTGCGACTTTGATGGCCCAAAGATACCCTGCCAGAATCGTAGGAATGGCTACAATCATCCCGATTAAAATAATGGTTCCTAAGTAGTCGCTGGCACCGATGTTCCCGGCTGCTGCGATGGGACCCGGAGTGGGCGGAACCAGCGTATGGGTGGCATATAGCCCTGTTGCAAGTGCAACGGACATGGAAGCTAAAGCTACTTTTGCACGCTTTGCCAACGCTTTTTTCAAGCTTGAGAGAATGACGTATCCGGAGTCGCAGAAGACGGGGATGCTCACGATTGCGCCAATAAGGGACATAGCCAATTGTGGCCTCTTTTCCCCCACTAAACGAAGAACCACTTCTGCCATCCTGAGAGCGGCACCGGATTTCTCTAAAATAGTCCCGATTATGGTACCCGCTACGATAACGATACCAATATACCCCATTAATCCTCCGAACCCACCGTTGACTGCTTCTACGACGGTATTCAGTGGCAGTCCTGCAAAGATACCGACCAAGAACGCAGCAAACAATAACGATAGAAAAGGCTGAAGCTTCAATTTAGCCGTTGTGAAAATGATGAACCCTACCCCTAATACAATGACCGTAAATAACCAAATTCCTGACATAAGATTTTCCCCCTTTATCTTTCTCCCTTTGTTACGTGTAAAATTCGTGCGATGTTCCTTGTTTCATGGTAAAGCAGTTCTTCTGCCCGGCTGATGCTCTCAGCAAGAGTCATTGGGCCAATGGCAATGGAATGACAACTGGTAAAGTCTTCGTATAAATGTTGAAACCCTTCTCCTAAGCTCCCGGCAACAAGAGATACCGGCGTATGATGCTGTTTAGCAATGGATGCTACATAAGAAGGGAGTTTACCAAACAGTGTTTGATAATCGCTTTGTCCTTCACCGGTAAGAACCCAATCTGCCTTCCAAATCGCAGCTGAAAGATCGGAAGCTTCAGCCACCAGTTTAGCGCCTGATTGAATTTTGCCGTTTAAATGAAGGAAGGAAAAGCCGAGTCCTCCGGCAGCACCTGCACCATTTGTGTCCTTGAAATCGCTCCCATTTACTCCTTTAAGCAACTGACTGTAGTGAAGCAATTGCTGATCGAGCTCTTTCACCTGTCGTTTTGTGGCCCCTTTTTGAGGGCCAAATACAGATGAGGCGCCTTTCTCACCGCATAAAGGGTTTTCCACATCTGAAGCAATATGAAAGGTACAGTCGTTTACTAGAGGGTGAAGGGTACTCCAATCCACACTGGAGATGAGTCCTAAATCTCTTCCAAAGGACCCCAAAGTATGACCTTGTTCATCAAGGAAGGTAACACCGAGAGCTTGAAGCATTCCGAACCCGCCATCATTCGTCGAGCTCCCGCCAAGTGCAATAATGAAACTTCGAAAGCCTTCTTCCATGGCTGAAGCAATGACTTCCCCAATGCCATACGACGTAGTGTGGTAGGGATTCCGTTTTTCAATGGGCACCATTGGTAACCCTGAAATGGAAGCTATTTCAATAACAGCTGTCTTTTGATCTCCTAACACACCGTACTCTGTGGAAACTTTTTCTCCTAAGGGACCGGTTGCGATCGTTTTTACTTTTTTCCCTCCCGTTGCGTAAATTAAGGTCTCGAGCGTTCCTTCGCCACCATCGGCCATGGGGATGACGTTTGTTTGAAAGCTTGAGGATTCATCCTTAAAGGCTTTTTCCATAATAGTTCCGACCTCGAGTGAGCTTAAACTTCCTTTAAATGAATCGGGGGCAATAAGAATATTCATAGCGACTCCTTTTTCAGAAAATATAATCCATTTACTCATTTAATCAATTTTAGTAAGCGGTTACAATGTAAATTAACCTAAACATTTCTTTATAAATAGAAAAAAGATTGTGCATATGCACAATCATATTTCACGCCTCTTTATTCATCTCTTGAATAAGCAATATAAACCGAAGTAAGATGGCATCATCAAATTGCCGCGGGTTGAGACCTGTCAGTTCCTGGACACTTTCAAGTCTGTAGAGAAGTGTGTTGCGGTGGATATGTAATGAGATAGCCGTTTCTTTCATGTTTAATTGGCAGTCAAACAACCGCTGGAGGGTATATCGCAGGGAGGCACTCACATGAATGGTGCGCTCATGATATCGGTTCATGAATTCCTTCCGAATCTCAATGGGTATTTGCTTGATGAAATCCATAATACCCCAATCCTGAATATGAACATAGTCAGTGAACTGTGGGAAGCTCTCCTGTAATTCAAGACAGTTTTGTGCCTCCACATAAGATTTTCTATATCCTTTGACTCCTGAATAGCCATTGCCGACAGCCATCTTCACCTTGAAATGCTTCTCCTGTAGATGTTGATGCAAACGCTTGGCCAAGTGGCATGCTTCTTCCTTAGTGGGACAAATACTTGATGGGACACCGAGGACGCAGTGGGAGTCAGTGATAAAGGATTGAAACTGTACCTTTGGTAATTGAAGCTTCATTCTTCTTAAAATCTCTTCTTTGACCATTGATAAAGGGAGGTTGGTTGTAGAGTGAGTGGATATGTCATCAAACTGAATCAAAAAAACTTGAACATTCTGGCTTGTTTCAAGATGTAAGTAGTGATGAGCAAATGATTCATTTTTTCTTTCATCAAAATAATGGGGGTGAACTAAATCCAGTAACCAATTATCCATGAGTGTTTTTTTATGTTGCAATTGACTATGGAAATGGACCTGTTGAAGCATCACTTCCACTGTGACTTTTACGATTTTCACGAACTGTTCCAATTCCGAGGGAGACCCTGTTACGCCGACAACTCCAATCATTTCCCCGAGAAACTCAATAGGGAGGTTGATGCCTTCTTTAGAACCATGATACCTGTCTGAATCATGCTCAGAAATAATCAATGGTCTTTTTTGTTTGAGCACAAATAGAGCTCCTTCATGAACGTGATTCATCCGTGTAGCATCTGTTGTGGCAACAATGACACCCGACTCGTTCATGATATTGATATTGTAGTGTACGATGGTTTTTAATTTTGCGATGATTGGATAGGCTAATTCTTCTGTAATATGCATATGGAACACTCCGTTCATTTGACCTGCCTTCATTCTAGCATATGTTTTCTTTCTGCATAATTCGGGTAAAGAATACTATACAAAGGAGGTTACCTTCATGAAACGTTTAATGGGAAGACTGATCAAATGGGGACCTATTATTTACCCGATTTATAAGAAGTATCGGAATAAAAGAAGACATAAGAAATCGATGACATATTAAGAGGGCAGCCTGCATGGGCTGTTTTTTTATGTCTTTTAGCACAAATAAAAAACCCCTGGATTCCAGGGGTTTCAGTATTCTTTCTTAATGAGACGTTCTTCTCATTCCTCTTAGAATTAAGCTTAATAAGAAGACGAAGATGATCGCTCCCAATAATGCCGGGATGATAGCGATTCCTGCAAGGGACGGGCCGAAGCTTCCAAGAAGTTCCCCACCGATCCATGCACCGATAATACCTGCTATGATGTTTCCGATGATTCCACCTGGAACGTTTTTACCTAAAATTAGACCAGCTAGCCAACCGATGATTCCACCAACAATTAAATATAAGATAATACCCATCTTTTCTTACCTCCATGTAATGTTTTTATGTTGTTAAAAGTTATTTTCCCCTTTTTTCAAATGTCAAAACCTAATATGTTGTCACTTGAAAAATTTTCTGCAGAATATACATGACATACTTAACAGCAGGTAACTTATCCTGATATTTTTCATAGTCAACGGTGTAGGTCCCGTTTTTATTATTCCAAATTCGTTCGAAATAGTCGTCGACTTCGGTCATGGTTTTGCTGTCTGATGGGGCCGTCAGCTTCAGGTTTTCTTCCAGGTTATAATCATCCAGGTTTCGGGATGTATAATTACCCGATCCCCCGATCACGGTACTTTGCTTTTTCCCTTTTACATAAATGAATTTCGTATGATACTGCTCTTTGTTCGTGTTATACCATCTAATGGTGATATGTTCGTTCTCCAGTTTATAAAGCTCGGCTGCAATGGGAAGGTTCGGCAGTCCGATTTTTTCTTGTCCAAAGGCGTTCTGGTTCGGGTCCAGTACTAACCGGATGTCAACTTCACGTTCTGCCGCATCCTCAATTGCATCGATGATGTCCCGATCCGCAAGGTAGAACATGCCAATCCAGGCCTCGTCGCCTTTTTTGGCATCATCTAATGCCTTTACCACCCCTTTTTGAATTTCTCTTTCCGTCAGGATCTGTGCGTTGACAGATGTTTCACCTGGAGGTGAGGCTTTGACCGAATCGTTTACCTCTTCCTTTGTAGGGAAAGCATTCAAATTCCCACCTGAAAAATCCGCTACGGCTTTTTCAGCTTTGACCATGTCTTTGATGATGTCTCCTTTAACCTTAAAAGCGATATTCGAGTGAAATCCGCTGGCATCATGTGGGTTGGCGGATAGGATGAGTCCCGAGTCTTCCGAGATGACGACTTTTCGATGGTTGGCTTTCACGTTCAATAGTTTTAAATAGGATCTCATCGTGACCTTCGGGGCAGAAGGGGACATAGGGTTAGGCAGCCACCCGTAGCCATCCTGTCCGAACCATCCTAAAGCGGTCCTCCATACGCCGGAATAGATGAGGTTGGGATCCCGGAGGCGGTTCAAATCGGTAAAGACGACCTCAGCGCCAAGCTTTTCCAATGGTTCAATTTGTTTCGCTTGGTGTGACCCGTAAGTCGTGTTGACGACGTCACTGATAAAGACCACTTTCAGGTCGGGCTTCTTTTTCATTTGTTCTTCAATCTTCCTGGACAATGTTTCACTGATCTTCGGATAATCACGGTCACCCTTTGTATAGCCATTTACTAAGAATAAGTCCAAAATGAGAAAATCATCTGCTTCTTCAATGGTTTGATACACCTCATCAAAGATCGATTGATCATAAAGTTCTTTCCCATCCTTCTGATAAGTGAGGTCGTATAAGAATTCTACGTCACTCTCCGGTATGGTATAAGTATCGCTTGAGTATGAGATTCCTGGTGGTAAGGGCTTGATGCGGTTGTAAATCATCACCGCTGTCAGAATCAATATGATGGCTCCCCAGATCCACCATTTTTTCTTCTTATACCACTTTTTCTTTGTCTTCAAATGAATTCCCCTGTTCTACTGTTTTTTCTTACTATACCCCCAATGCCTCTGGGAGAATCCACATGATTTGAAGAAAATGGATTGTGAAAGTTTACATTCTGGGAAATAGTCTATTATATAAGGAGAATCTGGGAGGAGTGTGTGTATGTCAAATCTCAACATAAAAGCTTTTGTATTCGATGCCTATGGAACGTTATTCGATGTTCATTCCGTTATTGAAAAATGCAATGAACTTTTTCCTGAGAAAGGGGAGGAAATCAGTCAGGTTTGGCGGCAGAAACAATTGGAGTACAGCTTCCTGCGTCAGTTGATGGGAACGTATACAACCTTTTTCTCCATCACGAAGGATGCCCTTCATTACGCGTGTGTACAAGTCGGGGTCGATCTTACTGATGAAAAAGAGAAGGTGTTATTGGATGCCTATCTGGAATTAACTCATTATGAAGAAGTGGAAAGTGTACTGGGGGAATTATCATCTCATCAAACCGCGATTTTCTCCAATGGTTCCCTGGATATGCTTTCACCGCTGGTTGAGCAGTCGTCGTTTGGTCCCTTATTGGATGAAGTGTTGACAGTGGATGAGGTGAAGCAATTCAAACCAACTCCGATGGCTTATCAGCTTGTCCTGAAAAAGCTTGGAGTCAAAAGGGAGGAAGTCCTGTTTATGTCCTCTAATCCATGGGATATAGCAGGGGCCGCTAACTTTGGTTTCCATACGGCTTGGATCAATCGCCAGGATAAGGTGATGGATGAGCTGGGTGTGAAACCTGATTTTGTCTATCGTGATTTGAACGGAATACTTGAGCATAAGAGCTAGGAACAAGAGGCTGATCTTCTTACGTCGTGAAAGACATTAGAAGATCAGCTTTTTCTTTTATCGGCAGTTTCGGGGAACTTCAAAAATCTTCCCACTCCCTTTCCGTTTAAATTCATTGTATAGTACAGGTAGATCATTAGACTGATTTCCTTTCTTTTTTGAGAGGAATACGAATCCTAAATATAGAAGACTACTACATACTGATTGGGGAGGAAAATCATGACTGAAAAGCTGATTCCGGTATCCGGCGTAGAAGTGGATTCTAAAACAAAATGCAAGCATTATCGAACACCAAAGGATATCATCGCCATTAAATTCAAATGCTGTAACACCTATTACCCTTGCCACTCATGTCACGAAGAAGTGACAGATCATGATCCCATTCTCTGGTCTCCGGAAGAGTGGAATACGAAAGCGATTCTTTGCGGGGAATGCCATAATGAACTAACGATTTTACAATATATGAACTGCCAATCGGTCTGCCCGCATTGTCAGTCTTCCTTTAATCCTGGGTGTCGGAACCATTACCACCTTTATTTTGAAGGGTGAAGGACAGCGATGTTTCACGTGAAACGAAGGGAATGATGAAATGGAAAAGGCGACGTTTGCAGGAGGTTGTTTCTGGTGTATGGTGGAACCCTTTGAGAATCAGGAAGGAATCGAAGAGATCATCTCCGGCTATACTGGCGGGGATACGGCAGATCCAACCTATAAAGAAGTGACGTCAGGCGAAACCGGTCGTTATGAAGCAGTGCAGATACTATTTGATCCTGCCTTGTTTTCGTATGAGAAACTACTGGATCTTTACTGGCGACAAATTGACCCAACAGATCCCGAAGGACAATTCAAAAATCGGGGAAGCTCCTATCGGACAGCGATCTTTTATCACAATGAGAGTCAAAAAAAGGTTGCGGTGGACTCTAAAAAAGAATTGGAGAAGAGTGGAAGGTTTGCAGACCCCATTGTGACAGAAATCCTCCCCGCCAGGGAATTTTATCCTGCGGAAGACTATCATCAGGATTTCCACAAGAAAAACGCTTTCCGATATGCGCTTTACAAACGCAGCAGGGAAGATTTCCTGAAGAAATATTGGCCAAAGGATCGATCCTATTTAAAAGGGCAGCTAACAGAGATGCAATATTTCGTCACCCAGGAAGATGGGACGGAGCCACCATATGAAAACGAATTCTGGGAAAACAAAAGAGATGGAATATACGTGGATATCGTGTCAGGGGAACCCCTCTTCACGTCGAAAGATCAGTATGACAGTGGCTGTGGGTGGCCCAGCTTTACAAAGCCGGTCATGGACGCAAGCGTCAGCGAACGATACGATCTCTCCCATCTTTCCACCCGGAGGGAAGTCAGGAGCAGAGAAGCGGATTCCCATCTTGGCCATGTATTTTCGGATGGGCCGGGTCCCAAAGGACTTCGCTACTGCATCAACTCTGCAGCTTTACGGTTTATCCCTACAGAAAAACTTGAAGAAGAAGGATACGGTGATTTTCTGTTATTGTTTCCTGGTAAGTAAAGCCATGCCGGCCGCCACGGTTAGCCAAAGGACTTCAACCAATAGGAGGAAGAATCCTCCTTGCAAAAAAGAACAACCGGAAGCAGATGATGTCCCACTGTTTCCGGTTGTTGGTCTATGACAGGTTCCTACTTTTGTGGTCGGTTTTTCTTGGCATTTTCCTGCCCGGTTGTAAATTCGACTAATTCAGAACTTGTGCGATTTCCTCTTTTAGCATTCGTGTTGCTTTGAGCATTGCGGTTACCTTTTTTTGTGCGTCCCATTCAGAATCCCTCCCAAAATAGTCAAGCATCTATAGTGTAAGGAGTTACGCAGGAAATATTCTTCTGTATCATGCGACAAAATATGTCAGATACCTTGGTTTTTCAGTTTATTTCCCAGGCTATATTCGACAAATATCTCATTTTCTCTAGAGGTCCGTCCCTCCATCGTTTAATTCGAACCTTGTGAGGGGTTTCTTGGCAGGGCCTTCGATGACGTCTCCGTCAATGGAGAAGCGTGAGCCGTGACAAGGGCAGTCCCAGGTGTGGTCTCCGTGATTCCATTCGGTTTCGCAGCCGAGATGGGTACAGGTTGTGTCCACGACATGCAGTTCTCCGGATTCATCACGGAACCCTCCACATCGGCGTCCGTTCAAATTGACGACATCGCCTTCCCCTTTCTCAAGGTCCTCGGGCTTTTTAGATGGGATTTGCAGTTTTCCTTTAATGAGCTTGCCGGCTACATTGAGATTCTCCTTGAAAAAATGCTTGATACTTGGGTCAGCGACAAACCTCGAAGGTGAGTAGATGTCTGCATAAATGTGATGATTTCCTAAGATCTGGTCAGAAAGGATCTGGCCGGCAAGAGTACCGGAAGTCATGCCCCACTTATTAAAACCTGTTGCCACAAAAATCGAGGGATGCTTTTCCGTCAACTTTCCGATATAAGGCACTTTATCAAGGGTGATCAAGTCCTGTGCGGACCAGCGATACCTTATTTCCTCTACACCGACAACCTTTTCTGCAAATTCCTCTAGTGCCCTGTAGTGGTTCATCGTATCTTTTCCTTGCCCCGTTTTATGTTTATCCCCGCCGATCAGAATGAGTTTTGCCCCATTTTCATCCACTTCATAGCGGAGGGAACGAGTTGGATCTTCTGCGCTGATATACATGCCTCCCGGATAATCCTTGTTAGCTTTCACCCCGATGATGTACGAGCGTTCTGCATGCATTTTCGTGAAATAAAAGCCCATGCCATCATAAAAGGGGAAGTGGGAGCAGATGACGACGTATTCACTATCGAGATGATAACCGTCAGAGGTGACAACCTGAGTGCTGTCTCCTTCATTGATGGTCTTGGCAGGGGTTCCTTCATAGATTTGGCCGCCCAATCCAGTGTAAGAATCGATTAGGGCTTTAAGATATTTCAATGGATGGAATTGAGCCTGTTTTTTCATCACCACTGCCTTTTTGATATCCAGGTTGAGAGGGATATCTTCTTTGAGCCTACCTGCAATATCCAACTTCTGATACGCTTCATATTCCTTTTCAATCTTCTCTGCATATTGGTCCGATGTTGCATACACATACGCGTCTTCTTCTGAAAAATGACAGTCGACGTTTTCGTTATGAATGGTGTCCTTGATGAACTGGATAGCCTTGGTTTGGGACAGATAATATTTCCTTGCGAACTCTTCCCCGAAATGCTGGATGAGTTCATCATAAATCAACCCGTGCTGTGCGGAAATTTTGGCGGTTGTATGACCTGTCGTGCCGTTCAAGACGTGATCAGCTTCTATGAGGGCAACCTTCTTCCCGCCTTTTGCCAACAGGTAAGCAGTAGTGATCCCTGCCATCCCGCCTCCGACAACGGTCACGTCTACTTTAATATTTTGATCCAGCTTTTTAAATAGGGGGAGTTTAGTCGTTTCTCTCCAGTAGGGTTCCGGTGTGTTGAAAAATGCATTTTGTTGGTGTGTATCCATATGAACGCTCCTTTAACTTTCTATTCCTTACCATTCTCTCCCGAAATGAAGAAAAAATAAGTAAGAATGAAGAAAAAAAGAGACCGGCTCAGCCAGTCTCTTAATGGATCGCTTTTTATGAACTCTGCAGAATGCGATCATCTTTCTCTGCAGATTCAACGGTTTGTTTTAACAGCATGGAAATCGTAACAGGGCCCACTCCGCCTGGAACGGGTGTGATGGCACTGGCCTTTTCATAGCATGCTTCATAATCAATGTCCCCGACGTTCCCCTTGTTGTAGCCGGCATCAAGTACGACAGCACCTTCTTTTAACCATTCCCCTTGGATGAAGTTCGGTTTGCCGACAGCTGCCACGACAATATCTGCAGTAGCGAGAAGGTCAGGGAGATTTTCTGTATAGGAATGACATGTCGTCACGGTAGCGTTCCGGTTCAATAACATCATGGAAACGGGTTTGCCCAGGATCGGACTCCTTCCAACCACGACGGCATGTTTCCCCTCAAGGGAGACTTCGTAGTAATCAATGATGCCCATGATGGCCGCCGGAGTACAGGATGGATATTCACCAAACCCCAATGAATTTTGACCGAACCCGAGGCTCGTGACCCCATCCACATCCTTTTCAATGGAAATCGCTTCAAAGGCAGCACGTTCGTCGATATGATGGGGAACGGGGTGCTGTAAGAGAATCCCATGGACGGAAGAGTCATCATTCAACTCCCCGATCACGTCAAGCAGTTCTTCTGTAGTCGTTTCTTTAGGAAGATGAATGCGCCTCGATTCCATTCCGATCTTCGCACAGGCATTTCCCTTCATCTTGACGTACGTCGCAGAAGATGGATCATCTCCGACCAGCACCGTTGCAAGACACGGAGTGATTCCCTTCTCCTTTAGTGCAGCTACTCTTGATTTCAGGCTTTCCTTAATTTCAGATGCAACAAGTTTCCCGTCTAATACTAGTGGTTCCACTGCAATCCCTCCTGATTAGAGTAAAAAAAGACAAGGGTATCCCCTTGCCTTCTGCCCAGGCGAACGGCTTTGGCTCATGTTTTGTAAAATTCGCAGCTCCCTTGTGGTTAATTCCACATTTTCGCCAGTCACTGCTTTAATTATCTTCAAACTCATTGTAACACGAATATAAAATGTATTTCCAGTATTAATGTTCGTGTTTTTTATCGGAATACATCAAAAGACTGAGAGGGTGCTACATCTAATTTTCTATATGGTTCAACTCCGAATAGACGATTTTTTACCTTTGGAAATTCCATACACTGGGAGTAACAAGAGAAATGAAAGGGGTATGGAATATGTTTGAACATAAAGTCGTCATGATAACGGGTGCTTCCAAAGGACTGGGGAAGGCATTGGCCGTGAAGTTCGCTGAAGAAGGAGCGAAGGTGGCCATCTGTGCAAGAAACTCAGGTCCACTAAAGGAAGTGGAGGAAGAACTGAAAGTATTGGGAGCTGAAGTTGTGGCTTGTGAGGCCGATGTTTCGAGTGCACGGGATGTTGATCGCTTCGTGTCGGTAACGGAGGAAGTGTGGGGAAGCGTTGATGTTCTGATAAATAACGCTTCTGTGTTTGGACCGGGGCCGCGTCTGTTGGCGGATTATCCAGAGGCGGAGTTTATGGAGGTGCTCAGGATCAATACGTTAAACCCATTTTTAGTAACCAAACGGGTTCTTCCCGGAATGATCAGCAGAGGGACGGGGTCCATCATAAATATAACTTCAGAAGCGGGCCAAACAGGGTTCGGAGAATGGGGGGCGTACGGTATTTCAAAATTCGCGGTGGAAGGAATGACTCAAACGTGGGCTGACGAGCTGAATGGGACAGGTGTGCGAGTGAACATGGTGGATCCGGGTGAGATGGACACGGAAATGCACGACAAGGCTGTACCTGAATGTGATTATCCCCTTGCGAATCCACATGATCACCTTGATGTCTTTCTTTACCTCGCTTCTGAGGCTTCGACAAAGGAACACGGTAAGAGATTTGAAGCACAGGAGTTTCAAGGGAAAGCGAGGGAGGAGGCATGAATGAACATTCGAATTCATTTCACATCCCCTCCCGTTTGAACGCGACGACACCCATCGAGCTTCAAGGGTTTGAAAGGGATGACGTAAAGCTGATGGTGCTGGACCGTGAGAACGGCAAGTGTGAACATGCTGTATTTAAAAACCTGCCTGATTTTTTAAATGAGGGGGATGTGCTTGTTTTTAATAACAGCAGAACACTTCCCGCTTCACTCAAAGGGACACAGGGAAACCGGAATGTCCTCGTTCGCCTTTCCCGGAAAAAAGGTTGTAACACATGGGATGCCCTCATCCTTGGGGACTTTCATCAGGCGGGGGAACCAATTCACTTTCCAGGAGGTGTATCAGGGCGCATAAAGGGTCAAGGAAGTGAAAGCCCGCTTGTACAGCTGGAGTTCAACAAGGGTGGCAGTGAACTGATGGATTTTATTTTCAAATACGGTGAGCCCATCCGTTATGAATACATCCAGGAGCCTTGGCCCCTGGATTATTACCAGAATGTCTATGGATCGGTACCGGGGTCCGTTGAAATGGCCTCTGCCGGAAGAGCTTTTACATGGAGGCTATTACAAGCCTTAAAAGAAAAAGGAGTCGGCATTGTGTTCATCCAGCTCCACGCAGGCTTGAGTTACTATGGAAATGATCGCTGGCCGATGCCAGAGCACCATCCCGAAGACTATCAGGTTAGTTCAGGAGCGGTTAAAGAGATACTTCACGCTAAGGATCGGGGGAAGAGGGTCGTCGCAGTGGGTACGACGGTTGTACGGGCACTTGAGACGATCATGATTCAGTACGGGCAGCTGCAGCCGGCTGAAGGTGTCACCAATCTGTATATATCCGGCGATACACCCCTCCAAATCGTAGACGGCCTCATTACAGGGCTGCACGAACCGGAAGCGAGTCATTTGAATCTCTTAAAGGCGTTCATGTCAGAGGACAAATTGCGTCATGCCTATCAAACGGCACTGGCAAAAAACTATAAATGGCATGAATTCGGGGATATGAATATCATTTTGTAAGGAGAATGGATATGAGACTTCATCATATAGGGATGAATGTATTGAGCCTGGAGAGGTCGAAGGAATTCTATCAGACCCATTTTGGGTTTGAAGAAGAAATGATTTTTGAGTGGGGCAGTGAGAGCATCCTGTTTTTAAAAAAGGGGGATTGCCGATTCGAGCTCATAGAGGAATCTGGGAATGGTGAGGGCTCACCATGTGCATTCCTTCATATTGCATTGGAAGCAATGGACCTTGAAAAGGAAGTTGGATTCGTAAAGGAGAAGGGGTTGATGCCTGTGGAAGGCCCCCTTCTTCTTGAAAATGGATGGAAAGTGGCTTTTTTATTTGGTCCCGATGGAGAAATCATTGAAATGATTGAAGAGTAGAGGATGGTTTATTGTTTTTGAGAGAGTGAGCCATCCTGAATCCAGCCGTTTTGTCCGATAATCCAGCCGTTTTTCGTGAAAAACCAGCGGGAATAGCCATAAAACCAGCCGTTTTCGGCGAAAATCCAGCCAAAACCCCAAGAAATCCAGCCGATTAACAATAAATGTAAAAAATAAATGAACGCACGCGCAACAACTCCCCCCTACTAAATTATCCCCACCAAACCCATAGGCTTTATGAAATTTTTTTGTCTGTGATTCTGTGATACAGTTATCCGGGTAATAAATGAACTGACTATGGTGTAGGAAGGGATTTTCATGAATAAAGAAAAGAGTTTACGCTGGTCGTTTTTCTTTGTGGGACTGCTTGTACTGTCGTTTGGCATCAGCTTGACGATCAAGGGGAAAGACCTTGGAATCGGACCTTGGGATGTATTTCATTATGGGTTATTCAAGCAACTCGGTCTGACGATCGGGACGTGGTCCATCATTGTGGGCTTCATCATCCTGTTTGTGACAGGTATCGGGACCAGGTCATTTCCTAAAGCCGGTGCTTTTATCAATATGCTGTTAATTGGCATTTTCATAGATGTGTTTAATTTTGTACTGCCTGATCCTCATTCGCTTGTGGCTCAAACCATTGTATTTGCCATTGGGATCGTGGTGATCGGGTATGGAATCGGTCTGTACGTATCAGCGGACCTCGGAGCGGGGCCACGGGATAGTCTCATGCTGCTGGTCGTTGAGAAAACGGGTTGGAAAGTTCAATGGGTCCGGAATGGAATGGAAATCATCGTGTTCTTCTTCGGGTGGTTATTGGGTGGTCCTGTCGGGATCGGTACCGTGATCATCGCACTCGGACTCGGTTCCATCGTTGGATTTTCATTACCTCAAAGCAAAAAGCTGCTTCACTTTCTCATTGCAAGACAGATGGCAAAACGCGACAATCCTTTAGCAAGCTAAGGATTGTCTTTTTTTACATTCTAAAAGGTATTTCAAACGATCATCCAGAAGTATGAATAGAGTTCAGGTAAGCGGGATCTATTATGTGAGAAGGAATGGGTGGGAGTATGAAAGAGCTTGTAGACTATTGTTGTTTCTGTCAAAAGCCTCTCTATTGTTTGGACGGTTTCTTTAACGGTGTTCAAATCGGGGACGGAAAGTGCTGTTGTTTTGAATGTGAGGAACGGAGTCAAAAGGAGGAGACGTTACATGAGTCATGAGTATGCTGATAAACTGATTGCTCTATTGAACGATCATCAAAACAGTGAAAATCGGGAAGCCATGGAAGCTTATATGAGGAATCAATTTGAGTTCTTTGGCATCAGGAGTCCGGAACGCACTCTCTTGCTCCGTGATTTTGTGAAAGAAAACGATAAACCGGCCATTGAAGAATTGCCTGATATTGTCCGTTCTCTCTGGTCCCGGCCTCAGCGAGAATGTCAATACGCCGCTCTCGGCCTGATCGATAAACAATCAAGGTACTTAACAAAAGAGCATCTTCCCCTTTTGGAAGAAATGATCGTAACGAAATCCTGGTGGGATACGATTGATCATATTGCTTCCAATCATGTAGGGAAAATCTATCGTAAAGAAGAAGATGACACATACTTAGAGAAATGGATTCAATCGGATAATATGTGGTTGAACCGCATCGCCATACTCCATCAATTGAAATATAAGGACAAAACCGATGAGGCTCGCCTATTCAGATACATCAAAATGCACCATCAATCCAATGAATTTTTCATCCAGAAGGCCATCGGCTGGGCCTTAAGGGAGTATTCAAAAACGAATCCAGAAGCGGTGGAAAATTTCATTGCTTCAGAGGAGCTGGCTCCACTAAGCATACGAGAAGGATTGAAGCATGTGAATCGAAAAGCTAAGGTGGAGAAAACGGTAAAGTAGCAAGGGGTCCCGCAAAGAGATAAGGGGAAATTCCTATTTGTTTGTATTCACCCGGGCCCCAATCTAGTATAAAGTAAAGAAAGATAGATTCGAGAGGGGCATTGGGATATGAATTGGAATGATTGCATCGAGAGAACGAATACTCACTCCGTTAAATGGTCGTTTCCAAAAGGGGATGTGATCCCTATGTGTATAGCAGATATGGACTTCCAGGTTTCTTCTGCCATTGTGGAAGCACTGAACAAGAAGGCCCGGCACGGCATTTACGGCTATACGACATTTAGCGATCGATACTTTGAGTCCATTATGTCATGGTGGAAAAGACGATTCCAGATGGATATTAATAAAGAATGGATCAGCTTCAGTCCCGGGATCATTCCCGGAATCAATGTACTGCTGTCCGTGCTGACTGAGCCTGGAGACGGTGTCATCATTCAGGATCCGGTTTATTATCCTTTCTATAGCACGATTGAGAATCATGGCTGTTCGGTAGTGAAGAATACTTTGCTCTATAAAGATGGTATGTATTCCATCGATTTCGACGATCTGGAAGAGAAAGCGAGTCGCTCAAGAACCAAGATCCTTATCCTCTGCAGCCCGCATAACCCTGTGGGGCGGGTGTGGACGGCTGAAGAACTGAGGAAAATCGGTGATATTGCCAAACGTCATGATCTATGGATCATCTCCGACGAAATGCACGGAGACTTAGTGTACGAAGGAAATGAACATATTCCTCTCTTTAAAGGGGATGAGAGTCTGTTGGAGAGAAGTATTCTATGTGCAGCTCCAAGTAAAACGTTTAATATAGCGGGGCTGCAAACCTCCATCCTCCTTATTCCCAGTGAAGAAGTAAGGGAGAAGTATCAGGACAAGCTCACCGGCTTTGGATTGATGCGGCCGAATGTGTTTGGAATCGAAGGCACGATCGCGGCTTATGAGGAAGGGGAACCGTGGCTGAAAGAGCTCCTGATGGTGTTGGAAGAGAATAAACAGTATGTAGAGAACTATCTGGGGCAGCATCTGCCGGAGCTTAGAGCCATCCAGCCACAGGCCACACATCTGATCTGGATCGACTGTACCGGGTTGGACATGCAAGGGGAAGAGCTTTGCAGATTCTTCTTAGAAAAAGCCCGGGTCAAATTTGACGAAGGCTTCAAATTCGGAGAAAGCGGCCAATCCTTCGTCCGAATGAACATCGCCTGCCCCAAGGAACGTGTCGACCTGGCCCTGAGAAGAATGCACGAAGCCATACTCCAACACCGTCTCGAAGGCAAAATAGTTAAATAACGAACTTGGATGAACAGAAGTGACGGCTTTTGTTCATCTTTTATTTTTCGTCAAATAAAATCAACTAACTTCAACCATTAAGGGAACACTAACATTAACCCGAAAACTGAAGATAATTTTTGTCCATCACGAAAAAACATGTTAAACTAAAAAATAGAATAATCCTTAGAAAACACAAAGAACCAACTGATAAATATTGTATTTTTGGAGTGGACATTTGTTTTTAAAACGCTTACATAACAGGAGGACGAGTATATGACAAGCAAGACATTAGATCACTTTCTACAAGAGAACCTTGAAGATTTAAAATCACGCGGTTTGTATAATGAAATCGATCCATTGCAAGGAGCTAATGGACCGGTGATCACCATTAACGGGAAAAAGCTCGTGAACTTATCTTCAAATAACTATTTGGGACTTGCTACAGACGAACGCCTGAAAAAGGTTGCGATTGAAGCGGTGAAAGAATACGGTGTTGGAGCAGGAGCTGTCCGTACCATCAACGGTACGCTGGATCTTCATGTGAAGCTTGAGGAAAAGCTTGCGAAATTCAAAGGGACAGAGGCAGCGATCGCTTATCAATCAGGATTTAACTGTAATATGGCAGCCATCTCAGCTGTGATGGATAAGAATGATGCCATTCTTTCAGATGAACTGAACCATGCATCCATCATTGACGGGTGCCGTTTATCGAAAGCCAAGATCATCCGTTTTGGTCACTCCGATATGGAAGATCTTCGTGCGAAAGCGAAAGAAGCTAAGAATTCCGGTCAATACAATAAAATCATGATTATCACTGATGGAGTATTCTCAATGGACGGGGATGTATGTAAGCTCCCTGAAATCGTTGAAATCGCTGAGGAATTCGATATCATGACGTATGTAGACGATGCTCACGGTTCAGGTGTCCTTGGTAAAGGTGCCGGTACGGTCAAACATTTTGGCCTGTCTGATAAAGTGGACTTCCAAATGGGTACATTATCGAAAGCGATCGGTGTAGTCGGCGGATATGTGGCGGGAACACAAAACCTGATCGATTGGTTGAAGGTCCGTTCACGTCCATTCCTATTCTCCACATCTCTGACACCTGCAGATGTGACGGCTTGTACGGAAGCCCTTGATCTTATTATGAATTCAACGGAACTTCAGGATAAAATGTGGGAAAACAGCCGTTATTTGAAGGAAGAGCTGACGAAGCTTGGATTCGATATCGGAAACAGTGAGACACCTATCACGCCTGTGATCGTCGGTGAAGAACAGGCAACGCAGAACTTCAGTAAGCGTCTCTATGAAGAAGGGGTTTATGCAAAATCAATCGTTTTCCCAACTGTGCCAAGGGGAGCAGGACGTGTCAGAAACATGCCTTCCGCTGCACATACGAAGGAAATGCTTGATCAGGCGATAGCAGCATATGAGAAAGTCGGAAAAGAAATGGATATTATCTAATCAAACAGTACAAACCGTATAGGGCGCGACTTACATAGCCGTCCCTATATGTAATACGATATCACCAAAGGTAAATGCAGGAGGAAAGACGATGAAAAAGATTTTAGTAACGGGTGCTCTTGGACAAATTGGTTCTGAGCTCACCAATAAAATGCGTGAAGTATACGGTTCAGATAACGTTATCGCAACGGATATCCGTGAAACGGATAGTCCGGTTGTGAAAAATGGACCGTTTGAACAACTTGACGTCACCAATGGCGAGAAAATGTTTGATATTGCGAAAACACATAACGTGGATACGGTCATTCACCTGGCCGCGCTGTTATCCGCGACGGCAGAAGAGAAACCGCTTCTCGCTTGGAATCTGAACATGGGCGGACTTGTGAATGCCCTTGAGACGTCAAGAGAATTAGGATGCCAATTCTTCACACCGAGTTCCATCGGAGCATTCGGCCCATCTACACCAAAGGATTCCACACCACAGGATACAATCATGCGCCCAACGACCATGTACGGGGTGAACAAAGTATCAGGCGAGCTTCTTTCAGATTACTACTTCACGAAATTTGGAGTGGACACCAGAGGGTTGCGTTTCCCTGGGCTTGTTTCATATGAAACCCTCCCAGGCGGTGGAACGACGGACTATGCTGTAGAAATCTACTACGAGGCAATCAAGAATAATGAGTATACTTCCTATATTGGTGAAGGTACTTACATGGATATGATGTATATGCCGGATGCCCTCAATGCGATCATCGACCTGATGGAAGCGGACGGTTCAAAGCTTGAGCATCGCAATTCCTTCAATGTGTCAGCCATGAGCGTGGCGCCTGAAGACATCGCCGGAGCGATCCGCGTTCATCAGCCGGATTTCAAGCTGGATTATCACGTCGATCCCGTTCGCCAAAGCATTGCTGAGAGCTGGCCAAACGCCATCGATTCAAGTGCAGCCATGAAGGAATGGGGCTTTAAAGCGGAATACGATTTAGCGAAAATGACATCAGATATGCTGGATAAATTGAAAACGAAATAAGAGAAAGGATCCCTGTGAAACCGTTCATGGGGATCCTTTTTTCACTGTTCAAAATGTCTTAGGAAATACGACAAAAAGTGACAATATCTGATAGGTCCATGATATAATGAAAGAGAGAGTTCCCTTTTGTGGAAAAAAATGGTGAAAACGCTTCTCGATTATGCCCAACTTCAGTCCCGCCATCGTGTCTATATTTTCAAATGAATATTAATATCTGAAATTTCAGACCGAACGTGTTGACTTCGTCAATCGTACCCAAGTTATGCTGCGCATTCTCCCAATCAATTAAGGGACGATTACTTGGTTTGGTTTAATTAGGAGGGTGGTACATATGAACTATAAAGGTATGGGAGTCTATGTCCTCTTTTATAACACATCGATTGGTCCGTTATATATTTAATTTATTTTGAATAAAAAGTATGAGTGAGACGGGTGACTAAAATGATTGAGAAAATGAATCGTACGAAGATACATGCATTTCACAATTTAATCATGATCATGATGGCTCTATTCGTGTTTCAGATCCTCGCTATACTCATGCTTGATAAGCCTTGGAACATCATCGCTTCACTTCTTCTGGTGAGTGCAGCAGCAGCGGTTCTCCTCTTCCTGTTAAAGGAAGGAAATCAGTTTATGCTAAAGCACCAGAAATTATTAGAAGAAGAAAATCAGCTCTCGACCCTTCTTCATTCGCTACCCGATTTTGTCTGTTTCAAGGATGGGGAGGGGCGCTGGTTGAAGGTGAATCAGTTTGGACGTAAGCTGTATAATCTTGAGGACATTGATTATGTCGGCAAGACGGATAGGGAGCTGGGCAAGCTGGTTCCATTCTTTAAAGACGCCTTTGACTATTGCATCGATTCCGATGAGGAGTCATGGAAAGCAGAGCAAGTCACACGATGCGAGGAAGGGTTTTATCTTCCAAACGGAGAGTTCAAAACCTTTGACGTCATTAAAGTCCCATTATTCCATTCGAATCAGGAACGAAAGGGACTGGTCATCATCGGTAGGGATATTTCCCAACAGAAGATTGCAGAAGAAATGCTGTTAAGAAAAGAGAAGCTTTCCGTTGTGGGGGAACTTGCGGCAGGGATCGCACATGAAATCAGAAACCCCCTTACAAGCATCAAAGGCTTCATTCAACTGTTGGAAGAAAACGAGCATGTATCCGGCCACTACCTTAAAGTCATGTCTTCTGAAATGGACAGGATCAATCAAATCGTTGGGGAGCTCCTCATTTTATCCAAGCCTCAAATGAGGGAATATCAACCTTTTGATATGAGTGACGTCCTGAGGTATGTGGTCAAGGTCATGGGGCATGAAGCCCTTCTTAAAGGCATCACATTGAATATACAACTACCATCATCCCCGATTCATGTGTTCGGGGATAAGAATCAATGCATACAAGTCTTTATCAATATTATTAAAAATGCCATAGAGTCGATGGTTGAAGGGGAAATCGATGTCGACTGGAAAATAAGGAACGAGTCCATTCATATCATCATCGAGGATGAGGGGACAGGTATCCCTCCAGATCGATTGAAACGACTGGGAGAGCCGTTTTTCACACTGAAGGAAAAGGGCATGGGACTCGGGCTTACCATCAGTCAAAAAATTATCGAAGACCATAAAGGATCCCTTCAGATTGATTCTGAGGTGAATAAGGGAACGAAAGTGGAAGTGACGTTTCCGGTGGTTCAAAATAGTTAACAGATGTACCTATCAAAAAAACCAGGTTCGGATCCGAACCTGGTTTTTCCTATTCTTAAAAGATCATATGAGCAATCGCTACAATCACAAGTAACGTCAAAAATGTCCGTTGCAGGAAGATGATGACCAGATCCTTGAAATCGACCGGGATCTTGGAACCAAGGAGCAGTCCGCCAACTTCAGACATGTAGATCAATTGTGTGACAGATAAGCAGGCGATGACAAAGCGCGTCAATTCACTTTCAATTCCCGATCCGAAGATGGCCGGTAGGAACATATCAGCAAACCCGACAAGGATGGAGCGTGATGCTTCCGTTGCTTCCGGGATTTGCAGAAGCTCAAGGACCGGAATAAGCGGCATCCCAATGTATTCAAAGAACTTTGTGTTCTCGGCAACAATCAGGGCCGTTGTCCCGATCGCCATGACGATCGGTGCCACCCCCATCCACATATCCAGCACATTTTTCATTCCATCTGTGAAGAACTTCGAGGCACTGTTGTTGTTTTTCGCCTGTACAAGAGCCTGCTCGTAGCCATAACCGACACGGCTGTAACCTTCAGGGATCTCTTCCATCGTGTTTTTCCCTTCCTGACCATTGAAATACGTGTCAGGTTTACGGGATAAAGGCGGGATCCTCGGCAGGATAATCGCTGCAAGAAGTCCTGCGGCAGATACGGTCAGGTAAAATGGAATGAAATATTCCCCAAGATTCACCTGTGAAATGACGACAAGGCAGAAGGTGATGGATACGACTGAGAAGGTTGTCCCGATGACCGCTGCTTCCTTCTTCGTATAATAACCATCTTCATATTGCTTGCTTGTCAATAATACGCCGATCGTACCGTCCCCAAGCCACGACGCTAAGCAGTCAATGGAAGAACGACCCGGAAGGCCGAATACAGGACGCATAATTTTCGTTAAAAGTGCACCGAATAATTCGAGTAATCCGAAATTCAATAATAGCGGCAGGAAAAGTCCTGCAAAAAGAAATACAGAAAAAAGAATAGTGAGAAGTCCGTCCGCGTTTAATAGAAGTCCCCCTGTTGCATCTGACCAGACCCACTCAGGCCCTAGCTTAAACAGAGTCATCACGGCAAAGATGGCGCCGACTACTCTGACAACGGCCCATACAGGCCTGACATCGAATAGACTTGTAAAAAACGGTGATTTTTCAATGAAATCCGGGTGTGCGAGCTTTGTGATGAACGTGCCGATGACCGTCAGGATGATCAAGCCTGTCATAATGGAAGGTACATAGCTGCCGATCCAATCCTGTAGAAGCCCGGATAAGACCGCGATCGGTATCGTAATTCCGTCTTTCCCCGGGATCGGTATCATAAATAGAAAAACTCCCAATAAGGAAGGGATGATAAATCGTAAATGACTTGTTAGTGTAAAGCGATGTTGCTGATTCATAAATTCACCTCAGAAGTAGTAGTAACGGAAAATGAAACATTATTCATTTTAATGCATACATATAAATTTGTCCACAGAAAGTTAGAGGAATAGAATGTATGTATCCCTCAGTAGGTTTTCCCAAAGGAAGGCGGGGTGAAACATAAAGTATTAATAATATCCAGTAAATCTATAATACCAGAAAAGAAAGCGCTATCTTTATGTATGTTTACCATTTTACTAAAATTTTAAAAAATTTCAATAATAACATGAGTAGAAGGTGAATATAGAACTAAAAAAAGATTTTATAATTTGAAAATATGGGTTTAACCTCTGTTTATGTGGGTATAAAGAATTCATACCTTAGATGGTCAGGAGTTGTAAACGATGACATCTTTAACAAAACTTACAGAAGAACAGTTGGCCAATGTCTACCAATTGGCGCAGGAAGAAGGATTGGAAGAAGAATTTATTGAGATGTTAGAAGGAGAGCTGGAGAGAAGGGAAAGTGTACGATAGAAGGTAAGCGAATATAAAAGATAATGAGCTTCTATACATACCGGCCGGTCTCTTAGGAGGCCGGCCTTTTTATGGTTCCAGGTAAAAAACACCATCCGGAAGAATAGCACTGCTTATTCCATTATAAAAATAGTAACCCCAGTGAAATGACCACGCCACTGATGACAAGGATGATCACACAATAGCCCATAATATCCTTTGCCTTCAGTCCTGCGATGGCAAGAGCCGGCAAAGCCCAGAATGGCTGGATCAAATTGGTCCATGCATCACCCCATGCAACGGCCATGGCAGTTTTGGCGACCGATGCATCAAGGGTTTGAGCGGCATCGAGCATGATTGGAGCCTGAACAGCCCACTGTCCGCCACCGGAAGGAACGAAGAAGTTGACAATCCCTGCGCTCAGGAAGGCGAAGAAATAAAACGTCGCATCATTTGAAATCGATACAAAAGCTTCACTCATGACGACAGCGAGTCCGGATGCAGTCATCATCCCCATGATCCCCGCGTAGAAAGGGAACTGGATGACAATCCCGCTTGCTCCTTTAATGGCCTCTTGTACAGCCGCAAGGAAGCGCTTCGGCGTACCGTGAAAAAGAATGCCGAGAAAGAGGAACAGAAAGTTTACGATATCTAAATTTAGTGCGAAACCATTTTTAACAAAGTATGAGAATAAGAACACAATTCCGAGCACCGCCACAATAATCGATAAAATCATACTATTTTCAAGTTTATCGGCAGGAGTCATCGCTTCTTTTTCAAGGGTGGAAGCTGTCTCATTGAAGAGCTCGGGGTCAACCGTTATCGTCTCTTCTTTCGATGGCATTAACATCCTGTTGGTGATCGGAAGGACGATAAATAATGCTGCAACGATGATGAGAGTGGACGTGGCAAAGATGGTTTCATTGGTCGAAATGACCCCGATCAAATCCTGAAACGGATGACCATCAGTCGCAATCGAAAGCGGAATCGATCCTGAGAACCCTGCATGCCAGACGACAAAGCCCGAGTATGCACTGGCGATGAGCAATCGGTAATCGACGCCCTTCACCCGCTTGGCCAATTCTTTTGCAAATAATGCCCCGATGACAAGTCCGAATCCCCAGTTGATCCAGCTTGCAATCATGGAAACCACGGTCACGATGACGATGGCAGAACCAGGAGATTTGGCAAACGAAGCAAGAAACCCGAGGAACCGTTTAAATAGAGGACTGCTCGCAAGAACGTACCCTGTCACAAGGACCAGTACCATCTGCATGGAAAAGGCAAGCAGGCTCCAGAATCCATCCCCCCAATACTGAACCATCTCAAGACTTGAACTTTCAGTGAAAATGAGCCCAAGGCCGAACACGACCAACGTTAAAATGACCACGAATAAAAATGGATCCGGCAAATAACGCTGCATGATTTTGTTAGATAATGAAATAAGTCCCTTCATCTTCATCCCCCTTATAAAAATATACCTCCATACTATTCTTCTATAGCGATGAATGAAAACCCTTTCATTCTATATGAAATTGCAGAAAATGATAAAAAGCGCCTGCACTCTAATAAGAGTGCAGGCGCTTAGGATTATTTTTTTACCGGACGGGCTTTGCTTTTTTCTTTCCGTAGAAGCCGGAATAACGTCACACACATGAAGATCAGGATGACTGTGAATGGCAGTGCAGAGACGAGAGAAGCGGTCTGTAATCCCTCGAGACCACTGGATACGAGCAATACAGCTGCTATGGCGGCAATCAATACTCCCCAGACGACCTTCACGATCATTGGAGGGTTCAAGCTCCCCTCTGTCGTCATACTACTTAAAATGTATGTCGCTGAGTCAGCCGACGTAATGAGAAAGGTAAAGATCAACAGAATGGATAGGACAGACAGGACCATGGTAAAGGGAAGTTCACCATATGTTGAAAATAAGGCACTCGTCACATCTTTATTGACCCCTTCCGCAATCGAGGTACCGCTGAATAAGTCCAGGTGAAGGGCAGTTCCCCCAAAGACGGCGATCCACATGAGGGCAATGAGTGGTGGAACGACCAACACGCCTACAATAAATTCCCTGATGGTCCTCCCTCGTGATACCCGTGCGATAAAGGCACCGACAAATGGAGACCAGGCGATGGCCCATGCCCAGTAGAAAATCGTCCAGTCCTGTACCCATGTGCCTCCCTGATAAGGTGTGAGACGAAGGCTGTAGCGGATGAAATTCGAAATGTAATCACCGATTCCAAGTGTGAATGTGTTTAAGATAAAGACTGTCGGACCGACGATGAACACAAAGAGCATCAGAAAAAGAGCCAAGGATAAATTGAGATTACTGAGCCATTTAATACCTTTATCAAGTCCTGTTGTGGAGGATGCTAAGTAAAGGATGAGCAGGATCAATACAATCACCAATTGAGTCCATGTGCCACTTCCTATTCCAAAGACGGAACTCAATCCTCCATTGATCTGCAGGATCCCGAGGCCGAGTGAAGTAGCGACACCCATGACGGTTGCAATGACCGCGAGTATATCAATCGTATTTTTAATGCCTTGTGACCCTTTACGTTTCCCGATCATGGGTGTGAGAGAGGTGGAAACGAGTCCATTGTCCCCTTTTCTAAATTGAAAGTAGGCAATGATCAACCCGACAATCGTAAAGACCGACCATTGACTGACTCCCCAGTGGAAAAAGGCATACCCCATCGCGAGGCGTGCGGCTTCTTCCGTCTGTGCTTCCACACCCGGGATCGGAGTTTCAAAGAAATGGCTCATCGGTTCTGCAATCCCCCAGAACACAAGTCCAATCCCGAACCCGGCGGAAAACAACATTCCTATCCATGTGAAGAATGGATACTGTGGCCGTTCCTCATCCTTTCCCAGACGTATTTTCCCGTATCTACTTCCCATAAGAAACAGTAGAAATAGCACAAAGAAAAATACGGACACAAGATAAAACCATCCAAACGAATAGGTGGTGAAACCAAAGGCTGCATTCGCTCCTTGTGCAAAAAGTTTCGGAAAAGAAGCGCCAAAAACAACTAAGATGGACAGAATAATAGCTGAAATCCAAAACACTTTGTTCAAATATGTACGGTTACCCATGAATAATCCTCCTGACGTAATAGACGAGCATTCTCTTTATTTCTCATACCCTAATTCTTGCAGGGTATTCATATCAGGAGGGTGTTCAGTATAAAACCATAAAAGATTCATGATACAATGGCTAAATTAAGAATATTCAACAACAGGAAGGTGTTTACAAATGATTACATTCATTGCTACAGATATGGACGGAACGCTATTAAATGAAAATCAGGAAATCAGTGAAGCGAATAAGCAGGCTATCCTGGACGCACAGGAGCAGGGGATCGAAGTGGTGGTTGCCACAGGCAGGTCATATGAGGAAGCCCGTTATGTCATACAAGAAGCAGGCATCTCATGCGATATCGTCTGTGCCAATGGAGCAGAAGTGCGGAACAAACAAGGTGATATCATCTATCAGGCAGGGATTGAATCAACGCGCGCAAGAGAGATTGCCGCTGTCTTGAATGAAACCGGCATTTACTTTGAAATCTACACCGATCAGGGTACGTATACGGAAGACTATGAAATGGGAGTCGAATTGATCGTCAACATTTTCACAACGGCCAATCCCGGCGTGTCTGAAGAACAAGTTAGACAAGCGGCCAGGGAACGATTTGAAAAAGGTCATATCAAGCTAGTGGAAGATTACGGGGTCCTATTCGCAGATGACAGCCAGCTAGTCTACAAATTCCTTGTTTTCTCCTTTGATGAGAAGCAGCTGCAAGAAGCGAACGAGAAATTAAGTGAACTTACAGGCATCGCCATCAGCTCATCGGGTAAAGAAAATATTGAAGTGAACAGCCTTGAGGCACAAAAAGGCGTCGCTCTTGAGAAACTGTTGAAGGACAAAGGACTTTCCCCTGAACATGCCATGGCCATGGGTGATAATCTTAATGACCTGTCCATGATGAAAGTAGTCGGAAGACCCGTCGCCATGGGAAATGCCCTGGAGCAGATTAAGGACTTCTGTCCATTCATCACGGCAACGAATAAAGAGGATGGTGTAGCTAAAGCCATCCTGGAAGTGATCCACCAACCGGCAAAGTAATGAGAACTCCTTCTGTTGTCCATACTGGTAAAAAAAGAGTGAATAAAGGGAGCTGGTAGGATGAAAATTAAAATGGGTTGGCTCGTGTTTCTCATGAGTCAGAGCTTACTACTCAGTGCGTGTTCGTTCGGACAGCCAGATGTGCAGCAGGAAGAAAGTGAATCCGTCACCAGGCCGAGTGTCGAAAGTAAGGTTGTGGCGCAGGATCTCTCCATTCCCTGGTCCATCCAGAAGCTTGGGGCTGTGTTCTACCTTACTCAACGGACCGGGGACATCGTTGAAATAAAGGATGGAAATAAATCCATAGTTAAGACCAGGCTTTCAAAGCCATTATCGGATCGACCTGAAGCGGGGCTGTTGGGGTTTGTGCTTCACCCGGATTTCGAATCGAATCAACAGGCCTTTGCCTATTATACGTACGGGGATTCAGATGCCAACTACAATCGGGTCGTAACCCTGAAGCGGAATGCAAGCGAATGGGCCGAGGAAAAAGTCCTGTTGGACCGAATCCCAAGCGGTCAATTTCATCAAGGTGGCAGGCTTGAAATCAGTCCCGATCACAAGCTCTACATTACCACCGGGGATGCCACCAGGCAGGATCATGCTCAGGATCTCTCTTTCCTTGGTGGGAAAATTCTTCGCATGGATCTGGATGGCGGGATCCCATCTGATAATCCATTTGAACAATCATACGTTTACAGCTACGGCCACCGGAACCCCCAAGGCCTTGCATGGAGCCAAAATGGTGAATTTTATGAAACCGAACATGGTCCGAATGGATTTGATGAAGTCAACCTGATCAAAGCCGGAAACAATTACGGCTGGCCGAAAATCACAGGTAGTGATAAGGAAGAGTCCATGATTTCCCCGCTGGCACACTCCGGGGAACCTTCATGGGCACCTTCTGGAGCGGACTTCTGGAATGCAGATTTCGTATTTGCATCCCTCGCTGGTCAAAGCGTAAAGCGATTTGATACGGAAACGGGGGAAGTAACCGATCTTCTCACTGGATTTGGACGTGTCAGGGATGTGCTGGTGGAAGGGGACACCCTTTATTTTGTCTCCAACAACACAGATGGGCGCGGAATCCCCCGTGAGAATGACGATAAGCTGTATGGGGTGGATTTGAAGTCAGTGATGAATGAAGAATAGAGTGACGGAAACCTCCCTTCGTTTTGGGGAGGTTTTTTTCGCAAAAAAAAAACACGCTCTAAAGCGTGTTCATGAATGTTTATTTTCATCATTGGCTTTCAGAATCGCAATCACGAACATCCCAAAACTGAGCATCAGAGATAATACTTCGAATGTATTCATTATACATCGCCTCCTTATTCTAAGGCTTCCCGGATTCAAGATTGTCCTATACGCTTGAAATAAATGGAATGTTTCACTGCTTCTTTTCGTCAAATAATCCCGGGACATTTTCCAATGAATAGTTCCTGACATACCGGATCAATTTGATTTTTAACTCCTGCTCGAGGTCGTCCCTGTTTTCGAGTCGGGTCAAGTTCAATGATTTCCTGATTTTCGGTTCGAACCTCCGGATGACCTTCGTTTCATATTCCGTGTTACTCTTCGCTTCTTTGACTAAATCGTATAAAATTCCCATGGTTTATGATTCTCCTTTTTCTAAAATGGATTTTAATTTACGTAACGCTTTTCGATGGGCTTTCGAGACGGCTTGTTGGGATACACCCTGCATTCTTGCTATCTCCGTATCAGACCGCTCCTGCACATAGGCTAAATCCAGGATATGCTTTTGTTTGTCGGTCAACGTTTTATAAGCCTGCAGGAGTTCTTCGTTCTCCAGGCATTCCATTAAGGTCGAATAATTGGTGAAAGGTGCAATATCCAATGCGGGATCCGGAACAAGGTCGACATACGATCCGCCATCTTCACCCACCTGGTTATCCAGGGTGAGAGGATGACGTTCGCTATATTTTCTTATATGCTTGTCAAAGTTCACACTGTGAAAATAAAGGGATGAACTGACATAAGAGGTAAACCGGATATCAAAATAATAGGCTTTAAACGCTTCGTTTAAATGCTCTTCCTTCCTTGCACTGGGGTGACGTAAAAAATCTTCGACTAACTTACGGTTCTCGATTTGACTGATAAAGGACTCAACGGCTTTATTGTATTTGAGATGAGGATAATGACGATAAAATTCACTCACTAATGAATCCATTTTTTCACCACCAATAGAACATATGTTCGATTTTAAAGTAAAAAAAAGAGGAGAAAACATCTCTCTGCTTTTACTCTATAAAGAAGCGGAAGGGACCCATTTCCACAACCTTCTTCTCTTTAATCGATCCATAGTACTATCTATTAAACCACATATTACAGAATGAAGTAAGTGATGAATGCACTAATTTTCCCTTATTATCCACTTATTAGATGGGGGTGGGATTTTATAAAGGAGATTGAGGGTAGTTTATGTAATATAGTATACAAGGTTCATTCTTTATGAAAGGGAAGTGACGGGATGAGTGGTAAATGGGTGTTCGCCTTTCTTTTGGCAGGTTTGTTGCTGGGTGGATGTGCTGCAGACGATGGGAAGAAAGATCAGGATTCTACTGAAGTCAATTCGGATGTCCCTGCTGCCGAAACGGAACAGCCTGCGAATAAAATGGATGTTCTGGCCAACGATGAAAAGATCATAGAGATGTTAAAGAAGACCGGAGTCATAGCGGAAGACGCTACTCATGAAGAGATTGAAAAGGCTCTTCAGAAATACCTCCAGGATAAAAACAGTGACCAGCTGATGAATGAGAAAGAAAAGAAAAAATATATTGATGAGATTAAAAAGAAAATCCAAGAGGGCAGCTAGAAATTGGGAACGGGCAAGGGTGAAGAACCCTTGCCCGTTTCTTCATGGGATCAGCGCATGACACTGCCCCCTGAAATTTTGACCGATTCTCCGACAATGTTTGCGGCAGCATCACTTAATAGATAAACGATGGTGTTCGCGACTTCAACGGGGGAGGTTAATCTTCCAGAAGGAATGCTATCCTTCGCGATTTCCAGTTGATCCTCATAACTTCTGCCTTCCCGTTCCCCTTTGGATTTGATGGCGTTTCGACCCATCTCTGTATCGACATACCCCGGGCAAATGGCGTTGACTCTGATATTTTCCTCGATCGCTTCATGGGCAAAGGCCTGGGTGAACCCTGTCACTGCAAACTTGGATGCACTGTAAGCAATGTTTCCGTGGGTACCTCTCAGTCCGGAAAGGGATGAGATGTTAACGATCGCTCCACCTTTTAATCCCTTCATTTGGTTATAGACGTCCTGGGAGAGCTGAACCAGTGAGAAATAGTTTAGTTCCATGATTTTTCTCATATCTTCTTCAGTCAGTTTCTCCACCAGATCACCCCCGCCAATTCCGGCCGAATTCACAAGGCCTGTGATGGGACCGTGCTGCTTTCTTGCAGCAAATAGAAGCTGTTCGCGGTCTTCGGTTTTCGTAAGATCCGCTTTATGGAGAAAGACACTGGAAGGATCTTGGCATTCTGCTTTCAACTGATTCAGTTTTTCTTCATTCCGACCCGTAATCGTCACCTTGGCACCCGCTTGAACGGCAGTTTTTGCTGTTTCATATCCGATCCCCCCGGTGGCACCTGTGATAAGGATATGCTGATCTTTCAACGTGTTTTCATGAAAAAGGAAACTCATTTTTTTACCTCCTTGTGATGTATAGTACGTTTTACCCGGGGGGGAGAGGTGGGAAACGGAAGGTGGCCGTTTTGAAAATAAAATCCCGTTTTTGAAAATAAAAGGGTGAGATTTGAAAATAAAAATGGATTTTTGAAAATAAAAGTAGTGAAATTGAAAATAAACGCTCCGGGACTCCACCTGCAACTGAAAAAGGACCCCGATTTGGAGTCCTTTCTACACGTTTTAACCCTTCCCGATCCCGTTTACAATCATCTGCACGGTCATCTCGATCTCTTTTTCATCATTCCAATCGGCTTCAGGAAGGAAAAGGTACCGAACGATGAGCAGGCCGAAGATGCTTGTAGCTGAAAATCGCACGACAGCTGGTGATGGCAGGTCGATAATCTGCCCCTTATCTTTATAATGATCAACGAGGCGAACGAATTTCTCGAATACCTTTTCAGCGATATGCTCTCTGAACTGTTCTTTCAATTCGGGATGAAAAGGGATTTCCTGTATCAATATTTTAAAAGCGGTCATATTCTCTTTGAGGAACTCCTGGCGATTCAAAATCATCGCTTTCAGGAAATCTTCGTACCGGTCATACTTGGCATCAAGCACTTTATTAAGATCCCGGATTACAAAAGGAGCGATCAGTTTGGCCATCGTAGGGGATACAATCGAAAGAAGCAGGTCCTTCTTTGTTTTGTAATGCCGGAAGATGGTTCCTTCTGCGACGCCTGCCTTTTTAGCGATTTGACTGGTGGAAGTGGAGGCGTACCCTTTTTCAGCAAACATTTCGATGGCTGCCTCCACGATTTTCTGTTGTTTTTCCGTCAGTGATTCTTCTTCATCGAACAACTGTTTAAATATATTTTTTTCTTCAGACATTATTAAACCCCTAACTTGTCGTTCATTCCTACCCTATATTTTACGGTATTTTCGGAGGGCTGCAACATTAAGGACGATAAAGAGTAGAGAAAAACCGATCAGCACGGATAGATTAAAGAGTAAATCCCCGAATGCATAGCCGCGTATCATGACATCCCTTAGTGCATCAGCTGCATAATAAAGCGGGGTTAACGGTCCGATCCAGCTTAGCCACTCGGAGATGGTGTCTAAATTGAATAATCCCGAGAAAAAGATCTGAGGAACCACGACAATCGGAATGAACTGCATCATCTGTAATTCATTTTTAGCAAAAGCGGACAACAATATTCCGAGAGTAAGAGCAGTGAACGATAAGGAAACGATGATGATCAATACGTTGAAAAAGCTGCCTTTCATCATCATGTCCAAGATGTAAATTGAGTACCACGAAATCAGGGAAGCCTGAAGGAGCGTCACGATCCCGAAGCCAATGACGTAACTGACGACCATTTCCCAGATTTTAATGGGAGAAGCAAGCAATCGCTCGAGTGTCCCCGTCGTTCTCTCTCTTAAAAAAGACACGCCACTGATTAAAAAGACGAAGAAGAAGACGAAAAATCCAAGGAGGACGGGTCCAAAGGAGTCAAACATCTCCATGTCCTTACTTCCATAGACGTATTTCACTTCATCGGTCATGTTTTGTGAAGGAGAAGGGAATAAGGTCTGTACCTTCTTCATGACGGCCCCATTGACAGTGGGATCACTGCCTTCGATGACAATGGATGGTGAAGTGGGGTCTTCGAATGAAATATAGCCATCCAATTTTCCACTTTTAATGTCCTTCAATGCTTCATCAGGGTTCGGATAGACTTGGAAATCCTCTGTATCAACCTTCGCTTCCATCTTTTGCGGCAGGTCTACAATGGCGACCTTTGCGTCATAATCCTCAGTGTCAAAAACAAGGGACAGCATGCTGAGGATCAGGAGTGGTGCCAGAAACATCAGGGCCAATGTGCGTTTGTCCCGGAGGAGCTGCTGAAGGATACGGATGACAAATCCACTAATTCTCAACGGAAACACCTCCATTTTTCAAAAAGACATCTTCAATTGAAGTGACCCCGTACGTTTCTTTAATCCCGGCAGGTGTGTCGCTTGAAATGATTTCTCCATGCTGCAGGAGACCCAGCGCGTCACATCTTTCTGCTTCATCCATGACGTGAGTCGTAATGATCAGCGTCCTGCCTTCTTCTTTCAGCCGGTGGAAGCTGTCCCAGATTTCTTTTCGCAGGACGGGATCGATTCCGACGGTCGGTTCATCAAGAAATAGGACTTCAGGTTCGTGTAGAAGGGCGATGGCGAGTGAAAGTCTTCGTTTCATCCCGCCTGAATATTGATGAACCGGCTTGTTCAGGTGTTCAAGTAGATCGACGGTGTTCATCACTTTTTCGATTTGTGCTTTTCGGTCGTTTTTCTTTAATCCATAGAGGGATGCCATGAAGGATAGGTTTTCTTTAGCCGTCAGCTCATCGTATAGGGCATCGGATTGAGCCATATATCCGATGGTCGGGTAAAGGTCGTCAGCCTTCAGCTTGTTCCCTTTGAAGGTCACACTGCCGGATGAAGGCGTTTCAAGTCCGATCATGAGCTTGATGATTGTCGTTTTCCCTGAACCTGACGGGCCCAATAATCCGTAGATTTGTCCTTTAGGAATAGCAAGATTGATTTTTTGTAATACGTTCTGTGAGCCAAATGATTTTGACAGCTCCCGTAATTGGATAATGGAATCCATGTAAATCACACCTTTCAAAAGTAGTGAGTGATTACTCACTATTAATATAAAGTAAGAGGATCGTTTTGTAAAGTGAGTAATCACTCACTAATTTATTCTTCTCATTTATTTTTAGAAGAGCCTACATGAAAAAAAGAGCCTGAGCAGCGGCCCAGACTCTTCTTATCTCATTATTTCACGTTGTCATTTTCCCATTGATAGCTCCAGAATCGTTCAACGGTGACCCATTTTAATGATTCAGGATCATTTTGCTGAATGCCTTTTTCAAGATCCTTCAGCATCCAGGCCGTTTGGGAGATATGGGCCTTCATGGCACCGATTTTTTGATCTTTGACCGGTGTGATATCAACAAAGATATCGGGTTTGCCCAATTCTTCTTCGCAATTCTTAGAGAATGCCAGGCAATGAAGCTTTGGTCTTGATGCTTTCGGAAGGCGTCTGACGGCACGGACGACGGCTCTTGCAGTTGCTTCATGATCCGGGTGGACCGAGTAGTCCGGGTAGAACGTGATGATGAGGGACGGGTTTAATTCTTCGATCAGCTCCGTCACCATGTTTGAAAGCTTTTCATCATTTTCAAATTCAAGGGTCTTATCCCGGTAGCCCATCATGCGCAGATCCTGTATTCCCATCACGTCGGCGGCTTTTTGCAGCTCTTTTTTCCGGATTAAAGGAAGGGATTCCCGGGTCGCAAATGGCGGGTTTCCTAAGTTCCTTCCCATTTCCCCTAATGTGAGGCATGCATAGGTGACGGGCGTTCCATTGTTTACGTGGGTGGAAATGGTCCCTGATACACCAAATGCTTCATCATCCGGGTGAGGGAAGATGACAAGTACCTGTCTTTCTTTTTCCATTTTGACCTCTCCTTTATTTATAGGTTCAAGTAGTTTAATTGAAAGGGGTTGGACTGATTTCAAGGGCAACGGCCAGTTTCCCGTCCCCGCCATGTCCTGCAAGCAGCAAGCGGCCCTGTTCATCGAATTCATAATGAGTCAATCCCTCGGCATAGATCCAGCCGATTTCAATTTTCAGACCGACACGGTAAGGTCCGTCCCCGATGATTTTTCCGTGCTCGTAGTTCACTTTTGCGTTACGCATATAGGCTCCCGCGGAGAAGAAGCCTTCATTGAAGTGTGAAGCGTAGGCTCCGTTGGTGGTTTCTAAATGTATATAAACGTCCTGACGGGCAAGCTGGGTGATGATTCCCTGCACATCGGCAATCTTAATTGGTTCCATTCTTTTTCCTCCTTAAATACAGAAAAGACTCTTAACCATTATGTACTATCTTACTAAAATTCATGATTGAATGCGAAAAGTATGATTGAGAGAAGGGGGATTCGCGACAGTGGAGGTCCGTCCCTCAAAAAAAGGCGCCAGGCACGAATGGGTATATTCGTTCCTGGCACCTGGGCGGGAGAGTATTATTTATTGAAGCGGTTGTAGGCTCCGTGCATGACGGGCCCTACGTATTCGTTCAGTTTGAAGCCGTGTTTGATGGCTGCAGTGACGAAGGATTTGGCATTCTTAACCGCTTCTTTCACGTCTTGTCCATTGGCAAGGTTTGCCGTGATGGCTGCGGCGAACGTGCATCCTGCTCCGTGGTTATAGGTAGTTTCTACTTTCTCTTCTTCAAGTAGAGTGAATTCGCTTCCGTCATAGAATAGATCGAGTGCTTTATCGTGCTTTAATTGCTTTCCGCCTTTGATGACAACGTTTTTAGCTCCCAGGTCGTGAATCTTCCTGGCTGCTTCCTTCATTTCATCAATCGTTTTAATCGGACCGGTCCCGGCAAGCTGCCCCGCTTCGAACAGGTTAGGGGTGACAACGGTCGCACGCTGCAGTAAGTGCTCTCTCATGGCGTCGGTTGTTTCAGGGTGAAGGACTTCATCTTCCCCTTTACATACCATGACTGGATCGATAACGACTTTATTTAAACCGAATGCATCGATTTTTTTCGCCGCAAGTTCAATGATCTCGACCGTGCCGAGCATTCCTGTTTTCATGGCATCGATCCCGACAGACATAACCGTTTCCAATTGTGCTTCCAGTGTATCGATGGATAGTGGGTGAACGTTATGGTGCCAATGGTTGTCAGGATCCATGGTCACGACAGTGGTAAGAGCCGTCATACCATATACGCCGTGCTCCTGGAATGTTTTAAGATCGGCTTGGATCCCGGCGCCTCCGCTTGAGTCGGATCCGGCGATCGTGAGTGTTTTTTTCATGGCTGCATTCCTCCTGTGATTTCGTTTCATTGTAAAAGTCTGACTAAAGAATATAATATCGGACGGGTAAATACAAATCCTTTTGACTATAGATGACGACAAAAAAGACGCCGGATGAAAATCCATCGACGTCTTTACGTAGCTGTTAGACAAACTTAGAAAGGTTTCGCATTATTATTCGTAGCTTCTTTAGAAGCAACAATGACAAGCTTGCCTTTATCAAGTTCTTCCTCATAGGCATCGGCTTCTGCCTGATTCATCCCGACAGACTTCATTTTCGAACGCAGTTCATCTCCGCGGCTGTTGAACATATTACCCATGGATTCAAGGATTCCCTGCTCTTTTATCCCGGTTGATTCCGTATTTGTTGCCTCTGTGATGTGTTTAGAGCGATGTTTGTCATGAGCGAATACGTAAATGTCATCTTTCGTATAACCTTCACTTGTGAACATTTCGATTTCTTTCTTTGCCTCTACCACATTCTGTACTGTTTGAACTTTATACATGCTTATTACCTCCGTGTTTTTATGTCTTGTCCCTTCTTTTCCCGGTAGGATCAACTTCAAACTTTCCAAAATATAGAAATAGAATAAATGTTTCCAAGATTCTACATTATTTCCTATAATAGAAGAGAGGAAGGTGAAGGATTTGACAAGTCAACACAAGAAAATACAAGAAATGGAAGCGGTTTTGGCAGATTTGAAGGCGGCTGAAAGACAAACGGGTGCCTCTTTGGCCATTGACAATAGAAGAAGCGGGCGTCGGGGATTGACCAATACCCTCCTGGCTTCGTGGAAAAGAAGAGTGTTGCTCTTTCTGATGGTGCTCTTGCTAGTGGTGGGAGGGGCATCGATAGGAGTCTACTACTGGTTATCTGGATCTACTTTTACAGAAGAAAAGGGCTCATTTGTGGAACGGATTCAAGAAATGAGTTCACTGGCCACGGCTCAAGGGTTTGTGAAAGCCGTGATCGAGCAGGAAGATAATCAGTTATTCGGGAAAGAAATCAATGCGGATCTTCCCGGAACGAAACGAAAACTTCTGATGGTCGTGCCCGGGACCGTCCTTGCCGGGGTAGATTTACAAGAGATCGATGACAAAGATATAGTAGTTAATGAAGAGAAGAAAGAAATCCGGCTTACGCTGCCCCGTGCGGAAATCCTTCAGGAACCGTCCATCGATACGGACAATATCAAGACGTTCTCTGTGGAAGGGATCTTCCGTAATGATGTAGATTGGAATGAAGGGTTTGCCCTTGCGGAAGTGGCAAAGGATCAAATCAGTCAGGAAGCGATCGAACAGGGGATCCTTCAAGCTGCTGAAAAAAATGCTGAAAAATCATTGACGGGTTTCTTTGAACAATTAGGGTACGACGTGACGATTGAATTTCAAAACTAGAAAGGGTGTCTGCTGGTGTCGGCGATTTTTCAAAATGATTGGGGACACGTTCTGGAAGATGAACTTCAGAAGGAGTACTACCGGGATTTACGGGAATGGCTGAAAGGGGAGTATCAGACGAACCTCACTCATCCACCCATGCACGATATTTTTAACGCTTTTCACTATACAGCCTTTGAAGACGTAAAGGTTGTCTTACTGGGGCAGGATCCGTATCATGGAGCAAATCAGGCAGAGGGCTTGAGTTTTTCTGTGAAAAAAGGGGTGAAAATTCCTCCCTCCCTGCGAAACATGTACAAGGAGCTTCAGGAGGATGTGGGATGTCCGGTTCCCAATCATGGCTCACTGGTGAAATGGGCCGAACAGGGTGTCCTCCTATTAAATACAGTGCTGACCGTCGGGGACGGCAAGGCCCACTCCCATAGAGGGAAGGGGTGGGAACGGTTCACAGATCGAGTCATCTCCTTATTGAATGAGCGGGAGAAGCCGGTGGTGTTTTTGCTATGGGGGAAGCCTGCCCAGGCGAAGCAGTCGTTGATTGATTCATCCAGGCACTACATTGTCACGGCTCCCCATCCGAGCCCTTTATCGGCCCACCGCGGCTTCTTTGGAAGCAGACCTTATTCAAAAACGAACGGGTTTCTTCGTGAACAGGGAATGGAAGAAATCGACTGGTGTGTAGAATCGTGATGTTTCACGTGAAACACAGAGGGAGGAAGCTTTGTGAAAAAGGAAGAAAGGATCAACTGTTTTCAATGTCAGTATTTTTATACAACGTGGGAGCAGGCTCACCCGCGGGGATGTAAAGGCTACGGGTTTAAAACAAAAGCGATGCCTTCCCTTGTGGTTTTACAATCCTCCGGAAGTCCATGCATGAAATTCAAGGCGAAACAAAGATGATATTTGCGAAATCCTTCAATAAGAATTAGGATAAAGACGTACATACTGTAGACCTTGTGGAAGGAGTCAATCATTGTGAATATCCCACATCAATCATTAATCAAGAAAATCGAACATGAACTCGGTAAAGCGAAGTCTGCTGAAAAGTCCCAGCAGATCCGTGAACATGTTTATTCAATAAAAGCACTATGTGAAGTATTGCTGGAGGAGAACAACGGGGCATCCACCCAGACTGCGTTTTCCCAACCTCAGCAAACGATGCCGTATTTCCAGGAATCACAGCCTGTTCAGAAGCCCGTTTCCATTCAGAAGGAAGAGCCTCTCGAAACAGATGACGGAGCCAATGGCAATTCTTTATTTGACTTTTAACCTAGGAGGTTCATCATGAAAACATTTATCATTATCGGTGCCATCAACGCCTTTTTATCCGTGGCACTCGGGGCTTTCGGTGCCCACGCATTGGAAGGGAAGATTTCACAGAAATACATCGATACGTGGAATACAGGGGTTCTTTATCAAATGTTCCATGCGATCGGGATCATCATCGTCGGAGTGCTGATGGGAAATGTCACGCCAACATCCCTGCTTTCCTGGTCAGGCTGGCTGATGCTGATCGGAATCATTCTTTTCTCTGGAAGCCTTTACGTACTGAGCATCTCAGGAGTGAAAATCCTAGGGGCGATCACACCGCTTGGAGGAGTATGCTTCCTCGTCGCCTGGGTACTTTTGATCGTATTTGCAGCGAAAACATTATAAACAAAAAAGATACCCTGTCAGGAAGTGGATTTCCTGACAGGGTATTTTTTTAGCGTTGGGAATAGCTTTGCATGGAGCCTCCCGCACCATATGGATATTCATATTCGATTTCTTCATCAAATGTAATGTAATCAAGATAAATCATCGGAATGAGGTACCGTGTGCCGGTTTGTGGATCGCTCAGGATAAGGTGATCCCGGCCGGCGGCTTCAATGATCCCTTTGAACACTTTCGCATTCCATTCCTTATTATTTTCAAACGTCGTATAAACCGTCGCGACTTTTCCTTTATTCAACCTGAGAATATTCTCGATATACGACTCTTCAATCGGAAGCATTCCCGGAACATTTTGAGAAGGCGCCGGGGCATTAGTAGGGGAAGGAATTTGAAACCCTCCACCGCCTTGCTGCTGGGGATAGTATTGTCCCTGACCTTGCCCACCACCGTAATACTGACCATAAGGATTATAAGCAGATTGATTATACCCTTGATACGGGTTTGATTGTTGGTTCGCCAAACCGAATACCTCCTTTAAGTAAGATTAATATACTTTCGGACAATCACCTTGAGTGGGTTGAAAGAAACAGTGGGACTTGAACCGCCCGGAGTTCGACTGGTTATACCATTGATCCGGACAGCTCCCGGCCGGCTTAAAGAACCAAAGGGAGTAAGACGCAGGGTGATACCTGCCACCTTTAATGGTCTTCCGCGCCAAATCGATATCCTTCTGCCGGGCCCGCTGATAGAAATAGCTTTTCTGGGTGGCCTCAAATCCACCGGGACTCTGAAACACCATATCCTGAAGATTAGCCAATTGCTTAAAGTCAAGGCAATCGGACCGGACCCGATTCACACCGACATTTCCCACCATAAGCATTCCAAGCTGTCCTTCACCCTCGGCCTCAGCCCTCATCAGTCGAGCCAGGAGCTTCACTTCCTTCTCGTTATAAGGAATAACACCCATCTTCTCCCACCTCACTTTAGAAGATGCTATGTCTCACTATTTCATGTCTATGTGGTGGGAGAAATATTTATTCATTTGTTTTATTGACTGAACCCATAAAAAAACGACAAGCCACAGGGACTTGTCGTTTATGTTGTATTTAGTTGACGTGAAGGAATTTTGAAATACCTTCTTCTTTTAACAGGTTTCCTACGTAGAAGGCACCGAACTCACCGAAGCGGGCGCTTACTTCATCAAAACGCATTTCGTATACGAGCTTTTTGAACTGAAGCACGTCATCGGCGAACAGAGTGACACCCCATTCGTAATCATCGAAACCAACAGATCCCGTAATGATCTGTTTCACTTTACCTGCGTATTGGCGGCCGATCATACCATGACTTCTCATCATGTCACGACGCTCTTCCATCGGCAGCATGTACCAGTTATCATTCCCCTGGCGGCGCTTGTCCATCGGGTAGAAGCAGATATGCTTCGCTTTTGGAAGGATCGGGTAGATGCGTTCCTGTACGTATGGATTCTCGTAAGGATCGCCCTCTGAAGGCATGTAGTTGCCGAGTTCCACTACAGAAACGTATGAAAATGTCGGAATAGTGAACTCAGCGATTTTCAGCTTGTTGAATTCATTTTCCAGCTCATTTAGTTCTTCCATTGTCGGACGAAGGATCATCAGCATGAAGTCCGCTTTCTGCCCAACAATCGTGTAAAGGGCATGGCTTCCTTCTTTTGCATCCTGAGTGCTGTTCAATCGATCTAAGAAACGGTGGAATTCTGAAATAGCCGAGGCTCTCTCTTCACTCGGAAGCATCTTCCATGAAGTCCAGTCCATTGCGCGAAAATCATGCAGGGAATACCAACCATCTAATGTTTGTGCCGGTTCTGCCAACGTAATCACTCCTTAAAGTACTTTTTCCAACTTTACTATATCATAGTTTCACCCTAGAGTAAGAATACAAAACCCAATGTCGCAAAAATGGCACAAATGGTGGATAGCCGGTGGATTTCTGGAACACACTATCCTCGTAGATTGTCATATAGGCTTAGGTTATTGTCAGTTTGGGTAAAATTATTAGAAAACAAAGACTTTTGAGTTGAAACCGGTATCATTACTCCTTTTCCTTGAATTCTTCATTGAGAAGAGTATTCTAAGATTGGATATGTATAAATCAAGGAGGTTCCTCTATTGAGCAACTTATTTACAACATTAACGGATAAAGTAAAAGGCAAAGAGTTAAAGATCGTTTTCCCTGAGGGGACGGATGAACGCATTCTGACAGCAGCATCCCGTTTGTCTGCTGCCGGTATCCTGACACCGATCGTAGTCGGAAACGTGGATGAAGTGAATGCCAAAGCGGATCAGCTGGGAGTCAAGCTTGACGGTTGTGACGTCCTCGACCCGGCATCATTTGCTGGAATGGACGAGCTTGTGAAAGCATTCGTGGAACGTCGTAAAGGAAAAGCGACTGAAGAAGATGCGAAGAAAATTCTCTTGGACGGAAACTACTTCGGTACGATGCTTGTATACACCGGCCAGGCTCACGGACTTGTAAGCGGCGCAGTCCACTCAACAGCTGATACGGTTCGCCCGGCCCTGCAGATCATCAAAACAAAAGAAGGCGTCCGCAAAACATCCGGTGTCTTCATCATGGTACGTGAAGATGAGAAGTATGTATTCGCTGACTGTGCGATCAATATCACTCCGGACAGCCAGGATCTAGCTGAAATCGCCATCGAAAGTGCGAAGACAGCTGACATGTTCGATATCGATCCACGCGTTGCGATGCTGAGCTTCTCGACAAAAGGATCGGCTAAATCACCTGAAACGGAAAAAGTGGTAGAAGCCGTATCTCTCGCAAAAGAAAAAGCACCGGAACTGACTGTCGACGGTGAATTCCAATTTGACGCTGCCTTCGTTCCATCCGTAGCAGAGAAGAAAGCACCTGGTGCGGACATTCAAGGGGATGCCAACGTATTCGTATTCCCAAGTCTTGAAGCAGGAAACATCGGATACAAAATCGCACAACGTTTAGGAAACTTCGAAGCAGTAGGCCCGATTCTTCAAGGACTGAACGCCCCTGTGAACGATCTTTCCCGCGGTTGTAACGAAGAAGATGTGTACAAGCTTGCATTGATTACGGCAGCTCAGGCGCTGTAAGGAGATAGATGTATTGGGAAACCGGATCCTTTAGGGGGTTCGGTTTTTTTGTGTTTTTTATTAGTGCCAGGCACCAGGTGATGGATCCGGTATTTGTTCACCCGTCCGGCCCCTTTTTCAGAAACCCCACCATTATGTGATATAATGAGCTCGCATGTTGTAAGTGAAGGAGAAGCGTTATGGATAAGGAAAAAGCGTATGCACTGCTTCGTCAAGATCGATGGAGAGTGATTGATCAATCAAGTTTGGGACCGATGTTCGGGGCCCTGCAGTCGTTTGCCATGGACGATACATTATGTACGGTGATCGGAGCAGGTCAGTCTGATCCGACGGCACGCTCATGGGTCCATCAGCAAACGGTTGTATTAGGCATTCAAGATACAAAACTGCCGTTTCTTTCTGATGCCTTGGAGGTGTTGGAAGAGGAAGGCTACCGATATATTGTACGAAACTCCGGGGGCCTTGCGGTCGTATTGGATGAGGGGGTACTGAATCTTTCATTGGTTTTCCCAGATTCTGAAAAAGGCATCGACATTAACCGTGGATACGACGCGATGTGGCTGCTGGTAAAGGATATGTTCAGGGAATTTGACGTGGAGATCGAAGCGAAGGAGATCACACAGTCTTACTGTCCCGGCAGTTACGATCTCAGCATCAATGATCAGAAGTTCGCGGGGATCTCCCAGCGGAGGATCCGAAACGGAGTAGCCGTTCAGGTGTATCTTTGCGTCAGTGGGAGCGGTTCTGAGCGGGCGGGACTGATTCAGCGTTTTTATGAGACCGGACTGAAGGGTGGAACGTCGAAGTTTACGTTTCCGACGATTGACCCTGAGGTGATGGCTTCTTTATCGGAGCTCTTAGGCGTCGAATTATCGATTCAAGATGTGATGCTCCGCTTCCTGCAATCGTTGAAAGGATTCAGCGGCGAATTTTACAGCAGTGCCCTCCAGGGAGAAGAGTATGGGATGTACGAGATGTATTATCAGCGGGTCGTGGATCGGAATGAAAAGGTATTAGGATAATGAAGAGAGCGGGACTTCTATGGGAATGGGAGTCCGGCTTTTTTTATCCCGGCATCCCTTCTCTACCAAAAAACCAGCACGCCCACAGGCGCACTGGTTGGGAATCCCATTATTCAGCAACTTTCTCGAGATTTCCGTTTCGGTCCATCTTGAATCGCGGTGCTTTCGATTCGTCTTCATCGAATACGACGAGTTTTCTGGCCCGGTTCATGATTTGCATGAGTGTTTCGTAGTCTTCCTGCATCGTAACGGAGTTGTTTTCAAGGGCTTTGACTTTCTTTTCGAGATCGGCATTCTCTTTTCGGAGGTCGGAAATCTCCTGCTTCAATCTCTGATTCTCAATTTTCACGTAGTCGGAGTTCATGTTGGTTTGGGCCAGGTTCTGAAGGAACGCGATCACCTTTTCAAGGGTGACTTCCCCTTTAAGTCCCGATGGTTTTACAACATGGTTGGCAGCAGGTGCTTGTGGCGCCACGTAAGCTTGTTCCTCACTTGCTTCCACTTTAAAGTTCTGTGCTGCTTCTTCAGTTTCTTTCCCCAGTTGCTCTGTTTCCGGTACGTAGTTCTCGTACTCGGCAAATTCCATTTCTTCTTCCGCTTCAGACATTGATAGAGACATAGCGTCTAAATCTTCGAAGGAAGGTGTCGGTGGCTGGTATAATAGCTTTTTCTTGCCGCCCTGGTCTTTCCCGAGGATGCGGTGGCGCTGTTTGCGTTGTTTTTTTGCTAGTGAAAGAGCTTTCTCGTACTGGTGGCGCACGACGGCGTTCCAGCGGAATCCACATGCGGCGGATGTGCGGTTCAGTTTGTCCCCGACTTCCTCGAAGGCATTCAGCTGTGTGCTGCCTTCACGCACATGACGTAGGACCGTTTCTGCCAATAATAGATCATTTTCTTCCGTCCAGGCATCCTGTCTTGTTTTCATCATCATTTCATCTCAACTCCCAAAGTTTTCTTAAAGTATTCGTTGATTAAAGGATGGACCATTTAGAAGGTTTTTATACGAATATGTTAAAATTATTTTCTGTCTGCTAGTTTCGTTGTATCAGTGATGAACGCATGCAGGATGGAAACGATGTTCACTTGCAAAACATGACTGAAAACTGTATTCTATAAATCGATGTTTACGACGTATAAAATCCATTTCAATAGATAGAAAGGGTTGTTGACAGATGGCAAACGAATTCCGTGTTTGCGATGATTGTCAGGCCGTTAACCTAAAGACCTTGATCCCGAAATTAAAGGATATTGATCCGGATGCACCGATCGACATTGCGTGCCAATCCTATTGTGGTCCAGGACGCAAAAAGACATTCGCCTTTGTGAATAATCGTCCTGTAGCGGCGTTGACTGAAGAAGAACTGATGGAAAAAGTGATCAAGAAAATAAAGAAGTAAAAGGAAACTTCCACCTGAGGGAGTTTTTTCTTTTCTACTGATAAAAATAAATAAAGGTTTGCGCCTCCTTGGAAAAGGAAACTACATAAGGGGCAGAGAAATAATAGGAGAGAATTTTTTGTCAAGCGTCCAAATTTTTTTGAAGGATTTGGAACGCTTGCGGTTGAACTATCAAAGGACAAATACCTATTTTTTTCGACAAAATTCGAGATGAATGCGATGACGCAAGTCGCTATAATAGAAATATGCTAGTTTAGGAAGAGGGTAGAAGATGGAGTATGCCAAGCAGAAATTACATGAAGAAAAAGTATTTAAAGACCCTGTTCATCGCTATGTTCATGTAAAGGATCGCGTGATTTGGGATTTGATCGGGACGAAAGAGTTCCAGCGACTCCGCAGAATCAGACAGCTCGGAACCACCTACTTGACCTTTCACGGGGCAGAGCACAGCCGGTTCAATCATTCTCTTGGCGTGTATGAGATCATTCGCCGCATCGTCGATGATGTCTTCGTCGGAAGACCGGAGTGGAATCAGGATGAGCGATTACTGTCATTGTGTGCTGCGTTATTGCATGATCTTGGGCACGGACCGTTTTCCCATTCCTTTGAAAAGGTGTTTCACCTCGATCACGAGCATTTTACCCAAGCCATCATCTTAGGGGACACAGAGGTGAACGCGGTTCTCGGTAAAGTGGCACCGGATTTTCCAAAACATGTGGCAGAAGTGATCGCGAAGACGTACAGTAACAAGCTGGTCGTCAGCCTCATTTCAAGCCAGATCGATGCCGATCGTATGGATTATCTGCAGCGTGACGCCTATTTTACAGGGGTTAGCTATGGACATTTCGACATGGAGCGGATCCTCCGTGTCATGAGGCCGCGCGAAGATCAAGTCGTCATCAAGCAAAGCGGGATGCATGCCGTGGAGGATTACATCATGAGCCGCTATCAGATGTACTGGCAGGTATATTTCCATCCGGTCACCAGAAGCGCAGAAGTGATCCTGACGAAAATACTACATAGGGCAAAGGAGCTTCATGAAGAGTCCTATTCCTTTAAGCAAAGCCCGATCCATTTTTATTCCCTGTTTGAGGGGGAAGTGGCCCTGGAGGATTATTTAAAGCTGGATGAAGCGGTCATCATGTACTATTTTCAGATTTGGCAGGAAGAAGAGGATCCGATTTTACGGGACTTATGCGAGCGGTTCATGAACCGGAATCTCTTCAAGTACGTGGAATTTGATCCAGCGAAGGAATACAAGAAGCACAGTGAACTGGAAGCCCTCTTTAAAAAGGCGGGAATCGATCCCGATTATTATTTAGTGGTGGACTCATCTTCAGATCTTCCATACGATTTCTACAGGCCGGGCGAGGAAGAGGAACGCCTCCCGATCCATCTATTAATGAAAAATGAGGAGCTTCGTGAACTTTCCAGACAGTCGGATATCGTGGATTCCATCTCCGGAAAGCGCCGGACCGATCATAAATTATACTATCCAGTGGATTTACTATATGACGAATCAACAAAGAAAAATATTAAGCGCCAGATACGTTCGATTCTGGAGTTGTAGACAAGAGCCTGACATATGCAATACTAGGAGTAGGAGATGACGTACATTGTTAAAAGAGCATGCAAAATTGATGAGTGCCTTCTTAGCCTCGGGTGAAGTGGTGGGAAGAAAGAAGCTTCAGAAGATGATATACATCGCGAAGAAGCTTGAATTCCCGTTTCAGGAAAAATTTCAATTTCATTTTTATGGTCCGTACTCGGAGGAACTGACGCTTCGGGTGGAGGAGCTATGCAATATGGGGTTCATCTCCGAGGTGAAGGAAAAAAAGGGCGGCTACTTTCAATACCGCTATGCCGTCACGAAAGAAGGGGAGGACTTCCTGGAGATCTATGAAAAGGATATGCCCTGCCTGAAAGATTGCCTTACGGATATGAACGTTCAATCAGCACGCTTTTTGGAACTGGTTTCGACCATCTTATATTTTGATAATCTTTCAAAAGAAGAAGTCGTGGAAAAAGTGTTCACACTCAAGAGCAAGCAGAAATATACAGAAGAAGAAATCGACGAAGCCTTCGCTTACATTGATGGACTAAAATCGAAAAAAATCGTTCAGTAGAGAACGTTCTTATAGGATTGAAAGGGGGGATCACTCGACAGGAGTGATCCCCCTTTATATAATCTTGCTATTTTGATGATTGATCCATTTTTTCAATGATTTGATCAAGCTTTTCTTCAACCTGTTTGTCTTGGTTCCGCTGCTGGATCCTTCTGTTTCGAAGCCCTTTCGCCACCACAAAAGCGACAACGACAATGGCTATAAGTAAAGCCGTCATGAACAACTGTAAGAAAACATCGCCAATCGTCATGTCCATTCATTTCATCCTTTCCGTCGACTGTATGGTATATCGTATTCTTAAGATGCAAATGTTGCCCGTGTGGAATCCCGGATTTATGAAAAAGCGAAGACATAAGACAAGCCCGCTGAAAAGGAATGCCTTTTCAGCGGGCTTGTCTTATGTTTGCTTCTATTGATCACTGAGTCTCTTGCCTCCGACGGCATAGTGACCTTTCGTCATTTCTTCAATGAAGACGACGATTTTTTCTTCAGGGGCACCGGTTGTTTCGCTGACGGCTTCTGTCACTTTTTCAACGAGGGCACGTTTTTGCTCTTCTGAACGGCCTTCGAGCATTTTTACGGTGATATAAGGCATAATGATTCGCTCCTTGGTTTTGGATTTGGTACAATCTGTGGTAGGCTCCTGTATTCATGCCTACCATTTAAATGTAATGGGTAGGGGATGAGAGAGCAAGTTTGGTATGATGGAAAGATGAAGTGTCATGAAGGCAGGAATTTTTCTGTATACTATGGAATAAGAAAGTAAAACATTTTTTAAAGGAGTACATACTTTGGATACAATTAGCTCACTTTTTGAGTCGATCTCCGTCTTTCGGTTGGAAGAGCTTCCGTTTGTCGTGATCGCCCTCGTCATGGCCTTTACGGTTCATGAGTTCGCACACGCCTTTGTGGCATACAAGTTCGGGGATACGACAGCGAAGGATCAGGGAAGACTCACATTGAATCCGATTCAGCATCTGGACCCCCTGGGAACCATTTTAATATTAATCGCGGGATTTGGCTGGGCGCGGCCTGTGCCGGTCATGAGATCACGTTTTAAGAATCCCCGGTTGGCGGGAGTGTTGGTATCGGTTGCCGGCCCCCTGAGTAATTTTTTACTGGCGTTCATTGCATTCGGTTTTTTCTATTTCTTTGTAGGGGTGACGGGCGGAGTCGGGGTACCGCCGTTTGTCATTGATCTCCTGCAGATGATCGTTTACTTGAACGTACTGTTGTTTGTCTTCAACTTACTGCCGTTCCCTCCACTGGATGGGTACCGGATCATCGAGGACTTGTCACCGAATCATGTCAGGGCAAAATTGTCCCAGTATGAGCAATATGGCGTTCTGCTGTTTTTAATCATTATCATCACGCCTCTGGACGAATATACGATCTGGCCGTTATTACAAGGCGGCATGACCGCGACCAATCAGGCATTCAGTGCGATATTCACGACTATTTTTTCAATCTTTAACTAGAAGGAGTGACGTTTCATGGAAAAGAAAAAAAACATTGGATTCAATATCATCAAAAGTGATCCCACTGACGGCCATGGCGGATACGGGGTAGGGTCATTGAGCCTTGATAATGTTTCGCCTGTGATGATTGATGTCGAAGAAGGTGAAGCGACGATCGAAATCGGCGCCTTGCATGCAAGAAGCCCGATTGAAAAAGGGATCAAGTTCACGAATAACCGTGAGGACTCGGCTGGCGGTAAGCTGTACTGGCTGATCTGGGTGACCATCGACCGGATGGAAGACGGCCCGTACTATGCAGGCATGACGGCTTGTGAGCTCGTCGTGAACCGCGAGAAGCGCAGGGGCTACAAGTCCATGCCGGAACATGTGAACAATATGGATAAATCCATCAAGCGGAAGATCGTGCTGGATCAACTGGACGATAAATCCAAAGGCATTCTCACGGACTTTTTAAAGAATCATGATGAAGGCATGTGGGAACGCTCAAAGGAGGAACTGAAGGAAGCGCTAAAAATAAAATAGATCGTTTTGTGAACAAAATGTGACATTTTTTTGAATATGTCGTTCACATCTTGCTCTATGGGTGGAAAAAAAGTACACTTAAATCACAGTTTGCACATAAACTAGGACATGAAAAACCCCGGGTTCGCACAAACCCGGAGTTTTTTATTTTTTTATTGGTATATAGCTGGAAATTGGTTTTTCGAGATGTCCAGCTCCAGGGGCTTGGGGCTCGAGGTCATAAGCCAAGTCACCCAAAAAGGCAAAGAACGCCTTTCCGGGTGACTCGTCTTATGCTTGTCGCCCCAGTGCGAGCCCCTTCCGCTTTTCGGTTAAAAAATCCAATCCCTAACTTTATCATACCAAGACTTCTTCTCTTTTTCCGGTACCTTTTCTTTCGGTGCTTCTTTTTCACCCAGATGTTCATGGCAGTATTCTGTCGGTTCTGTGCCTTTTACAAAATAGGTGAAGCGCTGAACGGGACAGTCTTTTGTTGCGAGCAGTCCGTTATGGGGGTTCACGGCCACGCCGACGACGCCCTTGGTCGGTTTGAAGTTTTTGACGGGTTCATTCTTCAGGGCTTCCTCCATGAAGTGGACCCAGATTTTCTTGGCATAGTATTTATCATCGACCAGGGAGACTTCTTTTCCTTTATCGTATCCGGTCCACACTCCCGCTGTTAATTGAGGGGAGTAGCCGATCATCCAGTTGTCTGTATTGGTTGTCCCGGATTTACCTGCATAGGGACGGGTCGCGTCTTTCCGGATCTGGATCCCTGTGACCGTCGAGTAATCATTGAGCTTAGGATCGAATATCCCGGTGAGCATATGGGTCATGACATATGTGAGATCCGGGTCAAGTACCTGCTCTTTTTTAGATTTCTGTTCATAGATGATGTCCCCCGACCAGTCTTCCACTCTTGTAATGAAGACGGGCTTCACTTTATAGCCGCCATTGGCAAAGATGCTGTAGGCATTGACCATATCGATGACCCGTGCCCCTGATGTACCGAGTGCCGATGAAGGATATTTTTTCACCTTTGTCGTCAATCCGAACTTCTCTTTTGCCGTTTTCGTCAAGGTGTCCTGACCGATGAAGAGGTGGGTCTTCACGGCGTAGACGTTATCAGATAGAGCGATGGCCTGGGCCAGGGTGATGTCACCATCTGCAAATTTATTGTTGTAATTATGAGGGGTGTACTTTTTTCCATCATCGAATGTGAAGGACGTCATTTCGCTCTTCATCGTCGTGGATGGCGTAAACCCCTGCTTTAAAGCAGAGTAGTAGAGTAACGGCTTGATCGTTGATCCCGGCTGGCGGATTGCCTGCACGGCACGGTTAAATGGACTCTCTTCGTAATTTCGACCCCCGACTAAAGCTGTTACATATCCATTTTTCGGGTTCATGGACACAAACCCCAATTGGATATCCGATTTATCGGGGATCTGTTCCTTCACGACTTTCTCGGCGGCTTTCTGGTGATCGGGGTTTAGGGTCGTGTATACCTTCAGTCCTCCCATCTCAATCGTGCGTTCCTCGATTCCCAAGTCGGAGCGGAGGATACTTTTCACTACATCTTGAAAATAGGGGGCGGTTTCCGCCTTTTGATGGGCGTGCTCGCCTGTGATGCGGATTGGTGCGGCTTTGGAAACGGTCTCTTGCTCTTTTGTTATAAAGCCGTCATCGGTCATGGACTGAAGAATGAGTTCCTGTCGATTCTTGCTATTTTCAAGATGGGTGACAGGCGAATAGTAGGACGGTGCTTTCGGTATCCCGGCGAGCATGGCCGCTTCGGAAACCGTCAATTGATTGGCATCCTTGCCGAAGTAATATTGACTCGCTGCCTGGACACCGTATGCGCCGTGTCCGTAATAGATGGTATTTAAATAGCCTTCTAGAATGTCCTTCTTGGAGTAGTTCATTTCAATCCTTATCGTATAAAGGGCTTCTGAAATCTTTCGTTTCCACGTCTTATCATGAGAAAGAAATAGATTGCGAGCGTACTGCTGTGAAATGGTACTGGCCCCCTGTACCTTCGACATCGCTTTGACGTCGGCCAGTGCTGCCCCTGCCATCCGCTTCAGGTCAAACCCGTAATGCTGATAGAAGCTTTTGTCTTCAATGGAGATCGTCGCTTCAATGAGGGCAGGTGAGATTTCCTTCAGTCCCACCCAGTAGCGCTTCTCGTCTGTATTCGTTTCTCCTATGACCGAACCATCCTCACCGTAGATCAAAGTAGATTGAGGGACGGCAAGGGGAGGCGGCCCCTGGACCTTGGCGTAAATCAAAACCCCCATGATCCCCAACAAAAAGAGGACCATAGCCGCGAGAGCCCCGACCACTGCAAATCTCGCATATTTCTTTGTCTTCCCCATTCGAGCCATCAGTTCCATACCTCTCCCTACTTTCCCTACAGAGGTCCGCATCATTTGAGGGACGGACCTTGGATTTTTCTTATATTTGTTATTTCGTTTATACTGATTACTGTGTAGTATCAGTATGAAAAGATTTACGAGATTTTAAACCTAAAAGGTTTAGAAAAAATTTCACTTGAAATTTTGCTAGATTCCACTATACTTTTTCTCATGTTTGTATTTATCATGATAGGGAAGGATAAAAATGACGTCCGTTCCGGATGTTTTTATAAATAGGAGTAAAGCCCGTTATGTCAGGGTTTCGCTTAACAGAGTGATCTATTTTGTCCTAAAGATGAACGTGTGAAAACTCAAACTAGTGGTATATGATTTTGACAGCGAAGATCGACCTATGCTGGAAAAACTGATAAAAATATAAAAACAAGAAGGGAAGTTGAAATAATGAGTGGACTTTGGTACACAGAGAAACAAACAGAAAACTTCGGGATCACGATGAAAATCAAGAAGACTTTACATACAGAGCAAACGGATTTTCAATATCTTGAAATGGCTGAAACAGAAGAGTGGGGCAATATGCTGTTCCTTGACGGCATGGTCATGACGAGCCAGAAGGATGAGTTCGTCTATCACGAAATGGTCGCGCATGTTCCATTATTCACGCATCCGAACCCGGAGAACGTATTGGTTGTCGGCGGTGGAGACGGAGGCGTCATCCGTGAAGTGTTGAAACACCCAAGCGTGAAAAAGGCCGTACTTGTTGAAATCGATGGGAAAGTGATCGAGTACTCCAAGAAGTATCTTCCTGAGATTGCAGGAGAATTAGAGAACGAGCGGGTGGATGTACAAGTCGACGACGGCTTCATGCACATCGCGAAGAGTGAGAACGAATATGACGTGATCATGGTCGATTCCACTGAGCCTGTTGGTCCGGCGGTGAACTTGTTCACAAAAGGATTCTACGCAGGGATCTCGAAAGCCCTGAAAGAAGACGGAATCTTCGTCGCGCAGTGTGACAACCCTTGGTTCAAAGCAGACCTTATCCGCCAGGTACAGAGCGACGTAAAGGAAATCTTCCCAATCACACGTCTGTACACAGCGAGTATCCCCACATACCCAAGCGGATTGTGGGCCTTCACGATCGGTTCCAAAAAGCACGACCCGATTGAAGTGCCGGAAGAGCGTTTCCACGACATCGAAACGAAATACTACACACCGGAACTGCACAAAGCAGCATTCGCCCTTCCGAAATTCGTTAAAGACCTGACAAAATAAATGGGAGGGACGGACCTCACATTTCAACGGTAAATCGCTTAAAATCAATGAGGGACGGACCTTAACCAAGGTCCGTCCCTCTCTAAAAGAGAGGTTGAAGAATATGCGTTTTGATGAGGCTTATTCAGGTAATGTGTTTATTAAGAGCCATCCTTCTTATGAGGATAGCCAGGTGGTCCTTTACGGGATGCCGATGGATTGGACGGTCAGTTATCGTCCTGGTTCCCGTTTCGGCCCGACCCGTATCCGTGAGGTGTCCATCGGTCTGGAGGAGTATAGCGCGTACCTAGACCGGGAACTTGAAGAAGTGAAATACTATGATGCCGGTGATATCCCGCTTCCGTTCGGTAACCCGCAGCGGAGCATCGATATGATTGAAGATTATATCGACGGCCTGCTCGGAGACGGGAAGATCCCGTTCGGAATGGGTGGGGAGCACCTGGTCTCATGGCCTGTGATGAAAGCCATCGCGAAGAAATACCCGGATCTTGCCATCATCCATATGGACGCTCACACAGACCTGCGTGAAGAGTATGAAGGGGAGCCGCTATCCCACTCGACTCCGATCCGTAAGATCGCCGAGCATATCGGGCCAAAGAACGTTTATTCATTCGGCATCCGTTCCGGGATGAAAGAAGAATTCCAATGGGCGAAGGAAAACGGCATGCACATTTCGAAATTCGAAGTGCTCGAGCCGTTGAAGGAAATCCTTCCTCAGCTTGCAGGACGTCCTGTTTATGTGACGATTGATATTGACGTATTGGACCCTGCCCATGCTCCTGGAACCGGAACCGTGGACTGCGGGGGAATCACATCCAAGGAATTATTGGCATCCATCCATGCCATTGCTCACTCAGACGTGAACGTCGTGGGAGCGGATCTGGTGGAAGTGGCGCCAATCTATGATCCATCCGAGCAGACAGCGAATACGGCAAGTAAGCTGATCCGTGAAATGCTTCTTGGCTGGGTGAAATAAACCATCAAAGCCTCTTCTCATTGGCAGAAGAGGCTGTTCTTTTGCCGATAATCCGCTTACATCCCCCCAATAAATGAAAACTCACCGTGTTCCATTGCAATTTCCCACAATACTTCTTATACTTAATTAGTTAGAAGGAAGGGACGTCTATTTGAGGGACGGACCTATCACTTGATCGGACCCTAAAAAGAAAAGGATGTGAGTGGTTTGACGGCAAAAACAGATTACACCCCTGTCAAAGTTCACTTGAAAACCAAAATCACAATAGGAGAGGAAAGTGACTCTTTTGAATTGGTATCATTTGGTCGATACTATGAAAAGGGAGATGCCGTTTTTCTAAAGTACGATGAAGTACAAGAGGAAGGGACCACTCATACGATTGTTAAAGTAACGGATCGACAGGCCCTCATCCTCAGAAGCGGGGCAGTCAAAATGAGAATGGCCTTCAACGAACTCGAGGAACAGAACGGTTCTTACGAGAGCCAGCTCGGCACCCTTTTACTTACAACCAAAACGAAAACACTTTCACATACACAGAGTGACTCGGAGCTTGAAGGGAATTTCAATCTTTCATACGAGTTAAAGATGCAGGACAGCCCGGTTGGGGATTATGTTATGTCCATTCACTATAAGGAGGAAGCATAGCGATATGAATATCGTCGAAAAAGTACAAGAAAACCTGAAAGCCGAAATCAGAGCAGCGGTCCTGAAAGCGGGACTCGCAACTGAGGATCAGATCCCGGATGTCATCCTTGAGATCCCGAAAGAAAAGTCACACGGGGATTATTCAACGAATATGGCCATGCAGCTGGCAAGAGTCGCAAAAAAAGCACCACGCATGATCGCTGACGACATCGTCGCTAACTTCGACCAGTCCAAAGCGTCCATTGAAAAAATGGAGATTGCAGGACCCGGCTTCATCAATTTCTACATGAATAACGAATACTTAACAGATTTGATCCCGTTGATTCTCGATCAGGATCAGGAATACGGTCAGTCAGACGCGGGAAATGGTGAGAGAGTGAACGTCGAGTTCGTATCTGCCAACCCGACAGGTGACCTTCATCTAGGTCATGCCCGTGGAGCGGCCGTCGGTGATTCCCTATGTAACGTCCTTGAAAAAGCGGGCTATAACGTAACCCGTGAATACTACATCAATGACGCCGGAAATCAGATCCACAACCTGGCGATCTCCGTTGAGGCACGTTACTTCCAGGCACTTGGACAGGACAAGGCGATGCCTGAAGACGGGTACCACGGGGCGGACATCATCGGAATCGGAAAGAAACTGGCTGAAGAATTCGGCTCGAAATATGCAGAAGTAAGCGACGCGGAACGCTACAAGTTTTTCCGTGAATACGGCCTGAAGATTGAAATGGCCAAGCTTCAAAAGGATCTTGAAATGTTCCGCGTTCCGTTCAATGTGTGGTACTCTGAAACATCCCTTTATGAAAATGGGAAAATCGATGCGGCATTGAAAACGCTGAGAGATAACGGTCACGTATACGAAGAGGAGGGCGCAACCTGGTTCCGCTCGACTGAACTTGGCGATGACAAGAACCGTGTTCTTATCAAGAACGACGGCACGTACACATACCTGACTCCGGATATTTCCTATCACCAGGATAAATTCGAGCGCGGGCATGATGTGCTGATCAATATCTGGGGAGCGGATCACCACGGTTACATCCCACGTATGAAGGCGGCCATCGAAGCACTTGGCTTTGACCGTGACAAACTGGAAGTGGAAGTGATCCAACTTGTTCACCTTTACAAAAATGGTGAAAAGATGAAGATGAGTAAGCGTACAGGGAAAGCTGTTACGTTACGTGAGCTTGTGGAAGAGGTCGGCCTTGATGCTGTCCGCTATTTCTTCGCCATGAGAAGTGCCGATACGCATATGGATTTTGACCTGGACTTAGCGGTTTCCCAGTCCAACGAAAACCCTGTATATTATGCTCAATATGCCCACGCGCGTATTTGCAGCATCCTTCGCCAGGCAGAAGAACAGGGGCTGGCTTCAGAAGACAAGATCGACTTAAAGCTGATCGGTACGGAAAAAGAAGTAGACCTACTGAAAAAGCTGGGTGAGTTCCCGCAAATGATCGCCGACGCTGCGGAGAAACGCACGCCTCACCGTGTGGCAAACTACATCAATGACCTGGCATCTGCTTTCCACAGCTTCTACAATGCTAACAAGGTACTTGATGAAGATAACCGTGAACTGACGACAGCACGTCTCGCTTTAGTAAAAGTCGTTCGTGTCACGTTACAAAACGCCCTTGCCTTGATCGGTGTAGCAGCTCCGGAAAAAATGTAAATAGATATACCAAAGGTCCGTCCCTCATCAGGATGGACCTTTTTCTTATATTTCCCCCGCTTTGACGTATAATAATGGAAGATGGATGAAGGAGGAGAATGGTATGAAAACCGTCGTATTGGCGATCGTAACCGGATTTTTAGTCGGGTTTATCTTTGCTTTATTTAAGTTACCGATACCGGCCCCGCCAGCATTGGCAGGAATTGCAGGAATTGTGGGTATTTATCTTGGGTTCAAAGCCTTTATGGCAATTCAGCCCTGGATCGAGTCTGTATTTAAATGATGTTTACATAAAAAAGATGAACACCCAAGTGTCCATCTTTTCTTCTTTACCACTCAAGGGTCCCGCCATTGATCCTTTTCACCCCGCGGATGGAAGCTAAATCTTCAATCAGCTTCAGCATAGCAAGATCTTTATGTTTGGCTTCGATCATAAAATCCACGTCCTGATTAAACGTTTTCAGGGTTTTGAAGAAACCTTCCACAAATCCCGGATCGACCAGGACGGCATGGGAGCGGAAGGCACTAGCAGATTTAGGGGAGGAAATATGTATTTTCGGCACTAAATCTCTCCTGTCCCAGGTGGAAAAAATCTTTTCAAGATACCCCTCAAGAGGCTTATCACTTGGATTGGCTTCGTGATGGTGAATGTCCAGAACCATGGGGATCTTCTCTTTTTGACAAACGGTGAGCGTTTCTTCGACGGTATAGGTCTTGTCGTCATTTTCGAGTGTCATGATGTCTTTTACATCCGGAGGGAGGTCTTTCAGGTTTTCATGAAAACGGATCAGCGTTTCTTCCTTATCCCCGTAGCTCCCGCCGATATGGATATTGATGACGGAATCCTTCTCGATCCCCATATATTCAAGCATCCGGTAGTGATACACCATATCTTTCACAGCATTGTCCGTCACATGCTGCTTGGGACTCGTGAATAAGGTGAACTGGTTCGGGTGAAAGCTTGCCCTGATCCCGAGCTTTTTGATCAAATCCCCAAGTTCCTTCCATTCATGTTGAAAAGGGGAATGGAAATCCCATTCCACTTCAGGATGAGTGGCAAGGGGAACGAGGGAGCTGGATAATCGGTACAGCTTGATTTCATGAGCCGCACACAGATACAGGATGCGTTTCGTATGCTCCAGGTTTAACCTTGTCACTTCCTTCAGGCGATCCATCCGTTCGCTCTTGGGTAACTCCGTGAATCGCTTGAATGTCATGGTTTTGGCCGGGCTTGCATCCCATAAAGAGAGGGAGTTCGCCACGAATCCCAGTCGGACTTTCATGTGTCATCCCCCTAGAGTAAGATTGAAATGGCTGAAGCGACGCGTTCTTTTAACCGGGTGAGCACAGAAACCGATGAGAGGTCGCTTTCGCTTAACATGTCGGATGCCGCCATGTCTTTTTCCATTTCCTTTTTCAACGTCTGGATAAATCCTTTATCGTAGATCAGGTTATTGATTTCAAAATTGATAAAGAAGCTCCGCTTATCAAAATTGGCCGTGCCGATATCACAGAAATGGTCATCGACGACCATCACCTTTGCATGATAGAAGCCGTCCATGAACTGATACACTTTCGCACCACTAGCGAGCAGGGGCCTGAAATAAGGGAAGGCTGCTTCTTTCACCAGCATATGATCGGCATTATTCGGGATGATGATCTTGACGGTAACCCCTCTGTCCAGTGCCCCCAAAAGCGCGTCCATCAAGATCGGAGTAGCAATGAAGTAGGGTGTCCCGATAATGATTTCGCTTTGTGCTTCGTCGATGAATTTTCCAAAGAAGTCTTCAATATTAACCCCCTCGGTCGGGAAAATTTGATGCTGAATGCTTCCTTTATCAGCGGGAGGGAAATACTTTGCTTCGTTCTTCAAATCCTTCTGTGTAGCGCGGTGCCAGTCAATGCAGAACTCAGTCTGAAGATCGTGGACACCTTCACCTTCCAACCGGAGATGATAATCCCTCCAAGGAGAAAGCTCGGGCTTATCATTTTCATCGATATATTCCTTTCCGATGTTGTAACCACCCAAATAACCGATCACCCCGTCGATGACGGTAATCTTCCGGTGATTACGCTGCTGGGAGGAAAAGAACAGGTAGGGAAGCTTGACTCTCCGGCAGAAATCGACTTCCACACCCGCATCACGAAGCTCCTTTACCTTCGACTTCGGGACGTTATGACTCCCGATTTGATCCATCAGAAGACGGACTTCAATGCCTTCTTGTGCCTTTCCTTTCAATAATTCCAGGAACCTCAAGGCAAAGTGGTCATCCTGGACGATATAAAATAATACATGAATGGAGGCCCTTGCTTCTTTCATGTCTTTAAACATTTGATCGAAAAGCTCGGGTCCCCTTGAAAATAATTCGATATCACTCATTCGTTTCTCATAATCTCTTCTTGTCCGCGTCCGGATGAAATGACTTCTCCCCAATTTGAAATCGAGCATCAGCCATCCGATGATTGCGGCAAGAATAACCAATAGGATTAACCACCACATAGAATCACTCTCTCATTTGCATTATCTTTAGTATGTCCTCTTTCTTTGGTACTTTGCATCCTTTCTTCTTTTTCCCTTTCACTAGTCCTTTTGAAACCTGTGGGGGGTACAGAAAGTCCTGTTTTTTTACGAGCTGAAGGATCACCTGTGAAAAGGTTTTCATTTTTATTCGGAAAAACCATTGACTGAATGCTCATTCATAATATAATGGAGATATGAACTATTCAGAATATTAATTTGGTTTGTAAAAGTTTGAACAAAGGGGAAGTTCATCGGACCAAAGAAGGGGGAGTGTTTGTCTATGAATGGGTTACTCATTCTCAATTGGGTCGCATTTATCCTTGTGACCGTTTATGCACTGAGTCTGTTTGTGTATGTAGTAAAGACGAGAATTGAATATATTAAGCTCGGGAAAAAAGTGGAGTTCGACAAACGATTCAAAGAACGATTCCAGAAAATCCTGGTCAATGTCTTCGGACAAAAGAAGCTCTTGAAGGATAAGAAAAGTGGAGCGATCCACGTGATGTTCTTCTACGGATTCATCCTCGTTCAGTTCGGGGCCATCGATTTCATCTGGAAAGGGCTTGCTCCGGGAAGTCACCTGCCGCTGGGGCCTTTATACGCTGGATTCACGTTCTTCCAGGAAATCGTCACACTCATGATCCTCGTAGCGGTTGTGTGGGCATTCCATCGCCGCTATGTTGAAAAACTGGTCCGTTTAAAAAGAGGATTCAAATCTGGGCTGGTCTTGTTATTTATCGGTGGATTAATGCTGTCGGTCCTAGTCGGGAACGGAATGGGCATCATCTGGCATGGGGAAGACCTTGCCTGGACGGAGCCTGTAGCATCGCTGATCGCAGGGGCACTTGGAGGCATCGGGGAAACGGCATCCATCGCCATTTTCTATGTAGCCTGGTGGATTCACTTACTATTCTTACTGGCATTCCTTGTGTATGTGCCGCAATCCAAGCACGCTCACTTGATCGCAGGTCCTGCCAATGTTTATTTCAATCGTTTAGACAACCCTGGGAAGCTTAAGCCCATCGATTTTGAAGATGAATCAGCCGAAAGCTTCGGGGTAGGGAAAATTGAAGAATTTACACAGCACCAAATGATCGATTTCTACGCATGTGTGGAATGTGGTCGTTGTACGAATATGTGTCCGGCAACCGGGACAGGGAAAATGCTTTCCCCGATGGATCTCATCGTCAAACTTCGGGATAACCTGACGAATCACGGTGCTGTCGTGACGCAGAAGAAGCCTTGGGTGCCGACATTTGCATTCAATGGGACGAAAGGGAACCAGCTTGCGATGGCAAGTGCCACTCAGGCGGCTGAAGAAGCGGCTGCCGGTGCTGCGTACAGTCCAAGCCTGATCGGGGACGTCATCACGGAAGAAGAAATCTGGGCATGTACCACGTGCCGTAACTGTGAAGACCAATGTCCAGTCATGAATGAGCACGTAGATAAAATCATCGACCTTCGCCGTTACCTTGTCCTGACAGAAGGAAAGATGGATGCAGACGCACAGCGCGCTATGCAAAACATCGAGCGTCAGGGAAATCCTTGGGGTCTGAACCGTAAAGAGCGTGAAAACTGGCGTGAGGGAAGAGAAGACGTGACGATCCCAACGGTAAAAGAAATGAAAAAAGCGGGAGAAGACTTCGAATTCCTATTCTGGGTCGGATCCATGGGTTCATTCGATAACCGAAGCCAAAAGATCGCCTTATCCTTCGCCAAGCTGATGAATGAAGCCGGCGTGAAGTTTGCGATTCTCGGTAATAAAGAAAAGAACTCCGGTGACACACCGCGCCGTCTTGGAAACGAGTTCTTATTCCAGGAGCTTGCCGGTCAAAATATCGCTGAGTTCGAAAAACATGAAATCAAGAAGATTGTAACGATTGATCCGCATGCGTACAACATTTTTAAAAATGAGTATCCGGACTTTGGCCTGGAAGCGGAAGTCTACCATCATACTGAACTTCTGCATCAGCTGGTACAGGAAGGGCGCCTGAAGCCGCAATATGAAGTGAACGAAACAATCACCTTCCACGATTCCTGTTACCTTGGCCGTTACAATGAAGTGTATGACCCACCGCGTGAAATCCTGAAATCCATTTCCGGAGTGAAATTGGTCGAGATTGAGCGTAACCGTGAAAAAGGCATGTGCTGTGGAGCGGGTGGAGGACTCATGTGGATGGAAGAAGACGCAGGACACCGCGTCAACGTCTCCCGTACCGAGCAGGCACTGGCTGTCAGTCCATCGGTCATCAGCTCAGGCTGTCCATACTGCCTGACGATGCTATCGGATGGTACAAAGGCAAAAGAAGTGGAAGAAACGGTTTCTACTCTCGATGTCGCAGAAATTCTTGAAAAAGCCGTTTGTGGCGATCTAAAGGACCAACCGGCTGCATCTTAAAAAGAATATTATCCTTTAGATAATGAATGGCACACGCGTTCATCAAACAAACAGGAGCGAAACAAAATAGTCTCTATTGCGTTTCGCTCCTATTGTTTTTCTACAATAGTAAATTTAATAGAAAAATAAAAACTTTCTAAAAAATCGGGTGCGTTAGCATTAAAAATGAAGTACAATAAAGGTATATCGGGGACAAAATTTGTCCCTTCTCTTATGAGGATTAGTTGAGCGAGCGTTCAGTCGAAAGTCGATCAAATTTTTTTAAGGTAAATTGAAAGCGTATACAAATTAACGGATAAAACCCATATAAAGGAGAGCGATGGAGATGGGAAAAACGGTTATTTTAGACGGAGCAAGAACGCCTTTTGGTAAATTCGGGGGAAGCCTCAGCAGTTTTACAGCTTCAGAGCTTGGCGGTTTCGCTATGAAGGAAGCCTTGAAACGGGCCGGCGTAAACGGGGAAGAAGTAGAAGAAGTCATCCTCGGATCTGTTTTACAAGGAGGACAGGGCCAAATCCCTTCCCGTCAGGCATCACGCCACGCGGGCTTACCTTGGAATGTCAAAACGGAAACGATCAATAAAGTATGTGCGTCAGGAATGCGAAGTGTCACATTGGGAGACCAGATCATCCGTGCAGGCGACGGTGAAGTGATCGTGGCAGGTGGAATGGAATCCATGTCCAATGCTCCTTACATCCTTCCGAAAGCGCGCTGGGGATTTAAAATGGGAGATTCTCAGGTAAAAGACCTGATGGTACACGACGGATTGACGTGCAGCTTCAACAATGTCCACATGGGAACGTACGGAAATGAAACAGCGAAAGAATTTGAACTATCAAGAGAAGAGCAGGACGAATGGGCACTCAGAAGCCATCACAGAGCCGTAAAAGCGACCGAAGAGGGAGTGCTCGGTGAAGAAATCGTTGCTGTTGAGGTTCCTCAACGCAAAGGAGATCCGATTGTCGTAGCGAAAGATGAAGCCCCACGGAAAGAAACATCCATCGAGGCACTGGCTAAATTAGGGCCTGTCTTCGGATCAGAAGGAACGATCACAGCAGGGAACGCTCCAGGGGTCAACGACGGAGCGGCAGCCATGGTCCTCATGAGTGAAGAAAGAGCCAAGAAGGAAGGGAAACAGCCGTTAGCGACCATCCTTGGCCATACTGCCCTTGCTGTTGAAGCGAAGGACTTCCCGCAAACACCGGGGCTTGTGATCAACGAGCTTCTCAAGAAAACAGGGAAATCCCTTGAAGAGATCGATTTGTTTGAAATTAACGAAGCATTTGCAGCCGTGGCATTAACGAGCGGGAAAATCGCCGGCCTTGATCCAGACAAAGTCAATGTGAACGGTGGAGCCGTTGCCCTTGGCCACCCGATCGGAGCAAGCGGGGCCCGCATCATCCTTACACTCGCATACGAACTGAAACGCCGCGGAGGAGGAATCGGAATAGCCTCGATCTGCAGCGGAGGCGGTCAAGGGGATGCGATCATGATTGAGGTAGCGAAGCAGTAGGGTGACTTGTTGTACCAGGTACAGATGGGATTGTTTGTACCAGGTACATAATCGGTGGAGTGTACCAGGTACACACTTGGCGAAGTGTACCAGGTACAAAGAGAGCAAAGTGTACCAGGTACAAAGGGGAGTGATTGTACCAGGTACACTCCTGAGTTCAGCAGCTGACCCACAAAAAACCAACTAGATTACTAGTCTCATATAACAAAGGGGAGAACAAAATGAACATTAAAAACGTAATGGTCATCGGCGCGGGACAAATGGGCGCAGGGATCGCCCAGGTCTGTGCACAGGCAGGGTTCAACGTATACCTGAACGATTTGAAAGAAGAGTTTGTCCAAAAGGGAATGGGTGTCATCACGAAGAATCTGTCCCGTTCCGTTGAAAAAGGAAGAATGTCTGAAGAAGATAAAACAGCTACAGTAAATCGTTTGACGGCTTCAACTGATATCCAGGACGCCAAGAAGGTGGATCTTGTCATCGAAGCGGCAGTTGAGAATATGGACATCAAAACGAAGATTTTTGCTCAGTTGGATGAGATCACGCCGGAACATACGATTTTGGCTTCGAACACGTCTTCCCTTCCGATCACGGAAATTGCGGCAGCGACGAAGCGGCCGAAACAAGTGATCGGAATGCACTTCATGAATCCGGTACCGGTGATGAAATTGGTTGAAATCATCCGTGGGCTTGCGACAACGGATGAAGTGTATCAAGTGATTGAAGATATGACGAAGTCACTTAATAAAGTACCGGTAGAGGTGGAAGATTTCCCGGGATTCGTTTCAAACCGCATCCTGATGCCGATGATCAATGAAGCGATCTACACCCTTTATGAAGGGGTGGCGAGCAAAGAGGCGATCGATGAAGTGATGAAGCTCGGTATGAATCACCCGATGGGACCGCTGACTCTGGCTGACTTCATCGGACTCGATACATGCCTCTATATCATGGAAACCCTGCATGAAGGTTTCGGTGACGATAAATACCGTCCATGCCCGCTACTCCGGAAATATGTGAAAGCAGGCTGGCTGGGTAAGAAAACGGGCCGCGGCTTCTATTCGTACGAGTGATCACGACGAACATCAGGGAGGAAACAGTCATGGAGTTACGATTCACGGAAGAGCAGCAGATGATGAGAAAGATGGTCCAGGATTTTGCCGAAACAGAAATCCAGCCGTTCATCGAGAAGATGGAAGCGGGGGAGTTCCCGAGGGATATTTTAAATAAAATGGCCGGGCTTGGCTTGATGGGAATCACGATTCCCGAGAAATATGGCGGATCAGAGATGGATTTCACCTCGTATATCATTGCGATTCATGAGTTATCGAAAGTAAGCGCAACCATCGGTGTCATCCTGTCGGTTCATACATCCGTAGGAACCAATCCGATTCTTTACTTCGGAAACGAGGAGCAAAAGCAAAAGTTCCTTCCGAAGCTTGCAACTGGTGAGTATTTAGGGGCTTTCTGTCTGACCGAGCCAAGTGCAGGGTCCGATGCGAAGAGCCTCAAATCCCGGGCCGAAAAGCACGGGGACCACTATGTGGTGAACGGATCGAAAGTCTTTATCACCAATGGTGGGGAAGCCGATACGTATATTGTCTTTGCGACGACGGATTCGACGAAGGGGAGCCGTGGGGTATCGGCCTTCATCGTTGAGAAGGATACACCTGGTCTTGTGATCGGGAAAGACGAACATAAAATGGGGCTGCACGGTTCACGTACCGTCCAGCTGACGTTTGAAGATATGAAAGTCCCGGCTGAAAACCTTCTCGGTGAAGAAGGGGAAGGCTTCAAGATCGCCATGGCGAACCTGGATGCCGGCAGGATCGGAATTGCCGCGCAGGCACTTGGAATCGCGGAAGCGGCTTTCGATTACTCAACGGCTTATGCAAAAGAACGGGTGCAGTTCGGCAAACCGATCGCCGCGCAACAGGGAATCGGTTTTAAGCTTGCTGATATGGCGACGGCCGTTGAAGGCTCGAAGCTTCTTGTGTACAGGGCTGCTAATCTTCGCTCTAACAACATCTCCTGTGGGAAGGAAGCCAGTATGGCTAAGCTGTTTGCTTCGAAAACAGCCGTTGAAGCGTCGACGGAAGCGATTCAGGTGTACGGCGGATATGGGTATACGAAGGAGTATCCGGTTGAGCGCTTGTTCCGTGATGCGAAGGTGACGGAGATTTATGAGGGTACGAGTGAGATTCAGCGGATGGTGATTGGGAAGCATTTGTTGGTGTAGATGAAAGTGTTTATTTGAAATTTTGATAGGGTGTCGTTGTGCATATATTCTGAAGCGTGTCAGGCCCCGATTTAGATTGTGATGTTTCATGGCGTAAAGGGGTTTGTGGCATAGCTTGTTTCTTGAGGGTGCCAGACCCGGTGTGTAGATGATAGGAGGAGGAAGTTGAGATGAATTTTAAGTTATCAGAAGAGCATGAAATGATACGTAAGATGGTGCGTGATTTTGCGCGGAATGAGGTGGCTCCTACTGCTGCTGAGCGTGATGAGGAAGAGCGTTTTGATATGGATTTATTTAAGAAGATGGCAGAGCTTGGGTTGACGGGGATTCCTTGGCCTGAAGAGTACGGCGGGATCGGCAGTGACTATCTGGCGTATTGCATCGCTGTTGAAGAACTTTCAAGAGTGTGTGCGTCTACAGGTGTTACATTGTCCGCCCATACTTCGTTAGCCGGTTGGCCAGTATATAAATTTGGTACGGAAGAGCAGAAGCAGAAATACCTTCGTCCAATGGCGCAGGGAGAGAAGATTGGTGCTTACGGACTGACAGAACCGGGTTCGGGATCTGATGCAGGCGGTATGAAGACGACGGCCCGTTTAGAAGGAGATCACTACGTATTGAACGGCTCTAAAATTTTCATCACAAACGGTGGGATCGCTGATACGTATATCGTATTTGCCTTGACGGATCCTTCCCAGCGCCAGCGTGGAACGAGCGCCTTCATCGTAGAAGCAGACTTCGCAGGGTTCTCTGTTGGGAAAAAAGAGAAGAAGCTAGGGATACGCTCTTCTCCAACAACTGAGATCGTATTTGAAGATTGTAAAGTACCGAAAGAGAATATGCTTGGAAACGAAGGCGATGGCTTCAAAATTGCGATGATGACACTTGATGGCGGTCGTAACGGGATTGCCGCTCAAGCAGTGGGGATTGCTCAAGGAGCACTTGATGCGTCCGTTGAGTACGCAAAAGAGCGTGAGCAGTTCGGTAAACCGATCGCAGCGAACCAGGGGATTTCATTTAAGATTGCTGATATGGCGACATCCATCGAGGCTTCACGTCTATTAACCTATCAAGCTGCATGGCTTGAGTCAGAAGGGCTTCCATACGGGAAAGAATCGGCGATGTCGAAGCTGATGGCCGGGGATACGGCGATGAAGGTGACGACGGAAGCGGTTCAGATCTTCGGTGGTTATGGCTATACGAAGGACTATCCGGTAGAGCGTTATATGCGTGATGCGAAGATCACTCAGATTTATGAGGGAACTCAGGAGATTCAGAGGCTGGTTATTTCGCGGATGGTGACGAAATAGGATAGCTAGGTTAAGAGAGATAGACGGGTATCTGCTTTGTTGGGGGATGAAGCAGGTGCTTTTGGAGTAGGGGTCAATGGGAGAATCGGAATATAAAGGCGGTCGGTTGTTTTGAATAAGAAGAGGGAAGTTCATGCTTCTGTTAAGGATGAGCGTTTGGTGGAAAAGCGGCGTGATCAGATGATTCGCGGGGCCGTCTCTCTGTTTAAACAAAAGGGGTTTCACCGCACCACGACCAGAGAGATTGCAAAGGCCGCCGGATTCAGTATCGGAACGCTGTATGAATATATACGAACAAAGGAAGATGTCCTGTATTTAGTGTGTGACAGCATTTATGAGCAGGTTCGATTGGAGCTTGAGGAGCTTGATGTCGGTAAAGGGACGCTTGAAAATTTACGTCTCGGTATCGCTCATTATTTTCAGGTGATGGACCGGATGCAGGACGAAGTACTCGTCATGTATCAGGAAGCGAAATCCTTATCGAAGGATGCCCTTCCATATGTGCTCCGGAAAGAACTTGAAATGGTGGGGATGGTGGAAGATCTCATCAAAGGCTGTGTCGACAGCGGAAAGCTTGAGCTTGATGATGATCAGATCCATATGCTGGCCCAGAATGTATTCGTCCAGGGGCAGATGTGGGGATTCCGTCGCTGGGCACTTCAGAAGAAGTATACACTCGAGGAATTCATCACTCTTCAAATCGAACTCACTTTTACCGGAATCATCGGATTTGAAAAACAAGGGAGAACAGGGGGAGTAATATGAGCACGGTTGAGATTTATAAACCAAAGCACCATGTTCGTTTTGTCACGGCATCGAGCCTGTTTGACGGACATGATGCGTCGATCAACATAATGCGTCGGATTATCCAGGCAAGTGGGGCGGAAGTCATCCACTTAGGCCATAACCGTTCTGTAGAGGAAGTCGTCAATGCTGCTATTCAGGAAGATGTTCAGGGGATTGCGATTTCATCCTATCAGGGTGGACACGTGGAATACTTTAAATATATGTACGACCTTTTAAAAGAAAGAGGGGCTTCCCATATCCGCATTTATGGCGGAGGCGGCGGAGTGATCATACCGCGTGAAATCAAGGAGCTTCACGAATACGGGATCGCCCGCATCTTCTCACCTGAAGACGGACGGACTCAGGGTCTTCAAGGCATGATCAATAAGATGATCGAGGAATGCGATTTCCCGACCATCAAGGGAAGCGTGAATCAGGAAGTCGAGAAGCTTTCTACCGGTAATGTGAACACGGTATCAAAGCTGATTTCACTTGCCGAATATCAAGTCGGGGCAAACGAAGAAGTGGCAGCGACAGCCCAGACCGTTTTTTCTGAAATCAAGAGCTTGGCTAAAAGTGCACCTGTCCTTGGGATCACGGGAACGGGTGGTGCAGGGAAGAGTTCCTTGACGGATGAACTGATCCGCCGTTTCATCAACGAACTTCCAGAAAAGAAAATCGCGATTTTGTCCATCGATCCAACGAAACAAAAAACGGGAGGGGCTCTTCTTGGGGACCGTATACGCATGAATGCGATCTTCAATCCCCGTGTTTATATGAGAAGTCTTGCCACACGTGGTTCGAAAACGGAACTTTCACTGGCGATCAAGGACGCGATCAATGTCGTGAAAGCGGCAGGATATGACCTGATCGTCGTGGAAACAAGTGGGATCGGGCAGGGGGATGCTGAAATCGCCGAGATCTGTGATATGTCCATGTACGTCATGACAAGTGAGTTCGGTGCACCGTCCCAGCTGGAAAAAATCGATATGATCGACTTTGCCGATCTGATCGTCATCAATAAGTTCGAGCGCAAAGGCTCGGAGGATGCGAGACGCCAGGTACAGAAGCAGTACCAGCGCAGTCATATGCTCTTTGATAAAGATCTTGATGACATGCCTGTGTACGGCACGATCGCCAGCCAGTTCAATGATCCGGGAACCAATGCATTATTTGCGGCAATTGTCGAAACGGTGAACAGGAAAATGGAGCTGGATTGGAAAACGGGCTTCTCCAAAGACGTAGATGTGGAAAAACAAAACGTCATCATTCCAAACAATCGTCGTTATTATCTGCGTGAGATTGCGGAAACGGTGCGTAATTATCATAAAAAAGCGGAAGAGCAAGTGAACCTGGCTCGCCGTTTGTTCCAGCTTGAAGGGGCAATCGAAGCGGTCAATGAAAAAGAAACGAATGATGGGGTTGTAACGTCCCTTCAAACGTTGAAAGAAGAAGTCGAAAACAAACTAACATCAGAATCGAAACAGATTTTACAAAAATGGGATAACCTTAAAGAAACATACAGCAAGGATCAATTCATCACAAAGATCCGTGATAAAGAAATCGTCACTGAGTTAAAGACGAAGAGCTTATCCGGACTTGATATTCCGAAAGTCTCCCTTCCAAAATACAAAGACTACGGTCAAATTTTAGATTGGGTCTATAAAGAGAATGTTCCAGGCTCATTCCCTTACACAGCAGGAGTATTCCCGTTCAAACGCAAAGGAGAAGATCCGAAGCGTCAATTCGCCGGTGAGGGAACGCCTGAACGGACGAACCGCCGTTTCCACTACCTGTCGAAAGATGATGATGCGAAACGATTGAGTACCGCCTTTGATTCTGTGACTTTATACGGTGAAGATCCGGATCACCGTCCTGACATCTACGGAAAAGTCGGAGAAAGCGGCGTGAGCATCTGTACGCTGGAAGATATGAAGAAGCTGTATGCTGGTTTCGATCTGTGTGCGCCTTCAACATCCGTGTCCATGACGATCAATGGTCCGGCACCGATCATCCTTGCCATGTATATGAACACGGCGATCGATCAGCAGATCCGCATGAAGGAAGAAGAGCTCGGCCGCGTACTCACAGTAGAGGAATATGTGGAAGTGAAGGAACAGACCCTTCAAGTCGTTCGCGGGACGGTTCAGGCAGATATTTTAAAAGAAGATCAGGGACAAAATACGTGTATTTTCTCAACTGAGTTCGCCCTGCGCATGATGGGGGATATCCAGCAGTACTTCATCGATCACAAAGTACGGAACTATTACTCTGTATCGATCTCCGGTTATCATATCGCCGAAGCGGGAGCCAACCCTATTTCCCAGCTTGCATTCACATTGGCAAACGGGTTTACGTACGTCGAATACTATTTAAGCCGTGGAATGGATATCAACGCCTTTGCGCCAAACCTATCGTTCTTCTTCTCGAACGGCCTCGATCCTGAGTATACGGTGATCGGACGTGTGGCACGACGCATCTGGTCGACTGTGATGAGGGATAAATACGGTGCGAATGAACGCAGTCAAAAGCTGAAGTATCACATCCAGACATCCGGTCGATCCCTGCATGCCCAGGAAATCGACTTCAATGATATCCGTACGACGCTTCAAGCATTGATGGCCCTGCAGGATAATTGTAACTCCCTGCATACGAACGCCTATGATGAAGCTATCACGACACCGACGGAAGAATCCGTGCGCCGTGCCATGGCGATCCAGATGATCATCACGAAAGAACATGGATTATCCAAAAATGAAAATCCGCTTCAAGGCTCGTTCATCGCAGAAGAGCTGACGGATCTCGTGGAAGAAATGGTCCTCACAGAATTCGACCGCTTAAATGACCGCGGTGGCGTACTCGGATCCATGGAAACACAATACCAACGTGGAAAGATCCAGGAAGAATCCATGTACTACGAAATGAAGAAGCATTCCGGTGAACTTCCGATCGTGGGAGTGAACACGTACCTGAATCCGAATCCACCTTCAGAAGAACAAATGGACAGCATGGAACTGGCACGTGCCACAAAAGAAGAAAAAGAAACACAAATTCAAAATCTGCGGGACTTCCAATCACAACACAAAGACCAAACCGAAGAAGCCCTCACCCGCCTGAAACAGGCAGCGGTCGGCGGAGGAAACATCTTCGAAGAACTCATGGAAACCGTAAAAGTCGCAAGCCTCGGCCAAATCACACGCGCCCTCTACCAAGTAGGCGGCCAATACCGACGCAATATGTAACAAATAAAAGGAAATGAGACTACTGTATCAGTGCAGTGGTCTCTTTTTTCAGTAGGCTAATATTTGATGATCAGTATGCATAGTAGTAATAATGAAGTGGGTTTTCTTTTGTTCTTTGTCAGGAAATCAACAAAGCATCTCTCATAAAAAATTAAAAAAAAATCACATCAAGTTTAAAATCCCGCCAAACCGTCTATCCTTTATACGAAATCAACCAATTTTTAACATGAACTTAATACTTATAGGGTAGGATTTCCTGTATAATAAGAATTATCAGACAAGGAGACAGGAAAGTACGATACATACGTTTGGATGTGAGACTGTGAAGACCATTTTTCGCTACATACTATTAATCATCACCATATACGCCGCCATCCGTTTATATCAATTTCAACTGGGTGCCATCCCTTTTTTCCTGCTCTCTTTTTATCTATTCTATGAAGCGTTCCGGGTCGTAAGGAACAGTCACAAAGAAGAGAAATGGGGAAATGGCAGGCCTTCCTGAAATCAGTTGCGAAAAAAATGCGAAAAAAACGAGATATGTATAGCATAAAGTGATTTATATTGATTATAATGTTGAATATGGTTAAAATTGATAATGGAGAATTTTTGCCCTTTTTTACTCTACTTAGTAGAGTGTGAAATAGAGAAAGGAAGTGCGTAAAGTGAGTCTTAAGCAATTATCCAAAGAAGAATTGAGTCAAACATCATTCATTGAATTGGCACATGAAATTTTAGTAGAGAAAAAGCAAGCGATGGCATTTGAAGAGATCGTGAAGGAAATCAAAGGTTTGCTTGGAATCTCTGATAAAGAGGTAAAGAGCCGTTTACTTCAATTCTACACGGACTTGAATATCGATGGACGATACATTGCCATGGGTGATAACCGTTGGGGACTAAGAGAATGGTACCCGGTTGATCAAATCGAGGAAGAGACCGTTCCAACCATGAAATCCAGCAAAAAGAAAAAAGCGAAGAAAAAAGACGAAGATCTGGATCTGGAAGATTTCGATGATCTGGATGATGAAGATCTTGATTACGAAGATCTTGATGATGCCGACGATGATGATGATCTTACGGATGACGACGATGTCGAAGTTGATGCAGACGAGGATCTGGACATCGATGACGACGACGACGAGGAAGAGCTCGAGATCGATGAATTCGACGATGTCGAAGAAGACGACGAAGACGAAGATGATGAATCAGAAGAAGAGGAAGAGAAATAATCTCTCCCGAATCAGTACGGCTCCCGTCAGGCTTTATGGCCTCCCCGGGGGCCTTTTGATTTGCGTGAAATGCTTGAAAATTCTATCCCTTATTCTATGCTTGACTTCTACCTCTTAGGAAGGTAGTATTTTATTTGGGCTCCCTAAACAGGGACAGATCACGTATATCACGCTCCCCTTACAAGATTGTAAGCGGGGCGTTTTTTGTTTTTATAAGAAGTATGCATTGACATGAACGGGTTTTTGCCAGCCTTTTATAAGTGACGGATCGATTCTTTAAAGACCCCTTACATTTTTATGTATCTTGATAACAAGAGGCTGTCTTTAAGCGTGAGTATGCAGATGAATTTATTTTAAGAGAATGGACTTGTCCTTCTTTGAACAAGATAAATTCATGACATACCGACAAAAGACACCCTCTACTTTTTTTGAACCAAACTTACTTTAAAGGGGGACATATACATGACTAAGTATATTTTCGTAACAGGCGGCGTAGTGTCGTCACTAGGGAAAGGGATCACAGCAGCGTCCCTTGGAAGACTACTCAAAAACCGTGGAGTGAGCGTCACGATTCAGAAGTTCGATCCATACATCAACGTGGATCCGGGAACGATGAGCCCTTATCAGCACGGTGAAGTTTTCGTAACCGATGATGGTGCTGAGACGGATCTTGACTTGGGTCACTACGAGCGTTTCGTTGACATTAATCTGACGAAATACAGCTCTGTGACAACAGGTAAAATCTATTCTACTGTTCTGAAAAAAGAGCGCCGCGGGGATTATCTTGGCGGGACTGTGCAGGTCATCCCGCATATCACAAATGAAATCAAAGAGCGCGTTTACCGTGCCGGCCGCGAAACGAATTCCGATGTCGTGATCACGGAAATCGGTGGAACGGTTGGAGATATCGAATCACTTCCATTCCTTGAAGCGATTCGCCAGATCAAGAGTGATGTCGGTCGTGACAACGTGATGTATATTCACTGTACGCTTATCCCTTACATTAAAGCGGCGGGTGAAATGAAGACGAAACCGACTCAGCACAGCGTGAAAGAACTCCGCAGTCTCGGAATCCAGCCGAATGTCATCGTCGTGCGTACAGAAATGCCGATGACCCAGGATATGAAAGACAAGATCGCGTTATTCTGCGATATCGATAAACATGCGGTAATCGAAGCAATGGATGCAGATACGCTTTACTCTGTACCACTTGCTCTTCAGGACCAGAAACTTGATGAAATCACATGTCAGCACTTGAAGCTGAACTGCCATGAAGCAGACATGACCGAGTGGAATGAGCTGGTCGACCGTGTGAAAAACCTTTCCCGCAAAACAAGGATCGCCCTTGTCGGGAAGTATGTTGAATTGCAGGATGCCTATATTTCTGTAGTGGAAGCTCTCCGTCATGCAGGTTATCATTTCGACAGCGACATTGAAGTGAGATGGTTGAATTCTGAGCTTGTCGACAGCGAAAATGTTGCCGAAAAACTGGCAGACGTAGATGGGATCCTTGTACCAGGCGGCTTCGGTGACCGCGGTGTCGAAGGAAAGATCGCTGCGACTCAATATGCCCGTGAAAACAAGATTCCTTTCCTTGGAATCTGCCTTGGCATGCAGCTTGCATCTGTAGAATATGCCCGTAACGTCCTCGGAATGGAAGGGGCACACTCAGCTGAGCTTAACCCGGAAACGCCATACCCGGTCATCGATTTATTACCGGAACAAAAGGATATCGAAGATCTTGGTGGAACACTGCGCCTTGGATTATACCCATGTAAGCTGACAAAAGGTTCAAAAGCCTATGCAGCCTACGATGGGGAAGTCGTATACGAACGTCATCGTCACCGCTTCGAATTCAATAATCACTACCGTGAGCAAATGGAAAAAGCCGGCTTCATCTTCTCAGGTACAAGCCCAGATGGCCGCCTTGTGGAAATCATCGAGCTGAGCGACCACCCATGGTTCGTCGCATCTCAATTCCACCCGGAATTCACATCACGCCCGACACGCCCGCAGCCTCTATTCAGAGACTTCGTGGAAGCGTCACTTGCGTATGGTGAAAAATAAGATTTGATTGAAAGCTCTCCCGGTTTGGGAGGGCTTTTTTGTGTTTGAATAATCCCAAACCAACCCCATCAAAAAAAGCCCATCCCCAAAAAGGGAACAGGCTCCATTCATTACTCCTCATACTCCTCCAGCATCTCACGGATCACAAACCCCAACGCGAAATAGAGATAAAGAGCAGCCATGCTTGACGGGAAGCTCACGCGCTCACCGATTTCATCGCCGGGGAGCATTCCTTTGATCACTTTTGTATCCAGGTGAATGTCGGCAAGGTCTAAAAGACTCTCTTCCCCTTCCACCATACCGGACACCGCTACAAATGGTACACCGTCAGCAGAAAGCTTCTTCGCGAACGCAACGGCGTCTTCATCCGTGGAATAGCGGGTGAAGATCAGCACACGATCCGCTTCTGTCAGTTCAATGGTAGAATCATATCGTTTAGCGGATGGAAGGGGCTCGGCACCGAAAAGGGCTTCAGCGGTTACGGCTTCCATTTCCCGGTAGCCTTTTATGTAGATGCTTCCTTGTCCGATGGCGGCCTGGGCAAGGAGGCGTGCGCCGTCCTCTATTTCGAATTCCTGTTTATCATAAATCCGTTTGAACAGTCCCGTTAACTGAGTGGTGAACATTTTAATCATTGAGTTCAGTTCTCCTTCCATATTCATCTTCGACATTTCTCATCATAACGCTTATTATAAAGGGGAAAAAGGTCTCTAGCAAAATCTTGAGAATAAGCAGGATTTTTTTACAGAAAAAGAGAATAAGTAATAAATATACAATTATTTACCGTCGGAATACATAATTTATTAAAATGTGAAGGGGACTGAGGTATATGAATGAGAAGATTCTGATTGTGGACGATCAATTTGGTATTAGGATTCTATTAAATGAAGTGTTGCAAAAGGAAGGCTACCAAACATTTCAAGCTGCGAACGGCATCCAGGCTCTTGAAATCGTAGATAAGCATTCCCCTGATCTGGTTTTACTTGATATGAAAATTCCTGGAATGGATGGAATTGAAATCCTGAAGCGGATGAAGCAGAAAGATGCGGATATCCGCGTCATTATCATGACCGCATACGGAGAACTCGACATGATTCAGGAGGCAAAGGACTTGGGAGCGCTTACCCATTTTGCGAAGCCGTTTGATATTGACGATATCAGACAAGCCGTCAGACAGTATATTCCAGTATAAGGAAGTTATTTGAATAGTAAAAATAGTAGTATTTTTAACATTTCGCCTCTGCAGTTGGTAAAATCAATTCTGTTTTGGTATGATACAAGTGAATTTGTTAACTATGTCACAAGGTGTTATCCATAACGCCGCCATTTATACCAAAATGGTCGACTGACTGAATAAAAGGAGGAAATAACTATGCCTTTAGTTTCAATGAAAGACATGCTTATTCAAGCAAAAGAAAAAAGCTACGCGGTAGGTCAATTCAATCTGAATAACCTTGAGTTCACCCAAGCGATCCTGCAAGCGGCTGAAGAAGAAAAATCACCTGTCATCCTTGGTGTATCTGAAGGTGCTGCCCGTTACATGAGCGGCTTCAAAACAGTTGTGAAAATGGTTGAAGGTCTTATGGAAGACCTGAACATCACAGTTCCTGTTGCGATCCACTTAGATCACGGTTCAAGCTTTGACAAATGTAAAGAAGCCATCGATGCAGGATTCACTTCTGTTATGATCGACGCTTCTCACGGTCCTTTCGAGGAGAACATTGAAATCACTTCTAAAGTGGTTGAGTATGCTCACTCTAAAGGTGTTTCTGTTGAAGCTGAGCTTGGAACAGTTGGTGGACAAGAAGATGACGTCATCGCTGACGGCGTTATCTATGCAGACCCTAAAGAGTGTCAAGAACTAGTAGAACGTACTGGTATCGATACACTTGCACCTGCTTTAGGTTCCGTTCATGGTCCTTACAAAGGTGAACCAAACCTAGGATTCAAAGAAATGGAAGAAATCGGAGCTGCTGCCGGAGTACCATTAGTACTTCACGGTGGAACTGGAATTCCAACAAAAGATATTCAAAAAGCGATTTCTTACGGAACAGCTAAAATCAATGTAAATACTGAAAATCAAATCACTTCTGCTAAAGCAGTACGCGAAGTATTAGCGGCTGACACAGAAGTATACGATCCACGTAAATACATGGGTCCAGCTCGTGAAGCAATCAAAGCAACAGTAATCGGTAAAATGCGCGAATTCGGTTCTTCTAACCAGGCGTAAGAGACAGGTAATGTTTGGAAAGACCTAGCTGGTAGATTAGGGGCTTTCCTTATGTGGTAGAAAAAGAATGAAGCTGTAGGATGGGACTGGCACCGGGAGAGGTTTGATACCTTTTGGGTCAGTCCCTTCCGTTCATTAAAAGATGATTGAAAATTTTGTCGAAAATGGGGTAGAGGAAATGAAATTTTTCATAGACACAGCAAACATGAGTGAAATCAAGGAAGCATTTGAATGGGGTATTCTTTCAGGAGTGACGACGAATCCGTCCCTTGTAGCAAAAGAGAAGGGCGTAACATTTGAGGACCGATTAAAAGAAATCACGGATCTTGTTCCTGGTTCTGTAAGCGCTGAAGTCATCGCATTAGATGCTGAAGGCATGATTAAAGAGGGAAGGGAGCTTGCGAAGATTGCGCCTAATATTACGGTGAAGCTTCCAATGACACCCGACGGTCTGACGGCTGCATCTACTTTTGCTAAAGAAGGAATCAAGACAAATGTCACGCTGATTTTCAGTGCGAACCAGGCGCTTTTAGCGGCTCGTGCTGGAGCGACGTATGTTTCGCCTTTTTTAGGAAGATTGGATGATATCGGTCATGACGGACTGGAGCTGGTTTCCCAGATTGCCGAGATCTTTGCGATTCACGGCCTGGAAACGGAAATCATCGCGGCATCCACCCGTCATCCGCAGCATATTACGGAAGCAGCGCTCCGAGGGGCCCATATCGCAACAGTCCCTCTTAAAGTATTGAAGCAATTATTCCAGCATCCCCTGACGGATAAAGGAATCGATGCCTTCTTGAATGACTGGAACAATCGCTGATTTTAGGTCAATCGGTCTAAAGGAAAAAAATTCGTTTATCCTATACATGTTTTGACGAATTATGTATACACTAGTAGACAATACTTCTTAGAACGTCTTCTATTGGAAAAATAATCCTTTTTGTTTGAGGTATAGGGAATCATGCCCTAAATCGATGAACAGTGGAAGGGAGTTTAATATGGAAAAGCTAAAAATTGCAGGAGGTTATCCCCTTGAAGGTACCATTAAAGTCAGTGGGGCCAAAAATAGTGCGGTAGCCTTGATCCCGGCAACCATTCTTGCTGATTCTCCGGTCACAATCGAAGGGTTACCAGATATCTCTGATGTAAGAACGCTGAAAGATCTCTTAGAAGAAATCGGTGGTTCCGTCTCATTGGAAGATGGGGATATGAGTGTAGATCCAAGTCAAATGGTGTCCATGCCTTTACCAAGCGGGAAGGTGAAGAAGCTTCGTGCTTCCTATTATTTAATGGGTGCGATGCTCGGACGTTTCAAAAAAGCGGTCATCGGATTACCGGGTGGATGTCATCTTGGTCCGCGTCCGATCGATCAACATATTAAAGGGTTCGAAGCACTTGGAGCGGAAGTCACCAACGAACAGGGTGCGATTTATCTCCGTGCCGATGAATTAAGGGGTGCCCGCATCTACCTTGACGTCGTGAGTGTCGGCGCAACGATCAACATCATGCTTGCAGCGGTTCGCGCGAAAGGCAGAACGATCATTGAAAATGCGGCAAAAGAACCTGAGATCATTGACGTTGCCACATTACTGAGCAATATGGGTGCAAAGATCAAAGGGGCAGGAACAGACGTGATCCGTATCGATGGAGTGGACGAGCTTCACGGCTGCCGTCATACCATCATCCCTGACCGCATTGAAGCAGGAACATTCATGATCCTTGCAGCAGCAGTCGGTAAAGGTGTGCTTGTCGACAATGTCATCCCGTTACATATGGAATCGGTTATTGCCAAGCTCCGTGAAATGGGAGTGCCGGTTGAAACAAACGATGATCAGATCTATATCGGCAGGGCGGACAAGCTCAAATCCGTCGATGTGAAGACACTCGTTTATCCAGGTTTCCCAACGGATCTGCAGCAGCCCTTCACCACGCTATTGAATCGTGCAGAAGGTTCTGCCGTCGTAACGGACACGATTTATTCAGCCCGCTTCAAGCATATCGATGAGCTGAGAAGAATGAATGCCACGATCAAAGTCGAAGGACGTTCCGCCATCGTCAACGGTCCTGTCCAATTGCAGGGCGCCAAAGTGAAGGCAAGCGACCTCCGGGCAGGAGCCGCCCTCGTCATCGCTGGCTTAATGGCCGAAGGAATCACAGAAGTCACCGGCCTCGAACACATCGACCGCGGCTACAGCGACCTCGTAGCCAAACTCGAAGGCCTCGGAGCCACCATCTGGCGTGAAAAAATGTCCGCAGAAGAATTGGAACAGATGAAATCATAGATTCTTGAGAATATGATAAAGATGTTTGTTCAACTTGTCTTTTAGATTAAGTGAAAATATCTAAGTTGATTGAAGCGGAAGGTGCTCGACTCCTGCGGGACACGCTGGACAGGTGAGACCCCACAGGGCTTTAGCCCGAGGAGGCTCACCGCCAGCCCCGCGGAAAGCGAGCACCTGCAGCGGAAATCAACAACTACTGGCTTTTTTTAACATTTTGTTAGCGCTTTTCTACTCAAACAAACCATTATGTCCTACTTTTTTCGAAAAAAAGTCTCTCCAACCGCCTTAATGTGTTACAATAAATCTGTCAATATGTTATACAATTTAAGAATATTGTAAAACAAAAGGGAACACGGGAGGCTATATACATGGAAAGAAGTTTATCAATGGAGCTAGTTCGAGTAACAGAGGGGGCTGCCCTTGCATCGGCCCGTTGGATGGGTCGCGGAAAGAAGGATGAAGCGGATGACGCTGCAACTTCTGCCATGCGCGATGTATTCGATACCGTACCGATGAAAGGAACGGTCGTCATCGGTGAAGGGGAAATGGATGAAGCTCCAATGCTTTATATTGGTGAAAAATTAGGGACAGGCTACGGTCCACGCGTCGATGTAGCCGTCGATCCGTTGGAAGGAACGAATATCGTTGCTTCCGGAGGCTGGAATGCACTGGCGGTACTCGCAGTGGCAGACCATGGAAACCTACTGAATGCACCAGATATGTATATGGATAAAATCGCAGTCGGACCGGAAGCGGTCGGGGAAATCGACATCAACGCTTCTGTCATCGATAATCTGAAAGCCGTTGCGAAAGCAAAGAATAAGGATATTGAAGACGTAGTGGCGACAGTCTTGAATCGTCCACGTCATGAACATATCATCCAGCAGTTGAGAGAAGCGGGAGCCCGCATCAAGCTGATCAATGATGGAGACGTGGCAGGCGCCATGAACACAGCATTCGATCATACGGGTGTCGATATCCTATTCGGATCCGGCGGTGCTCCAGAGGGAGTTCTTGCAGCCGTTGCCTTGAAGTGCCTAGGCGGAGAAATCCAAGGGAAACTTCTGCCGCAGAACGATGCAGAGCTCAAGCGTTGCATCGGAATGGGGCTGGATGTGGACAAGATCCTTCGAATGGAAGACCTTGTATGCGGTGACGATGCCATCTTTGCAGCAACAGGTGTAACCGACGGAGAACTGTTGAGGGGTGTTCAGCTTAAAGGGACATACGGCCTCACTCATTCTGTCGTTATGCGTGCGAAGTCCGGTACCGTCCGATTCATCGACGGGCGCCACAGTCTTCAGAAAAAACCAAACCTGGTCATGAGATAATAGAACCAAGCAATACAGAGAGAGAAACCAACTCCTCTTAAATAAGAGTAACGGATGGGCAGGACTTCTGCCCGTCCACGCTCTTATCACTCACTTTTTTTCTTCATAGCGGAAAAAATGCTGCCTATCTACCAAATCTACCTTCCTTTTTTTACCCAGTCATTGATTCTTAATGAAAAGTATGGTTACAATAGATAAGGTTTTTATCTTCAGCGTTTTTTCTATATATATGCTTCAACTATTTCTTCATTTTTAAGAAAATCTACCCGATTTTGCCTCTTTTCTAAAAGAGAGACAATGACAGTTTTTTCAAGTAAGACAAATTAATAAAGCGTGGTGTCATAATGGAAGAGTTAACAATCTCTAGCTTAGAAAATATGAAGCTGAAAGAGCTTTACGAGCTAGCCAAACAATACAAAGTTTCTTATTATAGTAAATTAACAAAAAAAGAACTGATTTTTGCCATCCTTAAAGTTCGTGCAGAACAAGAAGGCTTCTTTTTCATGGAAGGTGTCCTTGAGATCATCCAATCAGAAGGCTTCGGTTTCTTACGTCCGATCAACTATTCTCCGAGCTCTGAGGATATTTATATTTCTGCGTCACAGATCCGTCGTTTCGATCTACGTAACGGGGATAAAGTATCGGGAAAAGTACGTCCTCCGAAAGAAAACGAGCGTTATTTCGGACTGCTTCATGTTGAAATGGTGAACGGGGAAGAGCCTGATTCGGCGAAAGAGCGCGTGCATTTCCCAGGATTGACGCCTTTATACCCTGACCGTCAAATGAAGCTTGAAACAGAACCAAATAAAATTTCTACACGTATCATGGATCTCATTGCACCGGTTGGATTTGGACAACGTGGTCTGGTCGTGGCACCGCCTAAAGCCGGTAAGACGATGCTGATCAAAGAAATCGCCAATTCGATCACAACGAACCATCCTGAAGCAGAACTCATCATTCTTCTGATTGATGAGCGTCCAGAGGAAGTAACGGACATCGAACGCTCGGTAGAAGCAGAAGTCGTCAGTTCGACATTTGATGAAGTGCCGGAAAACCACATCAAAGTGGCCGAGCTCGTGCTTGAGCGCGCCATGCGTCTGGTTGAGCACAAGCGTGACGTCATCATCCTGATGGATAGTATCACTCGTCTCGCACGTGCGTACAACCTCGTCATCCCGCCAAGTGGACGGACTCTCTCCGGTGGTATCGATCCTGCTGCGTTCCACCGTCCGAAACGATTCTTCGGGGCAGCCCGGAACATTGAAGAGGGCGGAAGCTTGACGGTTCTTGCAACGGCCCTTGTCGACACAGGTTCCCGTATGGATGACGTCATTTATGAAGAATTCAAAGGAACAGGTAACCTTGAACTTCACTTGGACCGTTCCCTTGCAGAGAGACGCATCTTCCCGGCCATCGACATCCGTCGTTCCGGAACGCGTCGTGAAGAACTTCTCATCAAACCGGATCATCTTGAAAAACTGTGGGCGATCAGAAAAGCGATGTCCGATCAGCCTGATTTCGCTGAGAAGCTTATGCGCAAGCTGAAGCAATCGAAGACGAATGAAGAGTTTTTCAATGTGTTGACAGAAGAGTCCAAGAAGCGTTAATCTAATAATCGAATGATTTTTCAAGGAAAAGGGAGACTGGAATTTCCAGTTTTACAGGTTGCAAAAATACCTTGTCCTTGTTATAATGATATCAATGTGTTTTTTAAAAATTGGATGTGGTAAGGGGCTGGCTATTACTCTCATGCTTATGCTCATATCACATATATCTTCGTAATAAATTACTCTGTCTCAGATGATTCAGGGCGGAAGGAGATGAAAGAAATGAAATCAGGAATTCATCCTAAGTACAACACGATCAAAGTTAGCTGTGCTTGCGGTAACGAATTTGAAACTGGTTCTGTAGCGGAAGAAATGCGCGTTGAGGTATGTTCTGAATGCCATCCATTCTACACAGGACGTCAGAAATTCGCTGACGCTGGTGGACGTGTTGACCGTTTCAACAAAAAATATGGTCTTAAAAATCAACAACAATAATGAAGAGCCAGAAGGCCGCATCGTACGCCTTTGTGCGTAGATGCCATTCCTTCTCTTCTATTAGAAAAACAGGCAAGGATCTTCATGCTTGCCTGTTTTTTATTACGTTTAAAGCAAATGGTTGAAGAAATAGAGGCAGTTCCAATTGAGCTGTGCCTCTTTTTTTCTGCCAAATTACCGGATTTTGAGCATTATTCCCGTACATAAAGGAATGCTTTATACTAATGAATCGTCCGTTCTCACTAACAGCCAGGCTGTTTTTTATAGATCAATGTGTAAGGAAGGAGAGGCGCTTTCGTGTATGTCATGAAACAAACGGGTTGGGTAGAAGTCATTTGCGGCAGCATGTTCTCAGGGAAATCCGAAGAACTGATCCGCCGGGTCCGACGCACTCAATTTGCCAAACAAGAAATTGCTGTGTATAAGCCAAAACTAGATAATCGCTACAGCGATGAGTCGGTTGTATCTCATAATGGTACCTCTGTCATCGCCAAAGCAGTCGAGGAGTCAAGTGTGATCCTTGATGACCTGAATCCGGAGGTGGATGTCGTTGCCATCGATGAGGTTCAATTTTTTGACGAAGGCATCGTCGACGTCGTACAGAAGTTAGCGAACAGCGGATACCGTGTCATCCTCGCAGGACTTGACCAGGATTTCCGCGGAGAACCATTCGGCCCGATGCCGGACTTGATGTCCATCGCTGAGCAAGTGACAAAGCTTCAAGCCGTTTGCGCCGTCTGCGGCTCTCCGGCAAGCCGCACGCAGCGCCTGATCAATGGTGAACCGGCTTGTTACGACGACCCTGTCATCCTCGTCGGGGCATCAGAAGCCTACGAGCCAAGATGCCGCCATCACCATGAAGTACCGACCGGAATGAGCGTCACTCCGGATATGGTGAAGGAAGTTTAAATTTTTGGAACAAAGTCCCGAGATTGGGGCTTTGTTTTTTTATGTTTTTAAGGAAAATGGAGAGAAAATCCGATATTTGTGCTCATATGCAGTCGTGTGAAGCAGGATTTAGCTGTGCTTTTTTTGAAAAGGTGTCTGCGGGCTAGAATTGCGTCATTTTCGACCGGGATTGCGTCATTTTATGATTTATTGCGTCGTTTTCAAAGTAATTGCGTCATTTTTTTGGTTAATTGCGTATTTTTACAAATATTCCCTCTAAACTTATTTACTTCTTAAATCTGCCATGTGCATAACCACCATCCTCCAGGAAAGCCTAAAAGCAGGAGGTGTGAAAGTATGAAAAAAGTAGCATTAGCTTTAACTTTTACCGTTTTCTTTCTTTTGATTACAGCATGTGGTGTGAATCAGGAGTCGGAATACGGTGTGCATAATGACAGTGGCGGGACCCGTTTCATCGATAATCGAAAGGCGGAAATGGATAAGCGCCAGGATAAAAATGAGCGGGAAATCACTGATCAAAATCCCAATTTCCCTAACCTGACCAATTCTCAAGGTACGACTTCCACGACAACCGGTGTGTATGAAGACAAAGCCCGTGAAGTGGTAAGGGATTATTCAAAATTCCAGCCTGATGAGGTATGGATCAATGGGAATCAAATGTGGGTGACGGCCCACACGAAGAAGGAAATGACCATGGCGGAGACCGATAAAGAGGAAGCCATGCTGAAAGACAAGTTGCAAAGAGCGATTCCCCGCTATGATATCAATGTGAAAATCACCGAAAGATAATGAAAAGGGGGAGCTTATGGGCTGCCCCTTTTCACGTAAAATCCTCCCCTCTCAATTCCCGCTCCTCCTTGTGTTTACATACACCATATAATATAATTGTACTGTTATGGACTAAAATTGAGGTGAATAGCTGTGTTCGATCGTTTACAAGCAGTGGAAGATCGCTATGATAAGTTAAATGAACTATTGAGTGATCCAGAAATTGTGAATGACCCAAAGAAGCTAAGAGATTATTCAAAAGAACAATCAGACATCCAAGCAACGGTAGAAGCATATCGAGAATATAAAGAATTAACCGGGCAGTATAAAGACGCGAAGGCGATGCTGGATGATAAGCTTGATGCTGATATGCGTGAAATGGTGAAGGAAGAAGTTTCCGAGCTTGAAGAGCAAATCGAAGCGTTGGAAGCCCGTCTGAAAATATTATTGATCCCGAAAGACCCGAACGATGATAAGAACGTCATCATGGAGGTTCGTGGTGCTGCAGGTGGAGATGAAGCAGCCCTGTTTGCCGGTGATTTATACCGCATGTACAGTCGATTCGCAGAAGCACAAGGCTGGAAGATCGAAGTCATGGAAGCGAACTCCACTGGTGTCGGTGGATACAAAGAGATCATCTTCATGATCAACGGAAATGGCGCATTTTCCAAAATGAAGTATGAAAACGGGGCACACCGCGTGCAGCGTGTACCTGAAACAGAATCTGGCGGACGGATCCATACGTCGACAGCAACGGTTGCCTGCCTGCCGGAAGCGGAAGAAGTCGAAGTCGATATCCACGATAAAGATATCCGTGTCGATACGTTCGCATCCAGTGGCCCGGGAGGACAAAGTGTTAATACCACCATGTCTGCCGTGCGTCTGACGCACATCCCGACAGGTGTCGTCGTGTCATGTCAGGATGAAAAATCGCAAATCAAGAACAAAGAGAAAGCAATGAAAGTATTGCGTGCCCGCGTTTACGATAAATTCCAGCGTGAAGTCCAAGCGGAATACGATGCGAATCGTAAATCTGCCGTTGGAACAGGTGACCGTTCTGAGCGTATCCGTACGTACAATTTCCCACAAAACCGCGTCACGGATCACCGCATCGGCCTGACCATCCAGAAGCTTGACCAAATCCTTGAAGGAAAGATGGATGACGTCATCGATGCATTAATCATCGAAGATCAGTCCAAACTTCTTGAAAGACTGGAAGAATAGTCATGGTGACGGTATTTGAAGCCCTGAAATGGGCTTCTTCTTTTTTAGTCGAAAATGACCGCGATGAGAATGTGGGAGAAATCTACTTGCGGCATTTGCTGGGCATGTCACGTTCCCAGCTGCTGGCAGAACAGCGGAGGTCCGTCCCTCAAGAAAAATGGGACGAATTTCAGGAGGGGATCCGCCGGCATGTCGGGGGCGTCCCGATTCAGCACATCATCGGGTCAGAGGAGTTTTATGGCCGGGAGTTTGTGGTGAATGAGCATGTTCTGATTCCGAGACCGGAGACGGAAGAACTCATTTATTATGGTCTGCAGAAGATGAAGGATTTGTTTAGAGATTCGGCCGCTCCTTTGCAGGCAGCCGATGTCGGGACGGGAAGCGGTGCGATAGCGGTGACGCTGAAACTGGAATCGGAGCGGGTACCGGTTGAGATGATGGCTGTCGATATTTCTCCGGAAGCACTGGAGGTTGCCAGGGAGAATAGCATAAGACTTAAGGCAGATGTGCGCTTTTTTGAAGGAGACTTGATACAACCTTTAATCCAAGCCGGAATGAAGCTGGATATTCTTTTATCCAACCCTCCCTACATCCCGCTGACAGACCGTGAAACTCTATCCGATGTCGTAATCGGACACGAACCTGAACTCGCATTATTTGGCGGAGAAGATGGCTATGATTTATACAAACGCTTTATGGAAGAACTTCCTCTTGTCATGAAGGAAAGATGCCTGATCGGTTTCGAAGTCGGCGTCGGCCAGGGAGAGACGGTTGCGGATCTGCTGCGAGCGACCTTCCCGGAGGCAGAAACAGAAGTCGTCCATGACATCAACGGGAAAGATCGTTTGGTGTTTTGTGTAAGAAAATAAGTGTATGCCCTCGATTTTAGTGATCGGGGGTTTTTTTTGAAGAAATGGAGCCGATTTAGAATGAATCTGTGCGAATATTTAGCCTCGTACCTGTTCCAATCTACTAATGATCACGTTTATTATCAAAACCGACTAACTTATTTTCAAAACTAAAGATTTATTTTCAAAACCACCCCGTTTATTATCAAAAACAAGATTTTATTTTCAAAAAGCCCCACCAACCAATTTTCCAAAACAAAAATGTTATTTTACTAGTTTAAGATTTCCCCCTTTTGACCACACTGTTTACCAAGGGGGAGAGGACATGAAAACAAAACACACAGTACTATTGTATATCTTGATTCTATCATTAGGAACGATTCTAAGTTTATATATACCGAAGCAGGAAATGGCGGCACAGGAGACGATGGTGATTCCGGAAGAAGCGATTCGCCTGCGGATACTGGCCAATAGTGATCTGGATGGGGATCAGAACGTGAAGAGACTTGTCCGGGATGAAGTCAACAAAGAGATCACGAATTGGGTATCGAATCTGACGTCACAAGATGAGGCGAAAGCAGTCATCAAGGAAGGATTGCCGCAGCTTCAGAAGATTGCGGAAGATGTCGTCGCGGCAGAAGGTATGGATCAATCAGTGAAAGTGGAGTTTGGTAAAGTGGACTTTCCGACGAAACTATATGGTCAGTATCTTTATCCGGCTGGTGAGTACGAAGCGGTGTTGATCACACTTGGTAAAGGGGAAGGCGCAAACTGGTGGTGCGTCCTGTATCCGCCATTATGCTTCCTGGATTTCTCTACTGGAAATGCAGTAAGAAGTACGGGCTTTGAAACGAAAGTGGCGGCTAGCGGGAATGAGGTAACGGAAGTGGATCCTGAAGATGCAACTCAGGTGAGCGAAGATGAATCTGAAGATGACGTGATTGCGTATAAGCAAGTCGAAGTGGATGCAGTAGAAGCCGGTGTAATTGATGAGGAAGAAAAGGTAGAGGTGCCTGTTGGAGAAGAGGTGAAAAAGAAGGAAGTACAAGTTGAGGAAAAGGTAGAAAACCAAGAAGAACCGGTCTTCGTTGAAGATCAGGAAGAGGAAGAAGTCGAGGTCCGTTTCTTCGTAGTCGATCTTTTCAAGGGGTTATTCAATAAATAAAGTAAGAAGCTTCATCCGCTTAGGATGAAGCTTTTTCTTATTTCAAGAAAGTCTATCTTTCTAGCATTTTTTGTTCTATTCTCCTTCTCCTCTCATACATTGATACTAGAGGATGATAGAAAAGGGAGGATGAAAGGATGTTGAAAGTGATCCGCCAGGCAACGAGTGAGGATATTCATGAAGTCGTGGCCTTCTTGATGAAAGCAGGATTAAGCACGGAAGGCATTAAACATAGCATTGACTGTTTTTTAGTAGTGGAAGATTCGGAAAACCGGTTGATTGGGACACTTGGAATCGAGGTGAAGGAGAAGATCGGCCTCCTTCGGTCACTCGTGGTCACGTCATCTTTTGAAAGCGAAGAGTTATTTGCCCTTTTTCAGGAAATTTTAAAGCTTGCGAAAGAAAAAGATCTGACGCGTCTATATTTGATTTCCAATCGGAAAGCGTCCCTCGCGTTCTTTGATCTATTAGGTTTTAAGCAGGAGACAGATCCTGTTGTGGATGAGTTGAAGCATTTTATTCATGCGAAAAAGTTATCCACTGTGGATAACTGCATCACCATGAAATTGGATTTATAGATTTTTCGATAAGAATATTGTCGGTGAATTCAGGACTGAACCATTCTCAAATAAATGGTTCAGTTTTTTCGTTGGGAATTCGACATAATAAGAGAAAGCGGTAACTATTTCTTTTTTCAGAATTATTCACATCATCCACAGGTTTATCCACAATTCTCGACGTTTTATCCGCAGTTTGTGGATAATACTTGAGAATTTACAGAGTTTCTTTTATACTTTCAAAAGAAAAGGAACTCGTCAATTCAGTATTTGTACACAAAAAGTGAACAGATTTAGTTTGGATAGATAAAGGTGGATGACATAGATGATGAAACATTGGATTGTGGAAAGTGATGTGGATAAAAACAAAAGTTATCCACAAATTGTGGATGCAGCGAAGATTCTTCAAAAGGATGAGGTGGTAGCCTTCCCCACGGAGACGGTTTATGGACTGGGGGCAAATGCCACATCGGATCGTGCGGTGGAAAAAATCTTCAAAGCGAAAGGCAGACCGTCGGATAATCCACTGATTGTCCACATATCAAATAAAGAGCAGTTAGAGGGACTGGTGGAAGAGATTCCGTCGGATGCAGCGAAGCTCATTGACGCTTATTGGCCGGGGCCTTTAACGATCATTTTTAAAAATAAGGAAAACGTATTTTCCGGAAAGGTGACCGCTGGACTCGATACAGTGGGAATCCGGATGCCGGACCATCCCGTGGCGCTCTCCATTATCGAGGCAGCGGGACTGCCGATTGCTGCCCCGAGTGCGAATCGGTCGGGTAAACCGAGTCCGACAACGGCTCAGCACGTTATCGATGACCTTGAAGGCCGGATCGCCGGAGTGGTGGACGGTGGCGAGACGGGAGTCGGGGTGGAGTCGACGGTGGTGGATTGTACGGGAGAAATCCCGGTCATTTTGCGTCCCGGCGGCATCACGAAAGAGCAGCTCGAAATTGTCGTCGGGAAAGTGGAAGTGGATCCTTCCTTAAAAGATGGCAAGGGTGCCCCGAAATCACCCGGGATGAAATATACTCACTACGCACCGGATGCCCCTGTTTATCTAGTGGACGGGACGAGGGAAGATGTGCAGCGATTGGTGGATGAAAAAAAGGCAGCAGGGCTCAAGGTCGGGGTTTTGACGACGGAAGAATTCGCGGGGGAGTATCAGGCGGATATCATTCTTTCCGTCGGAAGAAGAGATGATTTGAAAACCGTAGCCCAGCATCTCTACGACACGCTGCGTGCTTTTAATAGAAGTGATGTGGATATTATTTTTGCCGAAATGTTTCCGGAAGAAGGAGTCGGGCTTGCGATCATGAATCGCCTTCAGAAGGCTGCCGGTTACCGCGTGATAAAAGGATGAACGCTTTCCCCTATGGTCTTTCATAGGGGTTTTTGTTTTGTATTCTAAATCTCTTTGGACGTGCATAAGTTGTTTTGTAGGCATGTCCGGAGGGGGAAATTACAAAATGACAACGATTATCGGCGAACTGATGACCTTGATGTTAATGGCATTTGCTCTTGGGATGGATGCCTTTTCGATCGGGATAGGAATGGGTATGTTCCAGCTGAGATTAAAGCAGGTCTTTTATATAGGATTGGTTGTCGGGGTCTTTCATGTATGGATGCCGCTGCTCGGAATGATGGCGGGGAAATTTTTATCGGAAACGTTCGGGTCCTTTGCCGCATACGCAGGGGGTGTGCTGCTTATCGTACTTGGAATCCAGATGTTCGTGTCGAGCTTCAAGGAAGAGGAAACGACCCTCATCTCACCCGTGGGATTTGGATTGATCCTTTTTGCGTTAAGTGTGAGCCTGGACAGTTTTTCAGTCGGATTGACCCTCGGGATCTTCGGGGCACGAACGGCCGTCGCCCTCTTCTGTTTCGGGATCGCTGCTACCGTGCTGACGTGGGCTGGATTACTCATCGGCCGGAAATTCCAGGGTGTGCTTGGAACGTACAGCGAGGCACTTGGGGGAAGTATACTGTTTGCGTTTGGTGTGAAGCTTTTGTTGCCGATTTGATTGGTGAGAAGGTCCGTCCCTCGGGGGGGGGCTTTTTTGTGCGACGGGCAGTCGCACCTTGAGTGTTCCACACTCAAGATGAATTGTTAAGGGTTGGAGTACGATACGTAGTATAAACGGCTCCCGAATCCCGGAAGATTCATCGTCTCGAAGGTGAAAGTCCTTCCGTTAGAGTGCTGATACAACTAACGAAGACTAATCTAGGGCATAATTGTGAGATTGTGTTCGGAGGAGATGCGGATAATCGAGAGACCCGTAGTCGGATGTGCAGACCCAAATGCAAAAAGTGTGAAGCACGGCGGCTGGGTAAGTTGGCGACCATGCGAAAATAATGGGAAGTCTTAAAGGTGTTCATTCAAAGAATCAGCCGAATGAGCTCAACTTATCAAGTGATGGTGCTGGGTATGTACAGAAGGAAAGTGCGATGACCCCGTGAGATCTCTATCTTACCGTCAGGGCATTGTCCTATAAGGAATTCCGAAATGGATAATGTGGATAGAGAAGTCAGACGTTCTCATAGTACGGAAGTAGCCAGATGACAAAACATCTGGTGAACGGAAGGGGAACGACCTTGTGACTCTACACAAGTAAAGGTGTGTAATGACAACAGACCACGATACTTCGGTATAAACGAACTGAATGTACACAATGAAAGGTGTGGAATACGTAGTGAATCAAGAATTAAAGCTTAAATGGCATAGTGTATACGGACAACTACTGTTTGACCGTAAATTGAAAAGTGCGTGGGAGAAAGTAAAAGCCAACAAAGGTTCAGGTGGAATCGACGAAGTAACTCTTGAAAAGTATGAGGAGAACCTGGATGAAAATCTAGATAATCTACTCGGCAAACTGAGAGCGAAAGAATATGAGCCTACTCCTGTCAGACGCTCCTATATACGCAAGAAGAATGGAAAACAGAGACCTCTCGGTATTCCTACGGTCGAAGATCGGATTGTTCAACAATCTCTGCGAAACGTATTAGAACCAAAATTCGATGACCATATCTTTCATAATTGGTCATGTGGGTATCGTCAAAATCGCGGAGCCAAACGAGTTGTACAAATTATAATGTGGAATATTGAACAAGGATACAATCACATTTATGATTGCGATATCAAAGGCTTCTTTGACAATATCCCGCACAAGAAACTGATGAAGGTCCTAAACAAATATGTAGCGGACGGTACAGTCCTAGACATGATTTGGAAATGGCTAAAAGCTGGATACATGGAAGAAGGGACCTACCATCGCTCAGATTCAGGTACTCCTCAAGGTGGAGTGATTTCTCCACTTTTAGCGAATATCTATCTGAACGAACTGGATTGGACACTTGATTTACACGGCATTCGATTTGTACGGTATGCCGATGACTTCCTCCTTTTCGCCAAATCCAAAGAGGACATTAAGAAAGCCGAACAAATCACAAAAGAGAAACTCGATGAACTAGGTCTGGAAATTTCTATCGAGAAGACTAGAATTGTCGATTTCAATCATGATGATTTCGACTTTATTGGTTTTACGTTCCAACACTGGAGAAAACGTAAGAAGGATGGTAAACCTTACTATTTAGCCAAACCAAAAGATGAGACCTGGAAAGACTTTCGAATGAAAATTAAGAGAGCCACCAGGAAAACACTCACCTTAAGCAGAGAAGCGTGGTACCAACGCGTAAACTCCATCATTCAAGGAAAGGTAAACTTCTATCTAACCTTGTGGAAAGCGATTGAAGAATTCAAAGAGAAGGGATATCGACTGAACTGTTGTTTCAACATATTCAGAGATGAACTACTGGCAATAGATTCTTACACTCGCCGAAGGCTGAGAGTCGCTATGCTTCACAAACATCCTTCACAACGAAAAGGATGGGTGATGAGTACGAAATGGAACATTGAATTCTTTGCGTGTACAGGTCTTAAATCTGCTTTTCAAATATATTACGGAAAACAGTATGGAGATGGTATTGAATACTACCTCCAATACATGAAAGATAAGCAAAAGAAGAAATACAAAAGAAGTCTGGAGAGAGCAAAAGAAAAGGGAGAGGAATACTTTTCTTCACAACGACTTTCTAAAATACACTGTGCGAATAAGTTTGCATCATCTTGAACTAAGCGGAATCACATTGGTAAGCCGTATGCCTTAATAGGGCACGTACGGTTTGATGAGGGGGTGGCCTTGAGAAAGGTCACCCTACTCTATTGTCTGGCTACGGCAGGTTGTCGCCCGAGGACGAGCCGGGCTAGCCTTTCTTTTTGTATTCTTTGTGAATGGTCTATGGTCGGATTGGAAAATATTTTATAATAAGTGGTAAGGAGGATGACGTGATGAATATTTTGTTTGTTTGTACAGGAAATACGTGCCGGAGCCCTATGGCTGAAGCGGTTTTGAAGCATAAAGGGGCAGATAAGTTCGATGTGAAGTCTGCTGGTGTTTTTGCCATGGAGGGAAATGATGCGTCATTTCAGACTAAAGAAGTGCTGAAAGAGAACGATATAATACATAGACATCAATCAAGTTCGCTCTCAAAAGAGAACCTGGATTGGGCTTCCTATATTTTTACGATGACATCGAATCATAAGCGGTCGATTGTGGATCAGTATCCACATGTGGCGGACAAAACTTTTACACTGAAGGAGTTTGTCCTTGAAGATCCAGCTGATTTGGATGTAACGGATCCATATGGTGGAAGTGTGGACCTCTATAGACATACATACAGAGAGTTGGATTCATTGATTGAGGAGTTAATGAAAAAGTTGGGCTAAAGACAGGGAGAGAGAAAGATGGGGAAAGTGAAGAGCTACAAGTCGGGTCTTAGAAAGAAATTGGTCTTCTTTATCACGCTTCTGGCGTTGGTAACGTATACCACAAGTGCCTTTTTTATTTATGTGATCAAACCTGCTTTTGCGCCTGATATGAATGAGCTGTGGTTCACGATCATGACCCTTGGCATGGGTGTATTCTGGTCAGCGGTTCTGGCCTTTTTTGCAGCGGGATTCATCGTCAAACCGCTGCAGCGCTTGGAGCAGGTTGCACTGAAAGCGGCGGAAGGGGACATCGCCATCGAAGTGGATGTACCGAAGTCCGATGACGAAATCCGTTCACTGGCACTGGCGTTCAACCGCATGCTGTATAATTTGCGTGACATGGTATCAAGCATCGATGACAATTTTAACAAAACCAATCGTAATGTCATCGAGCTGTCGAAATCATCGGAAATCGCTTCTACACAAGCGAATTCAATTTCCAAAACGATCAGCGAAATTTCAGCGGGTGCCGAAAGCTCTGCTACGGCGATTCAATCGACGGCTGAATCTGTGGAGGATGTCATCAGGATTGCCCGTGAGGTACAGGATCATTCCAAGTCATCCGAGCATATGTCGAAAAACATGGTGACGGAGCTTCAGGGAAGTAAAGAAGTGATCCATTCCCTTGTTGAAGGCATCAATCGACTGGCAAAAGGGAATGAAGATTCGTTGGACGCCGTGCGCCGACTCGAAGACAACGCGAAAAAAGTGGAACAGATCATTCAATTGGTAGGGGATATCGCGAATCAGACCAATCTTCTCGCCTTGAATGCCTCCATTGAAGCGGCACGTGCCGGGGAACATGGAAAAGGGTTCGCAGTTGTCGCAGAGGAAGTCCGGAAACTTGCCGATGAAAGTGGAAAAGCGGTTCAAGGTATTTCGGAACTGATCAAGAATATCCAGACTGAAGTCGGGAACGTGGTTGGACAGATCACGACCCAGGTTGATTCTGCTAATTCCGAAGCACAAAAAGGAACGCAAACCAATGAAATGATTGAAACCATGACGACAACGATTCATGAAGTGGCGGACGCAGTCCAAAATATCTCGGTCCTCGTCGATCAGCAGATGGACAGCATCCAGCTCACTTCCCAGCAATCACAGGAAGTCGCCGCCATCGCTGAAGAAACATCAGCGGGGGCCATGGAAGTATCGGCTTCCACGAAAGAGCAGGCGGTCGTCATGAATGACGTCGAGAAGCTTGCCCTTAACCTGAAAGAACAGGCAGAAGCACTAAAAAGCACGATTACACGTTTTCATTTATAAAAGATAAGCGGGCATGAGGGACGGACCTCATGCCCGCTTTTTCATGCTGAAAAGCTTTATATAATGAAGAGGATGTGGCAAAATAAACGTATCAAAGGTTATGGGGAGTGGGAGAATATGAAAATAGCGATTGCGTCGGATCACGGCGGAGTGAATATCAGGGAAGAAATCAAGTCATTAATAGAAGAAATGGGTCTTGAATATGAGGATTTCGGCTGTGAATGTGGCACATCCGTCGACTATCCGGACTATGCCGTTCCCGTTGCAGAAAAAGTGGCAAGCGGTGAATTTGACCGGGGGATTCTGATCTGCGGGACGGGAATCGGCATGAGCATCTCGGCTAACAAAGTAAAGGGGATCCGGTGCGCCCTTGTGCATGATGTATTCAGTGCTAAAGCGACCCGCGAACACAATGACAGCAATATGCTTGCCATGGGTGAGCGCGTAATCGGTCCGGGACTGGCACGCGAAATCGCCAAAACGTGGCTTGGAACCCAATTCGAAGGCGGACGCCATGCAAATAGAGTAGGAAAGATCACGGCATACGAAGACAAACAATAAGGAGTGGGTTTCATGGAAATCGCTCAATTGAAAGATGAACTGCAGACGATCCTGCATGATTTCAGCCGTCAGGTTCTGCTAAAAAAAGGACAAGTATTTGTCGTCGGCTGTTCAACCTCTGAAGTAATGGGAGAACGGATCGGCACGGCGGGGACCATTGAAGTGGCGGAAATGATTTATGACGAGTTGAAGGGCTGGGCAGATTCGATTGGGGTTTCGTTGGCATTTCAATGCTGTGAGCACTTGAACCGAGCGCTGGTCCTTGAGCGGGAAGCAGCGGAACGGAAAGGGCTCGATGAAGTCACGGTCGTTCCCGTGCGAAAAGCAGGAGGGGCCATGGCGACAAAAGCCTATCATTCCTTCGACGATCCCGTCATGGTCGAGCACATCAAAGGCGACGCCGGCATCGACATCGGGGACACTTTCATCGGCATGCACCTGAAACACGTAGCCGTCCCGATCCGCGTATCCCAGAAAAGCCTAGGCGAAGCCCACGTCACCCTCGCCAAAACCAGACCAAAACTCATCGGCGGAACCAGGGCCGTATACGAATAGAATTATGGGATAAGGTCCGTTTCTCTTGTTTATGAGGGACGGACCTTTATTTTGGGTTTGCCTCAAAACAGGGTGTCAAACCCGAACGATTAACGGGGACTAGGGGGAGATGATTTCCTTGACGGTGAGTCAGGGTATGGGGGCATGCAGGGAAAAGGATCCCTCGAATTCTTCTGCATTCTATAAAAGTAGTCAAAACGCTACTTAAATGTGATTGGCGAAGGGTTGAAAACTGTTTGTGAACAGTATCACATGAGGTCCGTCCCTCAAATGGGTCTCTAAACACGAACGTTACGTTTTGACTAGAGGTTTTTATTTCGCCTTTTGATGAATCGTGTTAGAATGGGAGTGAATGAATCAATGGGGCGCCGCAAGTTGGGCCTATGAATTAAAGGGGGATATGTATGAGTAAGATTGCCAAGCAAGATCCGGAAATTTATGCAGCGATTCAAGATGAATTAGAGCGTCAACGAACAAAGATCGAATTAATTGCATCTGAAAACTTTGTCAGTGAAGCCGTTATGGAAGCACAAGGCTCGGTTTTGACAAATAAGTATGCAGAGGGGTACCCAGGTCGTCGCTATTATGGTGGCTGTGAGCATGTGGACGTAGCCGAGAATCTGGCCCGCGACCGTGCGAAAGAGCTTTTTGGAGCGGAGCATGCCAATGTTCAGCCTCACTCAGGAGCTCAAGCCAATATGGCAGTCTACTTCACCATCCTTGAACAGGGCGACACGGTTCTTGGAATGAACTTATCTCATGGGGGACATCTGACTCACGGAAGTGCGGTCAACTTCAGTGGAATTCAATATAACTTCGTAGAGTACGGTGTGGATGAAGAAAAGCACCTCATCAACTACGAAGATGTTAGACAAAAAGCATTGGAGCACAAGCCGAAGCTGATCGTAGCGGGGGCAAGTGCGTATCCAAGAGCGATCGATTTCGCGAAATTCCGTGAGATCGCAGACGAAGTGGGAGCTTACCTGATGGTGGATATGGCTCACATCGCCGGTCTTGTAGCGGCTGGACTTCACCAGAACCCGGTTCCGTATGCAGACTTCGTAACGACAACGACTCACAAAACATTGCGCGGACCACGCGGCGGGATGATTCTTTGTAAAGAAGAGTTTGCGAAGAAGATAGACAAGTCTATTTTCCCTGGTCTTCAAGGCGGCCCACTCATGCACGTCATTTCAGCTAAAGCTGTGTCATTCGGTGAAGCTCTGCAGGATTCCTTCAAAGAATATGCACAGAACATCATCGACAATGCGAAACGCTTAGGAGAAGGTTTGGTGAAAGAAGGGATCGATCTTGTATCGGGCGGTTCTGATAACCACCTATTACTGATTGACACTCGTTCATTAGGCTTGACTGGTAAAGTTGCTGAAAAGGTTCTTGATGAGATCGGAATCACCGTTAATAAAAATACGATTCCATTTGATCCGGAAAGCCCATTTGTCACAAGCGGTGTCCGTATCGGAACAGCAGCGGTTACGTCCAGAGGATTCGGACTCGGAGACATGGACGAAATTGCTTCCATCATGGCATTGACATTGAAGCACCATGAAGACGAGGCTAAACTGGAAGAAGCACGCAAGCGCGTGTTGGATTTAACAAGCAAATTTGAATTATATCCTGAAAGATAATCGATGTTGACCTCTTCATTAGGGACGGACGTTCCTGGTGGGGAGGTTTTTTTAGTTGGAGGGGTTCCATATTTTGTTAAAAAACGCAATTGATTAGTAAAATGACGCAATTAACGAAAAAACGACGCAATAAAAATAAAAATGACGCAATTACAACGAAAAATGACGCAATAATCATGAAAACGACGCAATCACCTCCACCCCAAGCCTCCTGGGCAGTACTCACTCAGTCAAAATAAACAAAAACCTCACTGAAGAGATCTATCTCAACTCAAATCTTCTCAATTCTAACGATTCCATTACACTTCCCAACTCATGTTGCTCTTAAATTGTCTTTTATGTACAATAGTCTGAGGTGTAAATGAAGTGGACAAACCATTTTTACATAAAACTGAATTAAAAGGAGAGAGTCGTATGGGCAAAGTATATGTATTTGATCATCCGTTGATCCAACACAAATTGACGTTTATCCGTGATAAAGAAACAGGAACAAAGGAATTTCGTGAGCTGGTAGACGAGGTTGCAACACTGATGGCCTTTGAGATCACACGTGACCTTCCTCTTGAGGATATCGACGTTGAAACGCCGGTAAGCAGCGCTAAAGCGAAAACCCTTGCAGGAAAAAAATTAGGGATCGTCCCTATTTTACGAGCTGGCCTTGGAATGGTCGATGGAATCCTTAAATTGATCCCGGCTGCGAAAGTGGGACATGTCGGGTTATATCGCGACCCTGAGACTCTTAAACCGATTGAATATTACGTGAAGCTTCCAAGTGATGTGGAAGAGCGTGACTTCATCCTGGTTGACCCGATGCTTGCAACGGGGGGATCTGCTGTTGAAGCCATTAACTCATTGAAAAAGCGCGGTGCTGTAAGCATCAAATTCATGTGCCTGGTTGCTTGTCCTGAAGGTGTGGACGCCATCAAAGAAGCGCACCCTGATGTTGATATCTTCATCGCCGCTCTTGATGAGAAGCTGAATGAAAAAGGCTACATCGTTCCTGGACTTGGGGACGCGGGAGATCGTTTGTACGGAACGAAATAAGAAAGGCAGGGAGAAAAAATGACGAATCCAATCAAGGTAATGACGATTTTCGGAACAAGACCGGAAGCCATCAAGATGGCTCCTCTTGTCCTGGAATTGAAGAAATATCCGGAAAGCTTTGAAACGATTGTAACAGTAACAGCTCAGCACCGTGAAATGCTTGATCAGGTATTGAATATTTTTGATATCAAACCTGATTTCGACCTGAACATCATGAAGGACCGCCAAACATTGATTGATGTAACGACACGTGGGTTAGAAGGTCTTGATAAAATCATGAAAGAAGCAAAGCCGGATATTGTTCTTGTACATGGTGATACCACGACAACATTCGTGGCAAGCCTTGCAGCCTTCTACAATCAGATCTCGGTTGGTCATGTAGAAGCAGGCCTAAGAACGTGGAATAAATATTCACCATTCCCTGAGGAGATGAATCGTCAGCTGACAGGTGTCATGGCGGATCTTCATTTTGCTCCAACGGAAAAATCATCCCAGAATCTTCTGAATGAAAGTAAGAAAGAAGAGGGAATCTTCATTACAGGTAACACAGCGATTGATGCGTTAAAAACGACGGTAAAAGACGAGTACCATCATGAGGTATTGGAGAAGGTTGGAGATGATCGGCTAGTTCTACTGACGGCTCACCGACGTGAAAACCTGGGTCAACCGATGCGTAACATGTTCCGTGCCATTAAGCGATTAGTGGAAGAGCATGATGATATCCAGGTTGTCTATCCGGTTCACTTGAACCCGGCCGTTCGTGAAGTCGCGGATGAAGTACTTGGAGACGATAAGCGGATTCATCTGATTGAGCCTTTAGATGTCATTGATTTCCATAACTTCGCCTCCCGTGCACATCTGATTCTGACAGATTCTGGCGGTGTTCAGGAAGAAGCACCTTCGTTAGGAGTTCCGGTTCTGGTCCTTCGCGACACAACCGAGCGTCCGGAAGGGATTGAAGCCGGAACACTGAAGCTTGCAGGTAATGAAGAAGAAAACATCTACAAGCTTGCGAAAGAACTTCTGACAGATCCTGAAGCACACCGCAAAATGTCCAAAGCAACAAACCCATACGGAGACGGACAGGCATCCTACCGAATCACCCAAGCGATCCGCTACCATTTCGGTCACCTGGATAAGCGTCCAAAATCCTTCGATCCGAATGAATGAAACTGAGTAAAGGTCCGTCCCTCTTACAATTTTTGAGGGACGGACCTTTGTTTTTTAATACGCTAGCAATTTGAAATCAGTTGGAAGTATTTACATTAAATTCAAGGGTTACTCAGTAGGGGATTCTTCTATATAATGGAGGGGCATGCGAAGTAGGATATCTATGAATTTGTTAATATATTTCAAAGTTGTGCGTGTGGGGTGGGCAGTCGGATGGGCTTTTCGACGGATCCAGCTCCGGGGGCTTGGGGCTCGAGGTCATAAGTCAAGCCGACCAAAAAGGCAAAGGACGCCTTTCCAGTCCATTCATCTTATGCTTGTCGCCTCTGCCCAACCCGCCTCCGCTTTTCGAGATCCAGCTCCGGCGGGTAGTCCCTCGAGGTCACAACTGAAAAATCCCAAAAGGCAAAAAGCGCCTTTAGGGATTTCCCAGTTGTGCTTGTCGGGCCTGCCCAACCCGCCTCCGCTTTTCTGGTAATTGTGTTGAAAATGTGAACAATCTGGAAACGCGTGGATAGGTTGTGAACTTTTTAACTTGAACGCATTGACATAGATTAAGCCCTATTGTATGCTTACAAAGGATGTAAAATGATAAGGTTTTCACAATGCGGAAACCCTTATGCAATCGGTTTTACATCATGTCTGAAATGCTTGCCTCATGTTCAAATTTCGTTTGAATGGGAGAGGTTGAAATGGGTCAAAAAAACGAAAGCCCATATAAAGCGATGGCGATTTATTCTGCCATTCTAGCACAGCTTGTCGGGTCTATCTTAGTCGGGATTTTCCTGGGGAGATGGATTGATCAGCAGGTTGATTCAGCACCACTCTTTTTAATCATCGGTTTGCTCCTCGGCCTTGCCGCAGGGATTTATGCGATGCTTCGAACAGTACGACATTTCTTCTTAGGAGAATAATAAGATATGCCGGAACTCCATCAAATGTTTAATAGACAGCGGAAATACATAATTTACGTGCTTTCTATTTACGTCCTGGGTTGGGGATTCACCACCCACAAATCAGTATTCTTAGGGTTAATTTTAGGGACAGTTTTAAGTCTTTATATGCACTGGGGCATGACCAAGCGGGTCTCGAAGTTCGGGGACGCCGTGGTAGAGGGAAAAAAAGTGAGATCACTAGGAACCACTTCCCGTATGGCCGCAGCCGCCCTTGGAGTCATCATTGCCACACGATTTCCAGAAACATTTCATCTCCTAAGTCTTATTATTGGATTAATGACGACCTATATTGTCATTATGATAGATTATTTTTTCAGCAGCTTCAAAACTAATAAATAGCGGGGAAGAGAGGTGAAGTATTTTGAATCATGGAGCACCTACAGCCCATTTTCTGGGTTTGACTTTTAACCTTGCGAACGTTTTGATGATCACGGTCGCAACGGCCATAGTGTTTATTATTGCCCTCTTATCTACACGTCGCTTAGCCCTGAAGCCTACCGGTATGCAGAACTTTTTCGAGTGGGTGATGGACTTCGTCAAGGGGATCATTAAGAGCAACATGGACTGGAAGACGGGTGGCCGTTTTCATATCTTAGGTCTCACGATTATCATGTATATTTTTGTATCGAATATGCTGGGTCTGCCATTCTCTGTCGTGTATGACGGCGAATTATGGTGGAAATCGCCTACAGCCGATCCTGCCATCACGATGACCCTGGCGGTTATGGTCGTGGTACTATCCCATTTCTATGGAATCAGGTTGAAAGGGTTTGGCGAATATGGGAAAGACTTTTTCAAACCTATGTGGTGGTTATTCCCGCTAAAAATCATTGAAGAGTTTGCAAACACTCTTACATTGGGTCTTCGACTTTACGGTAACATCTATGCCGGTGAAATCCTGCTTGCACTACTTGCGGGTCTTGCCGTTAACGGTGGTATCGGAGGAACGATCGGAGCAATCGCACCAATGCTTGCTTGGCAAGGATTCTCGGTATTTGTCGGATCGATCCAGGCGTTCATTTTCTGTATGTTAACAATGGTTTATATGGCTCACAAAGTTAGCCACGACCATTAATATATACCTGTTCATTACGGTGGACAAACATATATGTAAAAAATATTTTTCTTATACATTAAAGGAGGAACTTTAGAATGAGTCTTATCGCAGCAGCAATTGCAGTTGGTTTAGCAGCACTAGGAGCAGGTATTGGTAACGGTCTTATCGTAGGTCGTACAGTAGAAGGAATTGCACGTCAACCGGAATTACGTGGTACTTTACAAACAACAATGTTCATCGGTATCGCATTAGTTGAGGCACTTCCAATCATCGGTGTAGTTATCGCTTTCATCGCACTGGGAAGCTAATAAAACGGACAGGTTGAATGGCGAAGTTCGTCTTGACGATTATCTTCGCCATTCCTATGTATTAGAGAATAGATTCTTTGCAAGAACGGTTCATTTATAAAAAATACGATCCAATCGATTCTTGAAGGGAGTGAATCGAGTATGTTTACTAACGCATTCGTTATAGGTGAGGCAGCAGGTCACGGCGGCCTTAACACAGGGGATATTGTCTTTCAGCTGATTATGTTCCTGGTCCTTATGGCGCTACTAAAGAAATTCGCCTGGGGTCCATTAATGGGAATCATGCAGCAGCGTGAAGACCACATCGCCGGTGAAATCACGGCAGCCGAAAAGAGCCGCACTGAGGCAAATAATATTTTAGAAGAGCAAAAGAAACTTCTGAAAGAAGCTCGTCTTGAAGCTCAAACAATGATTGAAAACTCTAAGAAACAAGGTTCTGAACAACGTGAAGAGATTATCGCAACTGCTCGTCAAGAGGCAGAGAGATTGAAAGAATCTGCAAAGCGCGAAATCGAAACTCAAAAAGAACAAGCTGTTGCAGCACTACAGAAACAGGTTGCATCTTTATCAGTACTTATTGCTTCTAAGGTCATTGAGAAAGAACTTTCTGCTGATGATCAACAGAAGTTAATTAACGATTATATTCAAGAGGTAGGGGAAGAGCGATGAGCTACTCTACAGTTGCAAAACGCTATGCGTTAGCTCTTTTCGAGATTGCCCAGGATCATAATCAGCTTGAAGGAATCGAAGGAGAGCTGCGTACAGTGAGAGCGGTTTTCCTTGAGAACACCGAATTAGCGGTTCTCTTTGAAAATCCTAAGCTTACGTTAAATAAGAAGAAGTCATTGATTCAGGAAGCATTTTCCACGGCTTCCCCTTATGTCTTGAACACATTGATGCTGATGACGGACCGTCACCGTACGGGCGAGATCACAGGGATGGTTGAGGCATTCATCGAATTGACAAACGAAGCACGCGGGATTGCAGATGCGACAGTGTATTCTGTACGTCCTTTAACAGAAGATGAGCAAACAGCATTGTCGTCTTCTTTTGCTAAAAAAGTCGGAAAACAATCATTAAGAATTACCAATGTGACAGACGAAAATTTACTGGGCGGCATCAAGGTCCAAATCGGGACCCGCATCTATGATGGAAGCCTGCAAGGTAAATTGACTCGTCTTGAGCGTGAACTAATTCGTTAACTTTCGTATAAATGAGGGGTGAAATTCATGAGCATCAAGGCGGAAGAAATCAGCGCGCTGATAAAAAAGCAAATTGAAAACTATCAGTCTGAGATGAAAGTAAGCGACGTAGGTACAGTTATCCAAATCGGTGACGGTATCGCTCGTGCTCATGGCCTCGACAATGTCATGGCTGGAGAGCTTGTTGAATTTTCTAACGGTGTCATGGGTATGGCACAGAACTTAGAAGAAAACAACGTTGGTATCATCATTCTCGGACCATATACTGACATTCGTGAAGGCGATGAGGTTCGTCGTACTGGACGTATCATGGAAGTACCAGTAGGACAAGAACTAGTTGGTCGTGTAGTAAACTCACTTGGACAACCCGTTGATGGATTGGGTCCAATTGCAACAACAAAAACGCGTCCGATTGAAAGTGGGGCACCTGGTGTCATGGATCGTAAATCCGTACACGAGCCACTTCAAACGGGTATCAAAGCGATCGATGCGTTAGTTCCAATCGGTCGTGGACAACGTGAATTAATCATCGGTGACCGTCAAACAGGTAAAACATCTGTTGCCATCGATGCGATTCTGAACCAAAAAGACCAGGACATGGTATGTATCTACGTTGCCATCGGTCAAAAAGAATCAACAGTACGTAACGCGGTAGAAACATTGCGTAAGCACGGTGCATTAGATTACACAATCGTTGTAACGGCATCAGCTGCTTCACCGGCTCCGATGCTATTCTTAGCACCATACGCCGGTATCACAATGGCTGAAGAATTCATGCACAGTGGCAAGCACGTTCTTGTCGTGTACGATGATCTTTCCAAGCAGGCTTCTGCTTACCGTGAGCTTTCCCTATTATTACGTCGTCCTCCAGGCCGTGAAGCATTCCCTGGTGACGTATTCTACTTGCACTCTCGTCTACTTGAGCGTGCGGCGAAATTGAGTGATGCAAAAGGTGGAGGTTCCATCACGGCATTACCATTCGTTGAAACACAAGCAGGAGATATCTCCGCTTATATCCCGACAAACGTTATCTCCATCACGGACGGACAGATTTTCTTACAATCTGACCTATTCTTCTCCGGTGTACGTCCGGCGATCAATGCAGGTCTTTCCGTATCACGTGTTGGTGGATCCGCACAAATCAAAGCAATGAAGAAGGTTTCCGGTACGCTTCGTCTTGACTTAGCCGCTTACCGTGAACTAGAAGCATTCGCTCAGTTCGGATCGGATCTTGATAAAGTGACACAGGCGAAACTGAATCGTGGTGCGCGTACAGTAGAAGTACTGAAGCAGGATCTTAACAAACCACTTAAAGTTGAAAAACAAGTCATGATCTTCTATGCACTGATTAAAGGTCATTTAGATGATATTCCAGTTGTAGATATCCGTCGTTTCGAGTCTGAACTTCTAAGCTGGTTAGATCACAACCATACTGAACTGTTAGACCATATTCGTACGACTAAAGGTCTTCCTGAAGATGATGCAATGAAAACCGCGATCAATGAATTCAAGAAGACATTCATCAAGTCTGAATAAGGGAATATAGGGGGAAGGGCTTATAAGCCTGCTCCCTATACTTAACAATATGTAAAGGGTGGTGAGAACCAGTGGCATCGTTACGCGATATACAAACTCGTATTACTTCTACCAAAAAGACAAGTCAAATCACCAAAGCAATGGAAATGGTATCGGCTTCTAAATTGAATCGTGCGGAGACGAATGCTAAGTCATTCGTACCTTACATGAATAAAATTTCTGAAGTGGTGACATCCGTTGCAGCGGGCAGTCAAGGTGTGAGGAATCCGATGCTAGTCTCCCGCCCCGTTAAAAGAACCGGGTATCTGGTCATTACATCAGACCGTGGTTTGGCGGGGGCATATAACAGCAGTGTAATCCGTGCTGTTAGCAATCGAATTAAAGAGCGTCACAGCTCAAATGATGAATTTGCCATTATTGCTCTGGGCCGTGTCGGTGCTGATTTCTTCCGTAAAAAAGGCTTTAATGTCCTTGAGTCGGTAACGGGTCTTCCGGATCAACCGAATTTCGCAGACATTAAAGATATCGCAAACAAAGCGGTGGGTATGTTCTCTGCAGAGGCATACGATGAACTGTATATGTTCTACAACCACTATGTAAGTGCGATCCAACAGGATGTTACGGAGAAAAAAGTGTTACCATTAACGGATCTGACTCCTTCAGGAAAGCTTGCTTCATATGAATTCGAGCCTTCTGCAGAGGAAATCCTTGAGGTATTGCTTCCTCAATACGCTGAAAGCCTGATTTTCGGGGCTCTCCTTGACGGGAAAGCAAGTGAGCACGCCGCCCGTATGACAGCGATGAGAAATGCAACCGATAATGCAAAAGAAATCATCGGTGACCTTACACTGAAATTTAACCGTGCGCGTCAAGCAGCGATCACTCAGGAAATCACGGAGATCGTCGGCGGGGCAGCGGCACTCGAATAGAACATTAACGGTATTTAAACCGTTTATACTTCATAAAGTTTTTGTCAAAAGCTAGTTAGGAGGGAAAGAGATGAACAAAGGACACGTTCTTCAAGTAATGGGTCCAGTTGTTGACGTCAAGTTCGCCAGCGGGCAACTTCCTGATATCTACAACTCTTTAAAGATCCAAATTGCAGATAGAGCTGAACTTACATTAGAGGTTGCCCTTCACCTAGGTGATGATTCTGTACGTACGATCGCAATGGCATCTACGGATGGTTTACAACGTGGAGCCGAAGTACTCGATACAGGAGCACCAATCTCTGTACCAGTAGGGGATGTAACGTTAGGTCGTGTATTCAACGTTCTGGGTGAATCAATCGATTTAGACGAGCCTCTAGCAGCAGGTATCCGTCGTGATCCGATTCACAGACAGGCACCTACATTCGATCAACTTTCTACAGAAGTTGAGATTCTTGAAACAGGTATCAAAGTAGTAGACTTACTTGCTCCATACATCAAGGGTGGTAAGATCGGTCTATTCGGTGGTGCCGGTGTTGGTAAAACCGTATTAATCCAGGAGCTTATCAATAACATCGCCCAAGAGCACGGTGGTATCTCTGTATTCGCCGGTGTTGGAGAGCGTACTCGTGAAGGAAATGACCTTTACCACGAGATGAGCGATTCTGGCGTTATCAAGAAAACAGCGATGGTATTCGGACAAATGAACGAGCCGCCTGGTGCGCGTATGCGTGTTGCCTTGACGGGTCTTACAATGGCTGAATACTTCCGTGATGAGCAAGGTCAAGACGTACTTCTGTTCATCGATAATATCTTCCGTTTCACACAAGCAGGTTCAGAGGTTTCTGCCCTACTAGGCCGTATGCCATCTGCCGTTGGTTACCAGCCGACACTTGCGACTGAAATGGGTCAACTGCAAGAGCGTATCACGTCAACAAACGTAGGTTCTGTAACATCGATCCAAGCGATCTATGTACCTGCCGATGACTACACGGATCCGGCTCCTGCAACAACTTTCGCTCACTTGGATGCAACAACGAACCTTGAGCGTAAGCTTTCTGAAATGGGTATCTATCCTGCGGTAGATCCATTGGCATCGACTTCCCGTGCTCTTTCTCCAGAGATCGTTGGAGAAGAACACTACAATGTTGCACGTAACGTTCAACAGACGTTACAGCGGTATAAAGAACTTCAAGATATCATCGCGATCCTTGGTATGGATGAGCTTTCTGATGATGATAAGCTGACAGTACAACGCGCACGCCGCGTACAGTTCTTCTTATCTCAAAACTTCCACGTTGCAGAACAGTTCACCGGCCAAAAAGGTTCTTACGTAGAAGTGAAGGACACAGTTAAAGGCTTCGTTGATATTCTTGCAGGTAAATACGACCACATTCCAGAAGATGCATTCCGTCTTGTAGGTCCGATCGAGGACGTACTGGCTGCAGCTAAAGAAATGGGCGTAGAGGTATAATTAGGGACCAGGAGGGAAGAAAATGAAGACATTAAAAGTCAATATTGTCACTCCCGATGGCCCAGTGTACGATTCAGAAGTGGAAATGGTGAGCACGAAAGCTCAAAGCGGTGAGCTTGGAATCTTACCTGGACACATTCCGATGGTTGCTCCACTACAAATCGGTGCGGTTCGCCTGAAAAAAGGTGGCAACACTGAGCTTGTAGCTGTCAGTGGCGGATTCTTAGAAGTACGTCCTGAACAAGTGACAATTCTAGCACAGTCTGCTGAAACAGCAGAAGCTATCGATGTACAACGCGCGAAAGAAGCAAAAGGCCGTGCTGAAGACCGCATGCAGGCACAACAGGACGACGTAGACTTCCGTCGTGCCGAACTCGCTCTGAAGCGTGCCATGAACAGAATTAACGTTTCCGAACGTAATTTCTAATAACGAAGAAACCACCTTTCCTTTGGAGAGGTGGTTTCTTTTTTTTATGGCAAATGGACGGTTTGAATATGCTGCATATTCAAGTAGGTCGATTCGCCCTTGGCTGTGATCAATTCCATGATATTATCTGACACTCTCTCGATCTTGCCTATCATTTCTTCCTGGACTCCAAGGTTCAAGACTACGAGGTGACCGCTCAATTTTTCAAGTTGAACCTCGAAGCTTCTGGCCAGTGTGATGGAGTTCGACGGATTAACAGGCAGATTTTCCTTGCTCAAGCGGTAGGGAGAAAGATTGGTAGAATAGGGGATGAGCCATTTTAAATGTTGCAGGGAGATGAACATCGTTTTGTAAACGGGGGAGTAGAATGCGAAGTAATTGTTCATGATCCCTGTTATATAACCGTGTATCGGCTGATTGCCCGTTGTGTAGATTTCTAGGAATACCCCCTTGGCCGTGGTCAGGATTTTTCGCAGGGATAATTGATCTTCCTGTTCGAGCTGTGGACTCACAGACGGTTCATCGATCCCGATGGAGTCTTTCGATACAACCGACATGTTTTTAATATGAGAAGTGGAGATATAAATATAGTCGACTCCGTTATAGACGATCAGGACCTCGCTGCCCACCTCGATCAAATATCCATTAATGGTTTTTTTTCCGGTCAGTTCGATGATGACTGCTTCACCGGTAAATGCAGAATAAACATTTTTCATAAGCTTTGACACTCCTTCCTAGTTTAAAATAACCACTCTATCCAAAGGTACAAACTGTATAATCCGACTAATAGGCTGACTGGGACAACGAATATGGTCACCCTCAGATAGCGGCTCCAGGAAATGGTGATTCCGTGGGTCTTTAAGATGAACATCCAGATCAATGTGGCAAGCGTGCCCACTGGTGTCAATAAAGCACCAATGTCACTCCCCATCACGTTGGCTAAATAAGCGATCTGCAAAATGTGGGGGTCCAGTCCCATCTCCGTAATGGATAAGGTGCCGATCATCACAGCCGGCAGATTGTTAAAGAGATTGGAAATCACGGTAAGAAAAATTCCCATCAAGATACTGGCATTGAAGGGCTGTCCGACAATATGATCCCTGAATTGATCAACGATGAAGTCGCTTAACCCGACATTTTTCAATCCATACACCAGCACGTACATATTGAAAGCGAACAATAGAACATGCCAAGGCGTCTTTCGGATAATATCCACGACCCCCATCCTGGTCCGGATGTACCTGAGGAAGATTATGAACACGGCCCCGACCATACCGATGATTTCAAGTGGTACGCCAAAAGGGGTCAGGGCAAAAAAGGCGGCCCGGGTGAGAACGACGATCAGCAAACAATACTTGATCAGGGTAAAATCGATTTCTTTCTTCTGCTCATTCGAGGAAAGAGGATGGGAGTAAGAGTAGGCTTGGGCATCTTTTTTCCAATTGATCGAGACATCCAGGATTCTTTTCGGGATTGATTTGCGGAAGTAGAGGTAGAGCAGATAAGCGATGACGAGGATGGCGACCATGGAAGGCACAAACATCATCTGAACGTAGTCCTGCAAGGTGAGACCGACGATTTTCAGGGCTATGAGATTTGAAATATTGCTGACGGCGATGGGCGCACTGGCTGCAGTGGCAATAAGGGCACCTGATAGAAGATAGGGGATTTTCTGATGGTTCTTGAGCTTCAATAGGGAAGTCATATGGATGATGATCGGAGTGGTGATGAGGATGCTGCCGTCGTTATTAAAGAACATGGTCATCATAAAACATAATATCATCACATAGATATACAGCCTGAGCCCCGACCCCCTCGACCTGTTGACGATATTCACGGCCACCACCCGGAAGAAACCAATACTCTCAAGGACGATGGACATCATAATCGTCGATAATATGGTAAGAGCCGCCCCGCTCACAATATCCACGATGGTAAACACATCGCTGAAGGGAACGATTCCTATAAGAAGAACGATGGCAGCCCCGATGGATGTAGGGATGGTTTCATTGATCCCGAACGGTCTCCATAACATGACGATGATGGTAAGGGAGAAAATGATCGTCATAAACCAAAACATATTATCGGGCATGTGATTTCGCCTCATTTGTGATAGAAGAAGGCGAAGCATCTAAATGCTCAAAGAGTGGATGTTTGTCCACCTTTTTAGAAATAGCGGGTTTAATAAAAAGAAGATGAAAGATACTTCCCAAAAGTACAAAATAGATGATCAAGAACATGATCATTCCTCCTTTCAAATCGCAATCCTTTATGAATCACCCCAGCATCTTCTTCAACTGCAACAATCAATCAGGAGGATGCTGAGATTTTTCATGAATATCATTAGCCTGTTCATCCGTTATGACCAACTTTTACTCAGATTCTGCCGTCTTTACTTGGAGGTTCTCTTTTTTGAGGAAGGGGATTTTGCCCCTTCAAGTTCATCGTAATAGAAAGCAGGCTGTTGTTTTTTCTTCGTATTTTTAGAGGAGGATTTTGTAGAAGATTGGTTTTTAGAACGTTGCTGTGATGATTTTTGGTTTGAATTGCTCTTGTTGGATGATTCCTGGTTCTTTGAAGAGTCTTGTTTCTGTGAGGAACTATCTTTACTGGATGAGTTGTCTTGACTATCCGAAGTCGTTTTCTTTGTTCCGTCATAAATGTTCAGAACGGAGGCATGCTGCAGATACACCCTGTCCTTCCCCTGGGTCAACACGATGTGGTCTTCTTCCACGGCTGAAAGGATCCCTGAGTAGGAAGCCTTTCCGGATCCATTGATCGTCACCCAGCTGAGTAAGCTCTGGGACAAAACATCGGACATTTTTTCACCCTTCAGGTGGTCGTCCGTAATAGGCAACGCTTCTACATCCTTGGAATTCTTCGTGACTGCCTGGATTTGTGAAATCGGGTAATATAATGTTTCGTTTTGACTGGAGTAGACCGTCAGATAATCCGTACTGACCTCCGCTAATTGACCTGACAGTTTTGTACCGTCATTGAGAATGATATTGACCTGATAACCTGTTAATCCCTTTAATGAATCGGTGAAATTACTCATTCATGATTCTCCTTTCTTGATATAGAAGATTACTTCTCTTCTTCCGTTTTCTCTGCTTTTTTAGCCTTCACGCCGTAGCTGATGCTTTTGACATGGAATGCAGCCAGGCGGACAACCTCTTCATTCAATACGAGTGTGACGAATTCATCATTCGAATTCTCAAGTATTCCCTCGAGTTTCTCAGGACCACCGCGGTTGATGCTCACCCATTGATATTTCAAGCTGGTGAGTAAAGCTCCAAACGTGTCTTCCTTCATAAACTCCAGACCTTCTTCAGAAAGCTCCTCCACATTAAACGGCAGACCGGATTTAATGTTTTGGGAGATGCTCTTAACATGGGAAGTGTTGTAGTAAATCACTCCATCTTTTTCTGTTAAAAGAGCGAAATGATCGTCCCCTCCATAAAGAAGCTTTCCGGTACGCGATTCAGGACCGCCGCGATTCACCTTGACAACCTTCCCGACTAGCGAAGACATTAATTCTTTATTCATACCTGTTCCCTCCAGTTGTATATAAACATTTTCACTATATGTATATGTGACATGCCGTGACGTCGTACTACTACAGACGCCCTTTTTAGTGGACTAGTTGGCGTTAGGAGGGAAATGGGCAGGGGAAACGGAAGCTTTGTTGCGATTAAGAGGATAGTGGTTGGTTGATTTCCGCTGCAGGTGCTCGCTTTCCGCGGGGCGTGAGTTGAGCCTCCGCGGGCTTTCCCCTGTGGGGTTTCACTGCCCAGCTACGGCGGCTAGCCCCTCGAGGTCATAAGCTAAATGGCCCTAGAAGGCAAAAGGTCGCCTTCTTAGTCCATTCATCTTATGCTTGTCGGGGCTGAGCAAGCCGCCTCCGCATTTCATACTTTCCCGCTATTCCCGTCGGAGTCGAGCACCTTCCACTCCAATCAACTTTATAGGTGGTGGACTTATCTACTTCCATGCACAGCTAAAAACAGGTAATTAACAACGTGTTCAGTGGTGGATTTTAGCTTGAATAGTAAGAAACTATTTATTCGTTTTATTACGCTAGTAAGCTCTGTCACGATATCTCTTCAAGATGGTGAGGGGAACGGCGTAGACTCCTGCGGAAAAAACGGGCGTGCCGAGACCCCGGAAGCGAAGCTGAGGAGGCTTGGCCGTTCGTCCGCCGGAAAGCGAAGCCGTTCCCATCACCATCTATCGCACTCAAACATAGACAGAGCAATGGAAGTTCCTATGAAATTATTCCGAAAAAATCTTTATGAAAAAATAGGCTCTGATTTAGGCGGGGACAACCCAAACGCGGGAGGGGAAGGGAGCGTAGACTATAGGAAAGGACAAAAGGAGGATGGGAAAATGAGTTCGAAAAAAGGACAAGGAAAAGGGAAGCAGGAGTGTAAAAACTACGGCGAATATCAGTGGATGATCGGTGATATGGGTCAGCAGGATGCCAAAGGCGGCAAAGAGAAACAAAAGGGCCGGGGCAAACAGGCAAAATGCGGCTGCCAGGGATACTACTACGAATGCATGGAAAAAGGCCAAACAGGCAAAAAGAAAAAGAAAAAGAAATAGAAATAGAAATAGAAATAGAACCTCCAACCAACACCTCCCCGGTACACCTCACGTACCTAATGGAAACCACCCATTACAATCCTCAGTAATGGGTGGTTTTGTTGAGGGACGGACCTCTGCAAAAAATTTGCAAAATACATATATAGTTACTGAATAATGTGTTAAAATGGTCTATGTGTGTCGAATTTGGTCATTTGAAGGAGTGAGAAGAGTGGTGGAAAGCTTTGGTCAACAGGCCCTTGTCAGCATGCTTGTGCATCTATTTGTATTCGGGATTACGTTCTGGGCATTGCAAGCCATTCAGCTGGACAAGCTCCTGAAGAAGAATCGAGTCGCACAAGGGAGACTATTGTATATCCTACTAACGGTCGCAATCGGGTCAGCCGTCAGCCGTTTTTTACTGGATTATTACCTATGGTCTCAGAGCTTGCCGGTTTTCTTTGAATAAGTAGAGATCTGACAAAAAATAGGCCTTCCAGCATGTTTTCAAGGGGCACTGTTTTGAGTAAGATTAATTTTGTGTTCGTGCCTTTGTGAAAAAGTTTCAAAGTGAAACCCTTTTCATAAGACTCGCTTGAAAGCTCAATAATTGTAAAAAGATGACGACAATTTTCAAGTATGTTCTCCCCCTATTCGGACAGACTTTTAGTAAGGGGAGGAATGAAAAATGGGTCGGTATTTTTACATTATTTTAATCTTTTTGGTTGGATTAGGTTTTCTTCCTGTCATTAATGGGAACAACACTATCGTAGCCAAGCATTTATTAGACATTGAAAAGCTTGATCAAGCCATTGTTCATTCTCAAGGTCAGATAACTGAATGGTCTCTATATGCAAGAGAAAACAAAAAAAGCTTCACGAATAAAGGGTTTGCCAAATATAGTACTACTATGCAGGAAACATTTTCTGATTTTGACTGGGTGACAGAAAAGTCAGCTGAAGGAGTAGTGGTTGTGGGACAACGTCAGACGTCTCACGGGGAAGAAACCATTAAATTGCAGCATACCCCCACAAACGGGCATTCGGTATCGTACATTATGTATGAAATGCGCGGAAATCAGAAAACGTTGGGAGAAAAGACCAAGCAGCATATCAAGTCTGAATTTATCCCAAATATGGAAATCATTTTCACTTCTAAACCTATGATTTTCTCTTGTATAAAAGGCGAATTCAATGATAAGCTTGAGAAAGTTTTGTCGAATCAGGCTGTCGAACTAATGTCGAAATTAGACGCGAAAGAATTGGAATCACTTAAAGAAGAAGACTTTTATTCCATTTCAGCTTACTCGCAACAAATGTCACGGACTATACCAACAAAAAATGATGATATGAACATACAACTAGGTCTACGGAAAAGCGGAATGGGCGCTAAGACAACCTTTGTGATTGGCACACCCATCCTAATTATTGAATATTAATATAGAGAAATTGGACGCGGAGGGGAATACTCTTGGAAAAAATTATCGTCCGCGGCGGTCAGCGTTTAAGCGGTACAGTGCAAGTTGAAGGAGCAAAGAATGCCGTTTTACCAGTCATCGCTGCTACATTATTAGCAAGTGAAGGAAACAGTGTCATTAAAAATGTACCACCACTCTCCGATGTATATACGATTAATGAAGTATTACGTCATTTAAATACAGATGTAGAGTTTAACAATGGTGAAGTCATCGTGAATGCATCTAGAGAGTTGTTTGTAGAAGCACCATTCGAATATGTACGTAAAATGCGTGCATCTGTTCTTGTAATGGGTTCACTCTTAGGCCGTACGGGGAAAGCGCGTGTCGCTCTTCCTGGTGGCTGTGCGATTGGATCAAGACCGATCGACCAACACTTAAAAGGCTTTGAAGCAATGGGAGCCAAAGTGAAGGTAGGAAATGGTTTCATCGAAGCTGAAGTAGATGGAAGACTGAAAGGTGCCAAGGTGTATCTGGACTTCCCAAGTGTTGGGGCAACAGAAAACATCATGATGGCAGCCGTTCTTGCAGAAGGAACAACCATCCTTGAGAACGTAGCAAAAGAACCTGAAATCGTCGACTTAGCGAACTTCCTGAACAAAATGGGAGGAAGCGTGGTAGGTGCGGGAACCGGCACGATCCGTATCGAAGGTGTTGAACGCCTATACGGTGTCGAGCACAGCATCATCCCTGACCGTATCGAAGCAGGAACCTTCATGGTAGCTGCAGCGATCACTCAAGGTGATGTCCTTATAAAAGGTGCGATTCCTGAACATCTATCTTCATTAGTGGCGAAGATGGAAGAGATGGGCGTTACGATCATCGATGAAGAAGAAGGTCTTCGTGTCATCGGACCGGAGAAACTGAAATCCGTCGATATCAAAACAATGCCTCATCCAGGTTTCCCGACAGATATGCAATCCCAAATGATGGCATTGCTTCTGGCAGCTGACGGTACCAGCGTCATCACGGAAACCGTATTTGAAAATCGTTTCATGCATGCGGAAGAATTCCGCCGCATGGGAGCAGACATCAAGATCGAAGGACGCTCTGTCATCATGAACGGACCAACACCTCTTCAAGGGGCAGAAGTGGCTGCAACTGATCTTCGCGCTGCAGCAGCACTTTCCATCGCTGGTCTAGTGGCAGACGGTTATACTCGCGTAACAGAACTGAAGCATTTAGATCGTGGATATGTGAACTTCCATCAGAAGCTTGCAGGCCTTGGTGCCGATATCGAGCGTGTGAAAGAAGCGGAAGAAACTCCTGTTTCTGAGCAGCAAGACATGATCAAGGATGCGTAAATAGATAGTGAAAAAGGTGAGCTCTTTTTGGAGGGCTTGCCTTTTTTGTTTGGGGCTTTTGGTGTGGAGGGCGACGGGTATTTGGTGAAAAAAGTAATTCGACTGGATTAATGATTGTTTCGGCTGGATTATGTTCGGAATCGGCCGTTTTTTTCAGGAAAGTGGCTGGATTTTACAGGGGAACGGCTCTATTTCAGAAGAAAACGGCTGGATTCGGAAGTTGAGAGACCGAGATCCGGGTGTCACCAGTATATATTTTCAAAAGCACCACACTTATTTTCAAAAACCCCATTTTATTATCAAAACCACCCCATTTATTTTCAAAAACCAAAGTCCCCCTGCACGCTATCATTCCCTACCCCAAAACTCTCCCAATTCACACTCATAATTGCTTGTCCACTACCATACATATGAAAGAGAGTGGAGAAGTGTGCTAGGACATTCTCCTATTTAATCTTTCATTGGAGGCCGCGAACATGAAGCAGTTGAAACCCGTAGTGATCATCTTCTCAATCTTTATCAGCATCATCTTTATTGTACCTACTCTGCTGGTACTCCCATTTTCATCAGACAAGGAAACGGCCAACCTGGACGAAAAACTGAAAAACTCACTATCCGTTGAAGAATTGGCAGACTCGGTCGAGGTGGCGGTGTATCGATCCAGTCAGGATCTCATCGAAAAGCTCCCCCTTGAGCAGTATGTCGTAGGGGTAGTGGCGGGTGAAATGCCGGCCGATTTTGAAAAGGAAGCATTGAAGGCACAGGCCCTTGCAGCAAGGACGTATATGGTCAATCAGCTTCTGTCAGATGACCCTTCTGTGCCGAAGGGAGCCGATGTGACGGATACGGTATCCCATCAGGTCTATAAAAACCAAAAGGAACTGGCCACTCTATGGGGCTCCGACTACGACTGGAAAATCAAGAAGATTTCAGAAGCGGTCCTTGAAACGAAGGGGAAAGTTCTCACATATGATGATAAACCGATTACGGCCGCCTTCTTCTCGACAAGTAACGGCTATACGGAAAACTCAGAGGCATACTGGACAGATGATATCCCGTATTTACGGAGTGTGGAGAGTCCTTGGGACAAAGCATCACCCAAGTTTGAAGATCAAAAGATCATCCCGATCAATGAATTCAAACAGAAGCTAGGTGTCACACTGCCTAAGGACGGGTCGGTGGGAACGATCACATCAAGGACCGAAGGCAAAAGGGTGGCGAAAGTAGAAATCAATGGGAAAGAATTCACCGGGCGGGAGATCAGGGATAAATTGGGCCTCAGATCGTCGGACTTCACCTGGTACTTGAAGGATGACCATATCGTCATTGCCACAAAAGGGTTCGGCCACGGAGTCGGAATGAGCCAATACGGGGCAAATGGGATGGCGAAGGAAGGAAAGAATTATAAAGATATCGTGACCCATTATTATAAAGATGTAAAAATAACAGAGTCCAGCAAACTCCTGCAGAAGGTGACGGCACAAAGATAAGAAAAGGATTGAGTATGGTCATGGTGACCGTACTCAATCCTTTTTTACATAAGCTTCAAACCTCTTCATCGCCTTCGTCAACCTGTGATCCGGATTTCTGAAATAAGTGCGGTTTACGATCCAAAACAGGACCGTGACCCCGATCAGATCCTTGGCGGCATCAATCATCGTGGAAGACCGGTACGGTACGAAGGACTGATGGATCTCATCTATGAATCCGTAAAAAATGGCTACTAGTGCAACAGTGAAATTCAATGTGAACCGAAGCCTTCCGTGTGCGAGCAGTGCGACGACAAACAATGCATATAAAATCCCGAACTCAACCAAGTGGAGGGATTCCTTGATGAACCGGTCCATCCCATCATCAGGAAACCGCAGCACCGCATCATCGGGATTGCTCGACATGATCCAAATCAGTATCATATAAAGAAAAGGCGCATTCGTCAGCACATATTTAAGTAACGTTTTCATATTCCAGTCGTCCTTTCTGTTTTTATTATTGTACCATGCAGGGAGATTACAGGAATCTGTCAGATTGAAATATCCGAGATTTTGTCACATGTTGCTTAACATGTAGTTTTTCGTATTTTAGTTATATTAGAAACTTATCCTAGTAAAGTTGATTGAAGCGGAAGGTGCTCGACTCCTGCGGGAAACGCTGGACAGGTGAGACCCCGGAGGGCAAAGCCCGAGGAGGCTCACCGCCAGCCCCGCGGAAAGCGAGCACCTGAAGCGGAAATCAACCAGCATTCGCTTTTTAAAAAATTCAATAAAATCCATAGATCATACATATTCCTCCCCACTTTGTCGAAACATAAGAAATTAAAATTTTTTTGCCAATGTGTATATATTTTCAGAATTCTGTTCAGAATGATTGCTGAGGTGATGAAAATGAGAGAGGAAGAAAAGAAACAACCTTCTCAAAACTTTTTGAAAAGACGTTGGGCATACCCAGCAATCTATTTAGCAAGTGCAGCAATCATTATCACGGGGATTCTGTGGTACCAGGCAGGAAATGATGTAAACGAGAAAGCCAAGGATTACAGCTATGATGGAGTTCCTACTGACAATGAGTTCAACCAGCCTGCAGAAGAAGTCAATCGTTCATTGGAAAACTTTGTAATGCCTGTTTCAAGCCCTGAAGATACAGTGATCGAAAAACAATTCTACGACACTGAAGCTTCAGCTGAAGAACAGGAAGCTGCCCTAGTCGTGTATGGAAACATGTACTACCCGAACCAAGGAGTCGACATCTCGAAAGACGGGAAGGAATTCGATGTTCTGGCTGCCATGAGCGGTACAGTCACAAAGGTTCAGGAAGATTCCTTACTTGGTAATACGATTGAAATCGAGCACAGCAAAGGCATCGTGACTCGTTATCAATCAGTGAAAGATTTTGAAGTCGCGGTTGGAGATGTAGTCGATCAAGGACAAGCCATTGCGAAATCAGGAAAGAGCTTATTCAATGAAGAGGCCGGCGTTCACGTACACTTTGAAATCCGTAAAGCGGATGTTGCTGTGAATCCAATGGAATACTTCAATAAGTCTCTTGCCACTCTTCAAGAAGCACAGCTTGAAGACAAGAAAGTTTCAGGTGACCAGCCGGATGCAGAAGCTGCTGAAGAAAATGCCGTAGAAGACCAAGCTAGCGAAAACAAAGCTACCGAGGACAAAGCTACGGAAGAAAAAGACGCAGCTGAAGAAAACAAGTCCACTGAAGAAAAACAGGACCAGGCCAAGCCGAAACAAGAAAGCAAAGACAGCGCTGACGTAAAAGACGAAGAGTAACACCTATAAATGAGGGCTGACCGAAATAACGGTCAGCCTTTTTGCTTGTCCAAAAAAATTTCCTTGGAAATTCGACAGGGAGGAAGGTTTACTGGAAAAGCATTTCCAGTGTCATTCTATTAATCAATCTAACCATATGTTCAAATATCTTTATTTTAGAAAAATGAATGGGGAACATATGTCGCACGGTTGTCGTTTTTTCTTTATTGACCAGGCTTTTTCCAGTAAAGATAATGATGGCATGAGTGAAATTTCAGAAAATTAAGTCTTTGGAAAGCGGGAGGTGAAACGTTGATCTACTTCAGTCTATTTTTACTCATCACAGGAGGGTGCATCATCCTTGCCCTGAGAAAGAAGCGGGCATTCTTTCTGACCATACCATTCGTGTCTTTATTCATTTATTTTATTGTGCAGATCGCCATTGTCCCGGTGCCGTTTATTGAAACAGTGAAGTTTATTTTCAGTTTAAAATAATGAGCTTGAAAAGGGGTTACGTACATGAAGAAAATTGATAGAGCGAAAGCCGATCGGTATTTTAAAGAAAAAAATCGATATATGGCACTGTATTTAGTCATCTGGCTCCTTTCCTCCTTTGGTATCGTGCTGTTTGCCGAAAGCTTCTCCACCTTTACCATTAACGGATTTCCGTTCCATTATTTCATGGGCGCTCAAGGATCGATCATCATTTTTATTGTTTTGCTTTACGTGAATGCGAAGGTGAGTGACGTGATCGATAAGAAATATGGTCTGGATGAAAGCCGGAATGAGCAGATTAGCTACGGAAAAACGCTGGATCATTAAATTAAATAGAGAAGAAATAGGGGGAAAGAATGAATGGATACTCAGTTTATCGTATCGACGTCTATTATACTGTTGACCTTTGCGTTATATATCGGAATAGCGGTTTATAACAAAGCGAAAGCAACATCGGATTTCTATGTAGCCGGTCGCGGGGTGCCGCCGATCTTTAACGGGATGGCGATCGGGGCTGACTGGATGAGTGCGGCATCGTTCATTGGACTGGCTGGTACTGTCATGATTCTCGGTTATGACGGGCTTGCTTATATAATGGGGTGGACAGGCGGATATTTATTGTTGACCTTCCTCCTCGCACCACAGCTCAGGAAGTATGGACGGTATACCGTGCCGGAATTCATCGGGGACCGGTATAACAGTCACACAGCCCGGGTCATCGCCGCCATCTGTACGATTATTATCAGTTTCACGTACTCGATCGGTCAACTGTCAGGTTCGGGTGTGGTCATCGGCCGTCTATTTGAAATCGATGCCAAGGTCGGAACGATGATCGGGGTCGTCCTCATTGCCTTTTACGCTGCGTTCGGCGGCATGAAGGGGATCACGTGGACTCAGGTAGCTCAGTATATCGTATTGATCATTGCGTACTTGATCCCGGTCATCTTCATGTCCCTGCAAATAACAGGAAACCCTGCTCCGTGGATCTCTTACGGGGAGCTGGTCGGGAAAATCGGTGAACTCGACCGTGAGCTCGGTGTGTCGGAATACTTCGCTCCTTTTACAAACGGGACGAAGTGGCAGTTCATGGCCCTCATGTTCACACTGATGGCCGGTACCGCCGGGCTTCCCCATGTCATCGTCCGGTTCTATACCGTTTCCACGATGAAGGCGGCGCGCTGGTCAGGTGCGTGGGCACTCCTTTTCATCGGGCTTCTTTATCTATCAGCGCCAGCTTATGCAGCCTTCTCCCGGTTTATTTTGATGACAAAAGTAGCGGGAAGCAAAATCAGTGATTTGCCTGCCTGGACGGCCTCATGGGTCGACACGGGGAAACTGCAGGTGGCTGATGCGAATGGAGACGGGATCCTCCAATGGAAGGAAATCATCATTTCGAATGATATCGTCGTCATGGCGACACCGGAGATCGCGAACCTTGGCGTATTCGTCATTGGGCTCGTGGCGGCAGGTGCCATGGCAGCGGCGTTATCGACGGCAGGCGGATTGATGATCGCGATTTCGTCTTCCTTTGCACACGATATTTACTACCGCGTATTCAAACCGAATGCGACCGAGCGGAATCGTCTGGCGGTTGCACGCTGGTCGATTGTTGTGGCTACTGTCCTGGCCGGAGTGGTGGCGCTGAATCCTCCAGGGGTCATCACCCAAATCGTCGCCTGGGCCTTCGCCCTGGCGTCAGGGACGTTCTTCCCGGCCCTCTTACTTGGAGTCTGGTGGAAGCGCTCCAATGCCCAGGGGGTGATCGCAGGGATGCTTGTGGGGCTGGCGGTGACTCTCACCTACATCTTTCTGGCGCGATCAGGCATTACCCTGTTCGGAATCATTGACACAGGAGCAGGTGTGTTCGGGGCAGCCTCAGCGGCCATTGCAAATATCGTCGTGTCCCTCATGACGAAGGCACCTTCACAGAAGATCCAGGAAGAAGTAATGGACCTTCGATATCCGGAACAGATGACCTTTAAAGACGGGGAAGTCTGGGTGGATGATGAGGTTGATTTTAAAGCATGATGGATAGAAGCCTTAGAGGGGCGTAATATTAAAAATAAGCGGAAATTTTCCGGTTAAGAGTTTAAGAATGGAGCTTTGTTCGGGATATAAGCGGAGTTATTCCGGTTAAGCAAAGCAAAATGGAGCATTTTTACGTTTATCGAGTAAATAGCCGGAATCTTTCAGGCTATTTAAGATATTTTCAGTTCTATTTGATAAATAAGCGGAATTCCTCCGCTTATTTATCAAACTGGCTTTAGCATCTATTGAACATGTATAGAAGAAAATTCGAAAAAGGCTTAGGGATATTTGCATCTCTAAGCCTTTTTGATTGTGATATAAACTGTAGATTATGCTCTGGCAGTGTATGTGATTGCTATAACCGTTTTGCACCTCAAGTAAATCCGTTCTGGGAATCCCGGTACAGATTTTTCCTTTGAACAGAGAAAATCAGACATTTTCACAGATTCATCGACTCATTTCTCAGGAAATAGTGAGGGAAGGGGAAATGATACAGATGATGTCGAATGGCATCGGATCATTCGTCATGTCAGGAATTCGGGTCCATTTAACCATGTAGAGGTCCGTCCCTCACAGTCATTTTTCAGAAAATTCAATCGAAACCTTGTCCTTATTGTGTTTTTTGTGCATATATGTGGGCACAAGCTAATAAAATGAAACAAACCTATCAAAAAGAGAGTGTTTGAGGTGAGGAATCGTCATTACACCATTGATCATTAGCTGAATAAGTTGTTTATACGTTGTAACATCAGGAAGCTGCCGTCCTAAATAAGGCTTTCTGCCGCTTGCCCATGAGCAAGGGGTCTATACTATATCATTGATGCGAAAGCGAGTCTCATTTCACACTTCTCACATCCAATTTAGGGAGGTCGAGTGGTGTGCACGATTACATCAAAGAGAGAACAATCAAGATTGGTAAGTATATCGTGGAGACGAAAAAAACTGTTCGTGTAATTGCGAAGGAGTTTGGCGTGTCCAAAAGTACTGTCCATAAAGATTTAACGGAACGACTGCCAGAAATCAATCCGGATCTCGCAAATGAAGTCAAAACCATACTTGATTACCATAAATCAATCCGGCATCTACGAGGTGGAGAGGCAACCAAGCAGAAGTACAAAAAAGAAGAGCTCCACAGTTAACACAAATACGCCAAGCCCCAGAATGATGGGTTGTGCTTGGTGTGTTTTTGTGTTTGGGTGAGTGGTTGTTTGGTGTACCCTGTGTTGTTGTACCAGGTACAAATGGTTAAAAGTGTACCAGGTACAAGAAGAAGTTGTTGTACCAGGTACAAAGAACCGTGGATGTACCAGGTACAAAAAACCATGAATGTACCAGGTACAATTTATGCATCCGACTGATTTTTGACTGCTGATTTCAAGATGAAATTCACCTGTCAAAAAACCAGAAAAAATCAGCAGGTGAAATCACTTAACTATTCAGCAGCTGAACCCCAAAATCCCCCCACCAACAACCAAATTTAATACTCCTGTAATATCCCTCTCTAAAACACCTATCTTTTCCCAAAATAATAACAATATCAATACATTTTTTTGACAAAGAATATCGCCACTCGACATATTTATGGTAAAATAGTTAATTAGGTGAAAGTTTTACCTTAACGTTTTTGCGTAATGACATAAAGATGAAACCATAGATGAAATACAATGTTGAAATTGTAAAAGTAGAAGGGAGAAACATAAGATGTTCGCGAAAGATATTGGGATTGACCTTGGTACGGCTAATGTATTGATTCATGTTAAAGGAAAAGGGATTGTCTTGAATGAGCCATCCGTCGTGGCACTGGATAAGAATACGGGTAAGGTACTAGCTGTAGGTGAGGAAGCGCGCCGCATGGTTGGACGTACTCCTGGAAATATTGTGGCGACTCGCCCGCTGAAAGATGGAGTCATCGCAGACTTTGATGTGACAGAAGCGATGCTGAAACATTTCATCAATAAACTCAATGTAAAAGGATTCCTTTCGAAACCGCGCATTTTGATTTGCTGCCCGACGAACATCACGAGCGTTGAGCAAAAGGCGATCAGGGAAGCGGCTGAAAAGAGTGGCGGGAAGAAGATTTATCTTGAGGAAGAGCCTAAAGTGGCGGCGATCGGTGCCGGGATGGACATCTTCAATCCGACTGGAAACATGGTCGTGGATATCGGTGGAGGAACAACGGATGTAGCGGTTCTTTCCATGGGTGACATCGTGACGAGTCAGTCCATCAAAATGGCCGGGGATAAATTTGACCACGAAATTCTGAATTATATTAAAAAAGAGTACAAGCTTCTGATCGGGGAGCGTACAGCTGAAGATATCAAGGTGAATATCGGGACGGTATTCTCTGAAACACTTGACGAAGATCGCAAGGAAATGAGCATCCGCGGACGTGATATGGTATCAGGACTTCCACGTACGATCACTGTGACATCGAAGGAAATCGAAGGGGCTCTTCGTGAGTCAGTGGCGGTCATCGTACAGGCAGCGAAAAATGTCCTTGAGAAGACGCCGCCGGAATTATCAGCGGACATTATTGACCGCGGAGTTATTTTAACAGGTGGTGGAGCCCTTCTTCACGGAATGGATACGCTTCTTGCAGAAGAACTGAAAGTACCGGTATTGATTGCGGAGAACCCGATGGATTGTGTAGCAATCGGAACGGGATTGATGCTTGAGAATATCGATAAGATTTCGAGAAGAAGAATCGGGTAAAACCCATGCGCCATTGATCCGATATAACGGTTAAGAGGTGAAAGTAGATGTTTAGAGGATTTTATACAGTAGCATCCGGCATGCTTTCTCAACAGCGGAAGACCGAGATGCTGACGAACAATATGTCGAATGCCAATACACCGGGCTACAAAGCGGATCAGGCTTCGATGCGGGCGTTTCCTGAAATGCTGATGGATAGGATGGATTCCACATCGATCCCGACTGAAAAAAAGCTGTCGCTTCCTTTTAATCAAAGAGTGGGGGCACTCAATACAGGTGTGTATATGCAGGAAACGATCCCTTCCTTTGTGCAGGGTGATCTTCAGGAAACGGGTCGCGGCTTGGATGTGGCGCTTCTGGATGGTTCCATGCCTGTTGATGAAGAGACAGGAATCCGTGGATCGGTGTTCCTGACGGTGGAAGGAACGGATGGATCACCACGCTATACGCGAAACGGAAATCTGACAGTGAACGGCAACGGTTTCCTCACCACGAACAGCGGTTTTTATATGCTGGATGAAAATGGTGACCGGATTCAACTGGCAAGCGATCAGTTCACGGTCGGGGAAAATGGTCAGATTGTCGTGGATGGGAATGCCGTCGCAACATTGGGAGTAGGTTACTCGGATAACCCGAACCTGTTAGTCAAGCAGGGAGATGGGCTGTTTGCCACAGAAGGTACTGCAGTTCTTCCGGACGCGTATGAAGAAGAGAATGTTTCTTTTGCTGCCAAGCAGGGCTTTCTGGAGCGATCCAATGTCGATGCTTCCCGTACGATGACCGACATGATGTCGGCGTACCGGGCTTTCGAAGCCAATCAGAAAGTGCTTCAGGCGTATGACCGGAGTATGGAAAAGGCAGCCAACGAAATCGGCAGGGTCAACGGATAGCAAGTATTGTAAATGAATTTCGTCACTGAATACCTTATAATAGGGGAGAACGTGTCATGAATCGGACGATGATTACAGCAACCAACACATTAGGCCAATTGCAGAAACAGATGGATATGATTGGTCATAATCTTTCGAACGCAGATACAAATGGATACAAGCGCAGGGATGCAACTTTCTCCGAGATGCTTGTGCAACAGGTGAAAAATCAGAGCGTAGACAAGTTCGAAACAGGCAGGTTAACCCCTCTTGGAGTCAGGGAAGGGAACGGTGCCAAACTTTCACAGGCGCAGCTGATCCTGAATCAGGGGTCGTTGAAAGCTACAGGCCGCTCTCTGGACTTCGCGTTGACCAGCGACCGTCAGTTCTTCAAGGTGCTGGCGGCTGATGAAGACTCGAGTGCCGTACGCTACACGAGGGACGGAGCATTCTCTGCGAGTCCTACCGGGAACGGGGAAATGATGCTCGTGAACGGAAGCGGGCTGCCGGTACTGGATGAGAATGATAACTATATTACGTTTTCTGAGGATGCCTCTTCCTTTCAGCTTGGTGATAACGGGGTTCTGACCGTTACAGGTGCCGGTGGGGGAGAAGAACGATTTAACCTCGGCGTTGTGACCGTTGAAAAATCTCAATTTCTGGAGCAATTTGGCGGGAACCTGTTAGGTTTTGCAGACAACCTGGATGAACTAGGCGTCACGGAAGATGAAGTGGTGACCAACGTCACGGGTGGAGCACGATCTGATATTTCCATGGTTCAGAATTCGTTAGAAGGATCGAACGTGGATATCAGTAAAGAAATGACGGACATGCTGAGTGTTCAACGATCATATCAATTCCAGGCGCGATCGATCTCCCTTGCAGATCAAATGATGGGCCTTGTAAATGGGATACGCTAAAAGGAGTTAAATGCTATGAGTGAAAAAGAGCTACTGCAAGAAAAAGTGACAAGAGAATCAGTAAAAACAGAAAAAAAGGCAAAGCAAAAGGACGAAACTAAGCCATCACGCTGGGTGCGTGTTCGCATGCTTCCCATCTGGCTCAGAATCCTTCTGTTCATCCTTCTTCTTGCAGGAAGCCTCGTCCTCGGTGCCGTCATCGGCTTCGCTGGCATCGGCAACGGCAACGCTGCCGACGTCTTCAAAGCAGAAACCTGGCAGCATATCATTGATATCGTAATGAAGAAATAATTTTTGAGGGACGGACCTCGAAATCGTTAGCTTTTACGACAGTGAACCTTGATATAACAGGGTTTCGTTGCGGATGGAGCTTGTGATTCGAGGTCCGTCCCTTTTTTTACGTAGATATCGTTGCAAATTTGGAGTTGGGAGGGACGGACCTCGAATTTGATGCCTTTTTTGAGGAGAAATGTTGATATAAAGGGATTTCCTTGGGGGATTAGGGCGGATTTCGAGGTCCGTCCCTCCCATCCTGTTGCTATTACAACCACAGTTTCTGTACAATAAGGTGTACATACATATTGGTAGGAGGAATTATTTATGCTTGATATTAATGAGATTAAAGAGATTATTCCCCATCGTTATCCGTTTTTGCTGGTGGATCGGATTTTAGAGGTGGAGGAAGGCAAGAAAGCGGTCGGGATCAAGAATGTGACGGCGAATGAGGAGTTCTTCAATGGTCACTTTCCTGATTACCCTGTGATGCCGGGCGTGCTGATTGTCGAGGCGCTGGCTCAGGTCGGAGCTGTGGCGATGCTGAAGGTCGAGGATAACCGTGGACGTCTGGCGTTCTTCACGGGCATTGACAAATGCCGTTTCAAGCGTCAGATAAAGCCTGGTGATCAGCTCCGACTTGAAGTGGAAATGATCCGCTTTAAAGGACCGATCGGTAAAGGAAAAGGTGTTGCAACCGTTGATGGTGAAGTTGCTTGTGAATTAGAGATGATGTTTGCTCTTGGGGATAAGCAAGAGTAATCAGGTATAATGCGGCCGGGTTTGATGTGATTCATTTCACGTCAAATCCGGCTTTTTTTACCTTGAAAAAATGATTCCATATGCAAGTTAATTCATTTTCCGGGAAAGCTAACAAAAGACCAACGTAACGGTCTTACATTAACCAACATAGAAAGGAGTCATACATCATGAGCAAAAAGTTACTATCGATCCTTGGTGGATCTGCACTTGCCGCTTTCCTTCTTGTAGGATGTAACGCCAACCAGGAGCCTCCTCCGGAAGACGAAGCACCAGTGGAAGAAAACGACAACATGGATGAGAATAACGATATGAACGACAACGGGGACATGAATGAAGAGAACTACCCTGAGTCAGAAGACAAGAACAAGCAAGGCGACAAAGATGCAGCGAAGGATAACAACACACCTGAAGAAGACGCTGTAGAAGATGATATTGATATGAAGGATAAGGATAATAAGGACGAGTAATGGGGTAAGACAGAGGCGACTATGAGTTGCCTCTGTTTTTTTATAAAAATAAAAAATCCAGACTTTCATTTTTATGGAAATTAGACTATAGTTAATTTATAAAGTTCTTTATACAGAACAAAATGAATATATTAATAAGAACGAAGTGATCATAACATTAGAGAGGTGGATAAATGTATAAAAAAGTTTGCAATCGATGTACTCGCTCTTCATTCAGTAGCACTGAAACAGGTGATTGGATTTGCCCATCTTGCGGTCATGACTTAACTGAAGCACCATTTTATACGCCCTTCTTAAGGCATAGTGATTTTATCCCACTCCGAAAAAAGTTAGAAGCTTATGAAAAGAATATGAACAATAAATATCTTTGAATTTCGACAAATATCTTTATGCTTTTAAAGAATACAACAATTTATTTAGTAATAAACTTGGATAATGTCGAATAAAGCATTCACTTGTAGGAAAAAAGTGTAAAAATTTTCTTTGAATAGACAAAAAATTTTGAAAAAAGATGGTACTATTGATATAACGAAAAGCGATGAAGAGTGAGGGCAGAAAAAGGCAAACCCATTGAAAAATGGGGACGCAAAGTCACAGGTCTAAAGTATTAATAGTAAATCAATTTCCTGGAAGACTACATATGAAAGACATCAACGTGAATTTGAAACGCATATTAATACGATGGCGGCTGGATTGCCTGGAATACGTTTACTGTATTTTAGGAGGGAAACAATTTGGGGAATAGAGAATTGGACCAAGAATGGGTTGAGCTAGTGAAAGAAGCCTTGGAAGCAGGAATATCTAAGCAACAAATCAGGGAGTATTTACAAAAGCAATCCCAGGAAGTAAAGGCCGGATATAAAATAATGTAATATAAATAAAGTCTTGCGAACTCTTCGCAAGACTTTATTTATTGCCTAATTTCCATTTATTAAATTCAATGAACTCCCGGAACTGTTCCTTGGTGATTCCAGAATCCATTGCTTCTTCTGCAATCTTCATCCATTCGTGATCAATGTTTTGATCCTCGGGTTGATCGTATAATAGAGCATCCATAGGAATTCCTAAAGCCGCTGAAACTTTCTCCAGAAACTGAATGGAAGGGTTTTGTTGAAGGTTACGTTCAATTGAACTCAAATATGACTTAGCTACGCCTGCTTTTTCAGCGAGCTCCGTCATGGACATTCTTTTTTCTTGTCTGTATTTCTTAACTCTCTCTCCAATCATCAGGGACACCTACCTAAAGACTTCATGTTTGAAGTCACAATATTAAATATAATTATATCATAAATAATTCGACAAGAAATTACATATATTCGTATTATTAAATGCTCGGCTTTGCCGTTGCCGGAATCCTCGGCTTAGATACCATCTTCTCACGGAACTCACGAACGAGTTCATCCCCGGAGTACCCTTTCTGGACTAAGTCATCAAGCAGTATCTCCGCATATTCATTCCGTTGTTTCTTCAATTTTCCTTCAAACATAATGCTGATATGTTTATCCATTTCTTTGATACAACGGATGGATGTCATGAAGGCAGCAGGATCATTGGCTGCATGGGAAATCACGACCTGGATTTCCAAGTCTTCTTTGCTTTGCTGAGCCTTTTGGAAAAATTCGATGTATTCATTCGACATATACGTTTCGACAAGCCATGTTTTCTGACCGTCTTCTTTATTGATGATCAGACCGTCCACAAGCTCGAAGTCATGCAGTTCCTCGTTCTCCACTACTTGAAGGGAAATCACTTTAAAGGTTTTCATGAACGAACATCTCCCATTTAAAGGTTTTATCAAATTATATCACAGGGGGGATTTGTTTCCCTAATACATTTATAAATGAAAAAAATGACGAAAGATGCAATTTTGTGTTTTTGACCATGATTTTAATGAAAAAGAGGAAAATCTCCCTAGGCGAATTTCCGAAATTCAAGCCGTTTTTACCTCTAATTTCGGAAATTCACGATTTTACAAGATTTGCACATAGAAGTAAGATGAGATCACCTTAACAGAAAGGAGGAGATGAACCCAAGTGATCAACCAAGTGACCCTGGTGGGAAGACTGACGAAAGATCCGGAAGCGAGAAAAACAACGGAGGGAAAATCAGTACTTAGCGTGACGATTGCCGTGAACCGGCCTTATAAGAATCAGCAAGGCCAAACTGATGCCGACTTTGTACTCTGTACGATGTGGAACCGTGCAGCGGACAATACGGAAAAGTACTGCAGGAAGGGTTCCGTCGTTGGGGTGACCGGCCGCATCCAAACACGTTACTTTGAAAACGATCAAGGGAAGCGGACGTATATCACCGAAGTCGTCGCTGAAAACGTCCGTTTCCTGGACAGTAAGCAGGCATCCCCGGTTACACCTGAACCGAGCAAGAAAGAACCAATCGAATTGCCGTTCTAATTTTTTAAAAGGGAGATGGAGTTTTGGTCACACTGCAAGAACTTGAACAAAGAATCGATCGACTGGAAAAAATGACGGAAGATCTCATTAAAAAAGTAGCAAGAGTCAATGTCGAAAACTTCTACTTATCTCAACGGGTAACCGCCCTTGAACAAGGATACGAATATCCAAACCCGGTTTTGAAAACCTCATCTTGATCTTTTATAACCCTCAACCAGATTTCTTTCCATAAGCGTCAATCCAACCTATAAGTACTCTGTCTCAAATTCCAATGGTCACCCGCACGATGCCCCTGATTTGCCTCATTAGACATAAATATGTATAGCGGTTAGTAAGTGAAATATTCCCCTTTTTGTCTTCATATTGAGCCGGTTTCCTTGAGGGGAGGCTGGTGTTTTTTTTATTTGGTATGGTGAATCATTTTGTGTAATTATAATTGAAAAAAAGAAAATTAGAAGACGTGATATCGTTTTAGATTAATAGAGGAGGTGGGTTTGTACAGGTTTTGGCATGTAATGAGACGAATTTGAGAGATACTAAGAAACTGGGGGAGGGAATCCCTAGTTTGAACCGGTTTCAGGCATTTATTTTATGAGAAATTGGGCTGTATGAGTGTGTGGTGATTCGCTATGAGATTAATTGCGTCATTTTCTTGAGTGATTGCGTCATTTTCAAATTAATTGCGTCATTTCCATTGTTAATTGCGTCATTATTTCAATTATTGCGTATTTTTCCAAATATAACCATTTGATAGTTAATAACTCCTCAAAAAAACCCCTTTCCCATAAAAGGAAAGAGGCAACAACAACATCTATTCCAACACCAGCAACGATTCCAGATCCTGATCCGACAATTCCGTCACCCACTGGTCACTGCGGATGATTTCGTCGTTCAGAGCCTGCTTTTTCATGAGCATGGCATCGATTTTTTCTTCAAGGGTGCCTGATGAAACGAGCTTGTGCACGTGAACGAAACGTTTCTGGCCGATCCGGTAGGCACGGTCGGTGGCCTGGTTCTCGACGGCCGGGTTCCACCAGCGGTCGTAGTGGACGACGTGGTTGGCAGCGGTCAGGTTCAGACCGGTACCGCCTGCTTTCAGTGACAGAAGGAAGACAGGGAAGTCGCCGTTTTGGAATTTCTCGACGAGTTCATCCCGTTTTCCTTTAGCCGTGCTTCCGTTCAGGAACGGGACATTCACATCGAATTCTTCCTTCATCACTTCCTGGATCATCTCGCCCATTGAGATATACTGGGTAAAGATCAGGCAGGCTTCGCCAGATTCTAGGGCGGTTTCCACGATGTCCTTCAGTTTCTGCATTTTTTCAGAGCGGGACAGGATCGACTTCGGGTCCGGTTCTTTCAAATAGAGAGCCGGATGGTTACAGAGCTGCTTCAGTTGGTTAAGCATTTGCAGGATCAATCCTTTGCGCTCAAAACCGCTCAGTGTTTCTATTTTAGCAAGCGTGTCTTTCACGAGCTGCTCATACAGGGCCGCCTGCTCGGCAGTCAGATGACAATATTCTTTCTGCTCGAGTTTTTCAGGCAGATTCAATTCGACTTCAGGATCTTTCTTCGTACGGCGCAGTAAGAATGGCTTGATTTTGGCCTGAAGCTCTTTGACTTTTTCTTCGTTCTCGTCTTTTTCGATGGGAGCGATGTAATTTTTCTGGTACTGGGTGAACCCACCGAGATAGCCGTGGTTCAGGAAATCAAAGATTGACCACAGTTCTGACAGACGATTCTCCATCGGGGTCCCGGTGAGAGCAATATGATGCTTGCCGCTCAGCTTACGGATTGCACGGGACTGCTTCGTATTGGCATTCTTGATATTTTGGGCCTCATCAAGAGAAATCGATGTCCATTCGACGAGTGATAGCTCGTCATAATCGATATGGGACAAGCCGTAAGAGGTGAGCACCACATCGACATCTTTGATGGCAGCCGCAAAACTTTCTCCCTTCGCACGGGTTGGACCGTAATGTAGATGAACCTTCAAGTCCGGAGCAAATTTCTCCAACTCACGCTGCCAGTTTCCGAGAACGGAGGTAGGGGCAACGATCAGGGAAGGGGTTACCGGTTTTTCGGTATCCCTCACATGTTGCAGATACGTGATCAGCTGTACCGTTTTCCCGAGTCCCATGTCATCAGCAAGACAGGCGCCAAAGCCAAACTTCCGTAAAAAGAGCATCCAGCTCATCCCCAGCTGCTGGTAGGGACGGAGCTCACCGATAAAACTATCAGGCGTTTCCGTAAGCGGAATCGATGACACATTCGTCAGCTGATGAACCATTTTTTTCATGGAGCGGTTGAGCTCGAGCTGGATCCGAGCGTATTGATAAGGATCATGCTCATCGTCATTGGAATCCGTTTCCGACTCATCGTCCTCACGGGGGACAAGCTCCTGTTCGAGCATATCCTGGATCGAGATTCCTTCCTGTTTGGCTTTCGTCATCATCTGTTGAATCCGGCGAATCATGGCAGGATCGAGCTTCATCCACTGACCGCGGATTTTGACCAATCGGCGTTGATCATCAACGAGCTGATTGAAGTCATCCTCAGAAAGATTGACACCGTTCATGGAGAGACGCCAGTCGAAATCGAGCATGGCGTTGAGTCCCACGAAGGATTTACGATAGCTCGTATCCGTGTTTTTTAGCTTTGCTTTCACGAGTACTTGGGCATCCTTCATCGCTTCCCACCAGGATGGGAGGAGGATCTCAATGTCGAGATCGATGAGCTTCTCACTGAGCACGGATAGAAAATCCCATGCGTCGTGTTCACCAAGTGAGGTCCTGAGAGAGCCATCCGTGTCACGGAGGATCGGCAGCATTTTCATCCAGCGTTTCTGTTCAGCGGATACGTCGTTCAGATGTTTTTTCCAGGAAGGGGGAACCGTGTCTTCAGCAAGGGATATGATCCGGTTCTGTTTCTTTCGATCTCGTAAAATCGTTTCGAGTTCCCAGGACTCATCCTCATCAAGAGGTTCGGTTATTCGAAGTCCGATTGAAAACGGCAGTTCTTCATCTTCACCGGCAATCCACTCACTCCAACGCTTCTCATCAAAGTACGCATCAAGCTCCTCAGACGTCAGCGTACTCTCCTTCAGCTTCTGAATCCGCTTCATCGCACTCGATCCACCAGACGCCATCGCCTCATTCAACGCCCCCTGAAACCAGTTTTCCGTTAAATTTTTGAGGGACGGACCTCCACCGGGAAGCTCTTCCTCCCAGAATTCGTCGTTGAAGTTCGACCAGACTTCATCGGGGATGTGAAACTGGAGTCCCTTTTCCTGCCATTCTTCAAAGCGAGGCAGCCAGCGTCCGGCTTCAACGGCCTCATAGATCACCGGTGCAATCGCAATGCATGCCTGCCCGGTTTCATCCCAGTCCCACTGGATCATGCTGCTGAAATGCTCGCCGGCAAGAAGGGTCAGGAACTGCCATTTAGTGACCGGAACGCCACCGTTCGATTCCTCGATAAGGGTTCCGTAGTAGCTTTCTTCATGCCAAAGAAACAGCTGCCCCTTCCATTCTTTCGTGGGAAGGAGTTCGCCTTCATCGTTTTCCGCAGTGATGTAGAAACGGTCTTCATATTCAGTTGTATGGACATTGATTTTGACGGAAGACAGTTTAAGCATCGATTAACTTACCCTTTCTGCACTCTTCTTGGAACGCGCGTAAACGCTTATATTTCTCCAGAATATAGGGGAGATACACATCCCACTTATCGGTTTTCTTCGTTTTTTTATAAATCGTCCGGATCTTCTTCATATAACGGACGGCGAGCTTGTAGCTGTCGCGGTTCTTCTGATCGATCGCGGTGATGACGCCGGCGTAATAGATGGGAAGGGCGAGTTCGGGTGCTTCCTTCGTCACGTCACGGAGACCCATGCCTTCCATTTCTGCAATGCTGTAGCTCATATATTTCTGCAACTCAACCCACTCTCGGTAAGCTTTCGCCGTGATGAGATACTCGTTGTATGAGAAAAAGCTGTACGGAAGCATGGAGAGGAGAAGCTCGTTCACTAGCGTGCTGTCCTTTTCCATCAGCCAATCCATCGGCAGAATCCGCACGAACCAGCGGACGAACCGGGTCGCTTCATAATAATCAAGGGTCTCGAGATGGTCCGGCATTCTCGACAAGATATTCCGCACCAGAAAGAAGCCGACTTCATACCGCTTTCCGACGAAGAATTTACGAAGCCAGAATTCGCTGTAAGCGACGAGTTCCGTCCCAAGCTCATCCACCACTTCACTCGCTTTATTCAAATCTTCAAGGAGGAGGTATTGATGAAGGATGGCCACGTTGTGAAAAGTGGGATCCTGGACTTCTTCCTCTTCCAATCGCGTGACTTCTTCGCGGCGCCAAGACTTCTGCTTGAACAAGTAGTACCATAGGAAGCGGTACACCTCAGCCTTCATCATCGTACTGTTCTCAGTTGAATCACTCATCTCGATCGTCTGCTTTTTCAAAAAAGCAATATACGGATCGAAGCTGAACGGCATGGCATGGATCGACAGCTTCTCTACGGCATCTTCCATTTCGCCCAGGAGGAAATCGTACATGCTGTACTGCTCACGGCTCAGCTCGACATTCCGTTTTTGTAGAAAAAGGTCGATTTCAATCGAGAGGTAAAAGGTCGCAAACAGCTGATAAAGGGGCTTCCATTCCCGTTCGAACGGCGCTTCCTTCATAAATCGCTTCGTGATATTCTGAACGAGGACGTCCATTAAATAGGGCTGTCTTTCCAGTAACTCCAAGTCTTCTTTTTTAAGAAGAGACTCAAAGAACTGCCACCATTCCTCTGGGCTGTTGCCCCGTGTTTTCCGTTCGTTCAATAGATCGCTTGCCTTCTTTAAGGCACCGTGTTTTTTCATTAATTCATCCAGTGACTGTGCTTCCTGACTGGCAGGCTGAGATTGACTCCGCCAACTCTGGATCCACTCACTGACCCGTCCAACTTTGTTATAGAGCATAAAAAAGGTCGCCATTTGATGCCGGCACCATTTGTCCTGAGGGCATGAGCACTTGCTTAAAAGGGGGAATAATAAATTCAGCTCTAGGGTCACAGGCGTCACATCCTGGACCTCCGCCGTCACTTCATCTTCCCGGACCTTTACGTTCGAAACCAGATTCTGACGGAACAATAGAAGGCCCTTCGAAACGACATTCTTGCTCTCGTCCTGATTCGGGTCCAGCTCACCCTGTATCGACTGACTCATGGGAAGCAACTTATCCTTCAACTCCTGAATACGAATCGACATCAACCAACCTCTCCAATCTATAAAATCGCATTCTTTTATTATAACGCAAAAGGAGGGGGAAAAGGAACTTGGGGGTGGGGGAAGTGGTGGAAAGGGGATGTGGGGTTTGTCGAATGGTGTGGTTTGGAGAGGTGGTTTGGTGGCGGGGATCGCGATTTGTAAGGGAGCGGGCGGCGGGATAGGTCGATAATATAATTGAGGACTGTTAAAAAGATCCCTGGTGAGGTGCCAGGCACCGGCCGCTGGAAGGGATTTTGAAAATAAATCTATGGATTTGAAAATAAACTCAAGGGATTTGATAATAAATCATCTAAATTGAAAATAAATCACCCATTATTGAAAATAAACCCAACGTTCCCCTTTCAAAACCTGCCCAATCCCCACCCTACTCCTCCACATGCACATAAAACGTCTCCCCATCATACACATTCACGCTCTTCAACCCCACTTTTTCATCATTTCTCCAATAAAAATCCTTATTTTCCGGAAAACGAAGTACCAAATCATCACGCTTCGCCACCATCACAGGGTTTTTAGAGGTCCGTCCCTCAAACGACACCTCATAGCCTCTATCCCGGTAATATTTCACTCCATCCACATACCATGAAGCAAACGTGCCGTTCCTCAGTGAAAATCCCATAAAAGTAGATATCATCCTTGGGATGTCGGTGTTTTCGATCAGTCCAACCGGCTTACCTGGTCCATATGAGTATAAAAAGACGTCTTCACCGGTATGCCCGTGGGTGGTGAAGCCGAGATGTGCCCGCTTCGCCATCAGTTTCACCATTTCATTCTCAAGACCCTCAACGCTCTTTGCGGCTTCCATTGCGCCAAATTCCTTCTCGCTCAGTTCACCCAACCCATAGCTTGAAAGAACCTCTTTTAAATTCGATCGATCCTTCTTCAGCTGTGATGTAGCGCCCTTGACGGTAAGCCTTGCTTTCTTCAGTGGCTTGATGAACCTATCGGCAGGCATACTTTTATAATCACCGTTTGTCTCGTGATTCCCAAGCGTCAATCCGCTATTCCCATGATCGGTCACGGCAACCACCATGGTGTTTCCGTCCTTCCGGGCAAAATCAAGGGCCTCACGGACTGCATCGTCAAAGCTCAATACCTCACTGATCATGCCGACCGGATCGTTCTTATGAGCGGCCCAATCTACCTTGCTGCCTTCGACCATGAGGAAGAATCCTTTTTTACCTTGAGAAAGTCGGTCAATGGCTGCACGGGTCATCTCTTCAAGGGAGGGCTCATCGGGATTCAGCTGAGGACGGTCCAATTCATAGGAGATATCTTCATCAGCGAACACTCCCCACAGCTTTGGTGATGATGTCCCCCTTAGAAGTCCGTCCCTCTTCAGAACCAGCTCATATCCTGAAGTATGGATCTCTTTAAAAAGGTTTTCTCCGTCTTCACGGCTGATCTGTTTTGTTTTCAGCATGCCGTCATCGTCTTTGGTGGGTTCCTTGGTTTGCGGCTTTAGCCATGCAGCACCACCGCCTAACACAACGTCCAGTCCTTGGTACACCTGCTGTTCACCGATATCCCCGAACTCATCCCGGTTCAAAACATGGGACGTGAAGGCAGCGGGGGTGGCGTGCTGGATGGGGGAGGTGGACACGATGCCAGTGTTGTATCCGGACAGTTTAGCGCCTTCAAGGACGGTCAAGACGGGATGTCCATCGGGGTTCATCCCTATATAATCGGCTTTCGTCTTCACACCTGTCGCCATGGCGGAACCTGCTGCAGCGGAATCGGTGATGGCAGACTGGGCGGAATACGTCCGGACGCCGCCTCTGAGAATCGTATCGAGCTTAAGGTCCGTCCCTCGATACCAGCGGGACAGGGTGAGGATGTCGGAGTTGGTGCCGTCCATGATCATGAGGATGACGTTTTTGTGGGGTGGTGGGGCGGCTGTTGTGGAGGTGGCGGGCAGGGTGAGGGCTAGTAGTGATAGGAGGATGGTGAGGCGTTTGAGTGTTTTCATGGTGGATTTCGTGCTCCTTTTCTTTTGGTGTAGGTATAGTATTTGTTGGTGGGGGAGGAGTATGTATGTTTTGTAGGTCATTTCGGCATTTCTTCACATGTAGTACAATGAACTAAAAAGGGTTCGTGGAAATATGAAGAAAGAGAATTTTATTTTCGTTTTTTCAATGCTGGTTGTTATCACAATTTTACTCGTCTCTGAGACATCTGTAGAGGTCATGGCATTCCTTGGGCTGCTGGTTGTTATCATTTCGGTGCCTGCCATTAGACAGGGGATATGGAAGGACAACTTCCGAAAAGTGAAAGCCGCTTTTTATACCACCGTTTGTTTTACCATTGGCTTATTTATTTTCTATTTCTCTCTGTCTATTTTTGCAGGGGATTCATATAGTACAGGTGGAGAGTTGTCACTCTTTGTTTTGGTGGTGTTTTTGTTTAGTTTGATCGGTAATGTTTTTTATGGGTTACCTGTTTCACTGGTGGCCGAATATATTTCCATAAAGTTTTCTTCTATGCGCCCTTGGGTTTCGGGAGTTATACATATTGGACTCGGTGCTATCACTTACTTTATTTTTCCCGGTTTATCATTAGGAGCCATAAGTTGTGCGGTCATATTTTTTATAATAGATGAGGTACTATATAAAAAAAGCGTCCTATCTTGATTGAAAGGACGCTTTCCATATACTACGATTATTTCCGTTCCAAAATCCCCAACAATAAATTCTCCAATATCGTCGGACGATCGAATTTCTTCAAATCTCTCAATTTCACTTTGTCCCAATCAAGGGCTGTGATGAATGTTGCGCCTTTTTGTAGGGCGGGAATCTCGTCAGGATAGACGATATAGTATTCCCCTGCTTTCACACCGGATTTGATTTGTTGCTGTCCATCGACTGTGAGGCCGGTTTCGACTTTGCGTTTTTCGACGGTGCCTTTTGATGTTAAAATCCAAATATATTTCGATTCGCCATCTTTTTCAACGGCCGTTACCGGGACCACGAAGGCACCTTTGACTTTATCCGTAATGATGGATAGGAAGACATGGTGTCCTGGAAGCAGTTCGTTTTTTGTGTCCTGCAGTTTAATTTCTACAGGGTATAGGCTGTCTGTTTGGATGTGCGGATCGTTTTTGGGAAGGGTTGCCACACGGGTGACAAGCCCTTTTAGAATTTTTTTCTCAACATCCGATTGGACGGTTGCACTCATATTTTCATCGACTCTGACGATTTCTTTTTCCGTCAGATCGGTGGTGACGATGGTTGACTCTGAGGCAATCGTGATCAATGGATTGTCGATCGCATGGGATAGGTCCTTGATGGTTCCGTCCACGCTGCTTTGGACGGTCAGGGTCGTTTCGTACGATTCGATATCGGAAATTTGGCGCTCGAGATTGTCGATTTGACTTTCCAGGCGATCAATTTCAAGTTCCTTGGCGGCAATTTCTTTTTTAAGATCATATTCCGATTGAAGGGCACTGGCGTCGATGGGAATTTCTTTGTCGTCCGTCGAGCCTGATGGAAGGGATGATTCCAATCGCTTCAGGTCGGAAATATTGCCTTCGATGCTGTCGATCTCGTCTTCAAGTTGATCAGCTTCTGATTCCAAGACGCTCTTTTGCTGAGATTGATCGGTTACTTCATACTCATATAGGGGTGTTCCGGATTTAACCTGATCCCCTTCTTTGACAAGGAATTTTTTAAAGGAGCCGAATTCATCGTTAAAATAGATGTAGTTTTCTTCTTCAGAAGCAACGACGCCGGCTTTCGGCATTTCTTTTGCAAGAGCCCCTTTGTTGACGGGTTCCCATTCGGCGACACGGACTTCCCGGTCGACTTTACTGTCCGCTTTTTCAATGAGATATGTATTGGCGCCTATAAAAAGGAGCGACACGGTGAGGGTGGTATAGAATAAGGTTCGTTTGTACATGAATGTTCACAGCCTTTAAATAGTTAGATTAGAGTGGATAAATCCAGGAATGCAAGAAATGCAGTAGCAGCCCAGAATAGTAGATTCATTAACAAAATCACGAGCCAGATGAGCCAGTTTTTTTGCTGAGTGAGTCTCTTGACGCCTTTGTATTGAATATAGAAAACCCATATCTTAAATAGGGAGAAACAGCCCAGGAAATAGATGACCCATGGTTTAGCGGTTATGTATTGAGCAATGACTCCGAGTGATAGGGGTGATGAGAACCAATCAAGTGAAAGAAAAAGGGATAATGGAATATAGGTCAGTCTTTCAATTAATAGTATGAGTAAGACCAGGCTTTGGGTGATGACAAGCTTGCGATATTCCCCTTCGTCTGAAATGGTCCAGAAAATCAGGGCCGGTACGAACAGGATGACTGCCGCATATACTATTCCAGAAATGATTCTTCCTAATAGGAACAAGAACTTTTCCATCTCGAATGTGAAGGGTGAAAGTTTCGTCAGTTCCTTTGAAAGAGGGTCCATACCGATTCCAAAGGAAGAAATGAGGCCAAAGATAAGGGCAGACAATAGGAAAACAAGGAGAATCTTTTTTTTATATCCTCTTAATACTTCCATTTCCTTTAATTGATAAAAGAAGTAGGATGGTTGTCTTAATCCCCGGATGAGTTTAACTTCTGTATGCATAAATGGTTGCCTCCAACTAGTTTTGATTACTTCTCTTATTCTATCGAAAAACCCCGAAAGTTTCCATAAATTGTAGAATGGAAATTTATAAAATTAAAAAAGCGCCTCAAGACGCTTTTACATGTTATACGTTAAAAATGTAGTGCCCGCTATTAGAGCGACAGTAAAAACAAATAATCCTATGTACATCCACATTTTACGAGCTTTCTTTTTTACTACTATTTCTTCGGGTGTCAAAAACGACAAAATAATCCCTCCTTGGTTTGGTAGCTGGCTGGCATGTAATAGCCCCTATAGCTTTGCGTCATCACCTTTCGATGATTTTGCCACTTTTCAAGACCATACCACTATTATATCGACGTTTGGTTATGGAAGTTAAATAGGCCTAAAGTATGTTTTGAAGATCATTCTAAAAAAATTTATCTTTAAACAAGTGACGTTTTCTGGTAATATAGCATAAAATTGATGTTTGAAATGTCGTCTAATAGTGTAATAAAGTGATATAAACTGTTTAATGATGTAGGAGGTTGTCTTTTTGAAAGGAAATGCGAACAACGATCAGCATATTTTGAACGTTATCCAAAAAGCGTTCGACAAAGGTCAACAAGGAAACATGGATACCAACACAATGATCCATTGGCTAAAACAAGAACTCCAATCCGGATACACCATAGATACAAACCAAAAAGCGCTCTAGACCCCAAAAACCCGGGAATCTAGGCGCTTTTTTTTTTTGAGTGAATTGAGGGACGGACCTCACTTTTATGAAAAGATAGGAAAGGAAATCCCGGTATAACAGGGTTTAAGCTGCGAATAGTAAGGTCCGTCCCTCCCGTGGGATTCTACCAGTCCTTCGTCGTCTGGTAGAAGTGGTTTACGTGTGCGATGAATTTTTCTTTGCGCTTTTCTGTGAAGTAGGAGAGGGATGACAGGGTTCGCTTGAATTTTGGATGCTCCTGGAGGGTTTTTAGAATTTCTTTTGTTTCTTCGTCTTCGAAGGTTTCTCTCAGGATCATGGGGTCGTGGCTTTGTCCAAGGCTGTCGCTCTCCTCCCCGTACATGATCCGGTTCATTTCATGGGTCGGGATTTTATAGACTTCCTTAAAGGTAAGCAGCATTTTGTAGGGGATGTCCCTTGCACCGGTTTCATAGTTTGATAATGCGCCCTGGCTGATATTCAGGCGAAGGGCAGCTTCTCTCTGGGTCAGCTCTAATACATCATTGCGATAATGCTGTAACTCTACATGTAGATCCATTGTTTTCACCGACTATCCCTTTTTTCTTCAAGATAAAGGTTTTACGGGCAGGTATTAGGAAATTACACGTTTTGAAATATTTATTCTGATTACGTTTAAATATAATTTGGAAAAAGTATACAAATTTACAGTAAAACGTATTAAAATGTAAATATAATTGTGATTTTGTCGAATTGGGGGTAAAGGTGGAGATAGAATGGGGGAACAACATAATAGGGATGAGGCTGGCCTTTCTACGAAGGAAATAAAGAAAGTCATCACATGGATCCAGATGAAACCGGAATCCAACCTGGTGTTCAGCACAACGCATCACGGTAAACGGCGAGTCATCTACTACACACCAAAAAGCATCACCAACCTAGACGACCACAGAAGAGATAGATAGAACGAGGGACGGACCTCTCTACCCATTCCATTTACACGGTATTGTGAATGAATAGAGGTCCGTCCCTCAATAAAAAAGAGGATTTTACGCATTCGTGTCGAATAGATTTAATGTAAGATTATGAGATTGAGAGAAGGAGTGAGGGTATGGTTCGAACGCCTCGGAATTGGAGTCCGGGAACGACGTATCATGTGACGGCGAGAGGGAACCGGAAGCAGGATCTGTTTCATGATGATGACGATCGCAAGAAGTATTTAACGTATTTGCAGGAAACGAAAGAAAAGTACCCATTTACCATCCACGCCTACTGTTTGATGTCCAACCACATTCATCTGCTGATCGAAACCCACGATGTTCCACTGGAGAAGTCCATCCGTATCCTTCACACCCGATACGCCGTCTATTTCAATAAAAAATATGATTATGTCGGGCATGTGTTCCAAGGGCGGTATGGATCGACCAAGATCGATACACCATCGTATTTTATTAATGCCAGCAGATATATCCACCACAATCCAGTTGAAGCAAAACTCACCATTCACCCCGAGACATACCCCTGGAGCAGTTATCCTTTCTACATCCATTCCATTGATAACCCCTTACTTTCCAAGGAACGCACGCTCAATTATTTTCCGGCTCCTCAAATCAGCAGATATCAGGAGTATGTAGAAAAGGGCGTACAAAAAGTAGAACTCCATAAAAATACAATTAAAAAGTGAAACAATAGAAGTTTTTGGAAAAAATATAGAGGATTTTGGGTGTTGGTGTCGAAATTCATATTCAGTAGGACGAAATCCCTATTTTTAGGAGGAGGAAAGTATGAGAAAAGAATTTCTTTTAGTATTCGAGGATTTTCACATTTCCAAAAGAATCGTCAAGAAATCAAAAAAACATTTAGTCGTTTTTCAAGGGCAGCATTATTACAATAAGTTAGTCGTGGTGAACCGTCCGCCGGGATTCTCTCATGCGCTCGAGAGCATCATGTACTCGGATAAAATTCTCGAAACAGTCGGGTTCACGACATTGTTTGCCGTTCCCGTCGATCGGAATCACTCCATCCCATTCAAGTTTGTCCGGATAGGTGACATCACACCAAAGGATTGTAAGATTGTACTCGAAAAGCGGGAGGGAACGGAGCGATTGAATATCCTGCCCTTGTACCCTGTAGACGGCCCACTTTCCAGCGAAGACAAACAGGATATCCTATCCTACTTAAGCCTGAAGTCCGATGACGGAACCGTCACCTACTTAATGAACAATCCCCAGATATTCAAAGGAAAAGGAAAAAAACAAGAAGAGTAAAGGAGGAATGAGGCGAACCTGAACAGGTACGTCTTTTTTTGAGGGACGGACCTCCACCTCCCGTACCACCGCAAAAACCCTTTACCACGCTACCAAACTACCTCTCTAAGTTTCTAAAATCACTCTTTTTTTCGTTGACCTCTCCTGATTCAGACCATACAATAATAGTAGTTATTAGTATTTTTAGAATTTTCACGTAAGGTGCGAATGCCACTTGAATAAGACAGATCACACTCGTATCGGAAAAAATGCCATGCTTCTTCTCCTCTTAGACAGGGAAGAGGAAGAGTGGAATCGTCATTTCAATGAGCTGAATTGGAGTTACTGCACCGGTAAGATCGGTTCCATGGACAGTCAGAAGATTGTAGCCGCGATTGAAACAGCGGCGAAGCGGAGTGACCTGGTCCGGGAAGATCTGTACCGGGAGATGCATGCCTTGTATCATGCCATCATGGAAGCCCTGACAGGGGTCACCCGCGGTCAGACCCAATTGGGTGAAATTCTGCGGACAGTGGGCTTGCGCTTTTCGGTTGTGAGAGGGACTCCGTATGAAAGTGAAGAGGAAGGCGAATGGATCGCAGTAGCGTTATACGGGACGATTGGTGCGCCAATTAAGGGATTGGAGCACGAAACGATCGGCCTTGGGATTAATCATATTTAAATAAGAGAGAGCCTAGAGATATTAGTTGAAAGGAGGCTCGACCAACGGCAGAAGTCTGTCTTTGGTCGAGCCTCCTTTTTGTGTGGGAACGAAGACACAGGGGTCCGTCCCGCATCAGGGTAAAGCGTTAAAGAGAAAAAATCAGCAATAACAGCATATAACAATGGGAACGAGCCGAATTCAGGTGTTTTTCGGAGGTCCGTCCCTAAAGAAGGAGGAAATTAAGATGGTGGAGTTGACGGGTTGTAGTTTGAGTTTGGATGAGGCGAAGCGGGTGATTTATGGGAAGGAGCCTGTGGAGCTTTCGCCGCTTAGTATGGAGCGGGTGCGGAAGAGTCGTGAGGCGGTTGAGAAGATTGTGAAGGAGAAGCGTGTGGTGTACGGGATCAACACGGGCTTCGGGAAGTTCAGTGATGTGCTGATCGATGCGGATGATGTGGAGGAGCTTCAGCTCAACCTGATTCACTCCCATGCGTGTGGAGTGGGGGATCCGTTTCCGGAGAACGTTTCGCGTGCCATGCTTCTATTGAGATGTAACGCTCTGTTAAAAGGATATTCCGGAGTTAGACCGGTCGTGGTCGAGCGGTTAGCGGAATTCCTGAACAAAGGGATCCATCCAGTTGTCCCACAACAGGGTTCACTTGGAGCAAGCGGGGACTTAGCACCCCTTTCCCATCTGGCACTCGCTCTGATGGGGGAAGGAGAAGTCCATTATCAAGGAGAGGTCCAACAAACTTTGCCGGTCCTGTCAAAAGAAAACATTTTCCCGATCCAGCTTCAAGCGAAAGAAGGATTGGCACTCATCAACGGAACCCAGGCGATGACGGCAATGGGTGTCATCGGGTACCTGGAAGCGGAAGAGCTTGCCTTCCAAAGTGAAATAATCGCCAGTCTGACCTTGGAAGGATTAAGAGGAATCATGGATGCCTTCGACGAAGATATTCATTTAGTAAGGGGATATCCTCAACAGATCGCAACGGCTCAAAGAATCAGAGATTACCTGCAAGACAGCAAGCTCACAACGAAACAGGGTGAGCTCCGAGTACAGGACGCTTACTCCCTAAGATGCATCCCACAGGTTCACGGAGCCTCCTGGCAGGCACTGGACTATGTAAAAGAAAAACTCGAAATCGAAATGAACGCGGCAACGGATAACCCGCTCATTTTTGACGACGGAGAGAAGGTCATTTCAGGCGGGAACTTTCACGGGCAGCCGATCGCATTCGCCATGGACTTTATGAAGATCGCCATAGCAGAACTCGCCAACATTTCAGAACGACGGATCGAACGACTTGTGAATCCGCAGCTGAATGATCTGCCGCCTTTCTTAAGCCCACAGCCTGGGCTGCAGTCGGGAGCGATGATCATGCAATACTGCGCGGCATCACTCGTATCGGAAAACAAAACCCTTGCCCATCCGGCGAGCGTCGATTCGATTCCATCATCCGCTAACCAGGAAGACCATGTCAGCATGGGAACGATCGGATCACGTCACGCTTACCAGATCCTGCAGAACACGAGAAGAGTCCTCGCAGTCGAACTCATCTGCAATCTGCAGGCAGCAGAGCATCGAGGGACGGACCTCATGGCCAGCAAAACACGCCAATTTTACGAAGAAGCGAGAAAGGTCATTCCTTCCATCACGAAGGACCGGATCTTCTCGAAAGACATAGAAAAAGCCAACCAGTGGCTGCAGCAAACAACCCTAAGGACACTCATCAAACCAACCAAAACAAAGGAGGAAACGACAAATGGTTAAGGCAGACAAACGAATCGTACAAGTGAAAAGAGGGACGGACCTCGAATGTAAAGGGTGGGAGCAGGAAGCGGTTCTTCGCATGCTCTACAACAATCTTGATCCCGAGGTAGCGGAAATTCCTGAAGAGCTCGTTGTATACGGTGGAATCGGGAAAGCGGCTCGTAACTGGGAGTCTTTCGACGCCATCGTCCATACGCTAAGAAACTTGGAGAATGATGAAACCATGCTCGTCCAATCCGGTAAACCGGTTGGTGTGTTCAAAACCCATAAAGCGGCGCCAAGAGTCCTGCTATCGAACTCAGTCCTCGTGCCGAAATGGGCGAACTGGGAGCACTTCCACGAGCTTGATCAAAAGGGACTCATGATGTACGGCCAAATGACAGCGGGAAGCTGGATCTATATCGGTACCCAGGGAATCCTGCAAGGGACGTACGAAACGTTTGCTGCCCTTGCGAAGAAGCATTTCAACAATTCCCTTAAAGGGACGATCACCCTCACAGCCGGATTAGGAGGAATGGGCGGGGCGCAGCCACTCGCCGTCACGATGAACGGAGGAGTCGTGATCGCCGTTGACGTGGACGCAGAACGTATCCAGAAGCGCCTCGATACAAAATACTGTGACGTGAAAACCGATTCCATCGAAGAAGCACTGATGATGGCGTATGAAGCGCGGGATCAGGGCAAGCATCTATCCATCGCCTTACTAGGAAACGCGGCTGAGGTTCACCATGAACTCCTCAAGCGTGACGTCAAAATCGACATCGTCACCGACCAGACATCGGCCCATGATCCACTCAACGGTTATGTACCAGAAGGATATACACTCGAAGCGGCAACAGAATTACGCAAACAAGATCCGAAAACCTACACTGCCCTGTCACAAAAAAGTATGGCCAAACACGTGGAAGCGATGCTTGAATTCCAACACCGTGGATCCATCGTATTCGACTACGGCAACAACATCCGTCAGGTCGCGAAGGATGAAGGAGTCGACAATGCCTTTGATTTCCCTGGCTTCGTACCGGCATACATCCGTCCACTATTCTGTGAAGGAAAAGGACCATTCAGATGGGCAGCATTGTCTGGAGCCCCGGAAGACATCTACAGAACGGACCGCCTGATCAAAGAGCTTTTCCCTGAAAACGAAGCCTTGAATCGCTGGATCGATATGGCACAGGAGCAGGTGGCGTTCCAAGGGCTTCCTTCCCGCATCTGCTGGCTGGGCTACGGTGAGCGTGTGAAGATGGGCCTTGCCATCAATGAATTAGTGAAAAACGGTGAGTTGAAAGCACCGATCGTCATCGGTCGTGATCATCTGGACTGCGGATCCGTTGCGTCACCGAACCGTGAAACGGAAAGCATGAAGGACGGAAGCGACGCGGTGGGTGACTGGGCAATCCTGAACGCCCTCATCAACACCGCGGCAGGCGGCTCCTGGATCTCCTTCCACCACGGCGGCGGAGTGGGAATGGGCTACTCATTACACGCCGGAATGGTCGTTGTGGCAGACGGGACGGACCTTGCACAGGAACGTCTTGAGAGAGTCCTCACAACCGACCCCGGTATGGGCGTCATCCGCCACGTCGACGCAGGATACGATATTGCGGAAAAAACAGCAGAAAAACATAACATCCACATCCCAATGAACAAAGGAGGAGAATAATATGACCGCAGAAAAACATTTCGACACCATCATCGACAACATTGGACAGCTCCTGACGATGGACCATGGGGACGGACCTCTGAAAGGGGAGGCGATGAGCAAGCTTCCCGTACTCGAGAATTCGGCCATTGCCATCAAGGACGGCCTTATCGCCTGGATCGGCACGCACGAAGAAGCACAATCCCTCAAAGCAACGGAGCGAATCGACGCAGAAGGGAAGCTCGTCTCACCGGGTCTCGTCGACCCGCACACGCATCTGGTCTTCGGAGGCTCACGTGAACACGAAATGGCACTCAAGCAGCAGGGAGTTCCATACTTAGAGATCCTGAAGCGGGGAGGCGGCATCCTGTCAACAGTGGGTGCCACCCGCGAAGCATCGGAAGAAGAGCTTCTCACAAAAGCACGCTTCCACCTAAACAGGATGATTTCATACGGAGTCACAACAGTAGAAGCGAAAAGCGGATACGGTCTTGACCGCCAGACAGAGCTAAAACAGCTAAAAGTAGCCAAACAACTAAACGAAACGCACCCGGCAGAAATCGTCTCCACATTCCTGGGAGCACACGCCATCCCGCCTGAATTCAAAGGACGCCCGGATGAATTTTTAGAAGAAATGCTGGACCTATTAAACGACATCGAAAAAGAACAGCTCGCTGAATTCGTCGACATCTTCTGTGAAACAGGCGTATTCACCGTCGAGCAGTCACGAGGGTTCCTGAAAAAAGCAAAAGAAAAAGGTTTCTCCGTCAAAACCCACGCCGATGAAATCGACCCTCTCGGCGGAACGGAAATGGCAACGGAAATCGGAGCCACAAGCGGAGACCACTTAGTAGGGGCATCTGACAAAGGCATCCAGGCACTGGGCGAAACCGACACGATCGCCGTTCTCCTGCCAGGAACGTCCTTCTACCTGAACAAAGGGAAGTACGCCAACGCAAGAGGGATGCTCGAAGCGGGAGCGGCCGTCGCCCTATCCACCGACTTTAACCCGGGCAGCTCACCGACGGAGAACCTGCAGTTCATTATGAATCTGGCATCCCTGCAGCTGAAAATGACGCCAGAAGAAATCTGGAACGCCGTAACCGTCAATTCTGCTTACGCTATCAACAGGGGAAACTCGGCAGGAAAGCTGATCAAAGGCCGTAAAGCAGACATCGTTCTATGGGATGTGCCGAACTATCACTATGTCCCATATCACTACGGGGTCAACCATACCAACACCGTCATGAAAGACGGATGTATCATCTACCGCAAGGAGAAGCTTCATGAGCATATTTCAACACATTAAGCCGGCAGGAAAAGCGCTGTTCAAAGACCGCTACACAACGAAAGCAGCAGAACTCCTGACAGCTTGGGAAGAGGGAAAGAAAGGGGACATCGCCATCATTGGCGCTCCCCTCTCCAAACCCTCCATCTCCCACTCAGGAGCAAGCTTCGCACCCGACGCCATAAGACGGTGCCTGAACTCATTCACAACCTATAACATTGAAAGAGGGACGGACCTCGCCGAAGACAAAAAAACGATCATCGACTTCGGCGATATCTCCATGCACCCGACGTCCATAGAAGAATCACATCAACGAATCTATGAATCAACGAAAGCAGTTACCGAAACAAACGCTGCCCCCTTCACCATCATCCTGGGAGGCGACCATTCAATCACCACCTCAACGATCAAAGCCATCAAGGAAATGAAGGGGACGGTCGGGATCATCCAGTTTGATGCCCATCATGACCTGAGGAACACAGAGGACGGAGGACCGATGAACGGTACACCTTTCAGGAGATTAATAGAAGGTGGCCACATTCAAGGAGAGCATCTCATTCAAATCGGTATCCGCAACTATGCCAATGCGAAAGCCTACCATGATTACGCCATCAAGCAGGGTGTAACGGTGTATACGATGAAGGACGTCAGGCAACAAAACATGACAAAACTCATCCAGGAATCCCTTGCCCAACTGGACTCCCAAGTCGACACCATCTACCTCTCCGTCGACATGGACGTCCTCGACCAGGCATATGCCCCAGGTTGCCCGGCGATCGGTCCCGGGGGGATGCATCCGGATACGCTCACTGAGGCGATCCAAACCGCGCTCCAGCATCCGAAAGTCCATATCATGGACATCGTCGAAATTGATCCAACCCTTGACATCAGGAATATGACGAGCAGGGTGGCTGCATTAATCATTATGGAAACACTAGTCAACTAGTTAAAAACGTGTCAAAAATCCATGAGAAAAAATGGCCGACAACCATCGGCATTGAGCGAATTGTCAACGTGAAGTGAACTCGAGCGCGAGTACCCTCCAATAATGGAACTATTAAATAAACGCCTGGAGTCATTTCAACTCCAGGCGTTTAGCTACTTCCTTATAGGGTCAGCCTTCATATCAGTGACCGACATTTTCTCTATTCAACTCATACCCGCAATGAACTTCCTTCATTCCGATTACTTTCATAAAGTGTCTAAGTTTCTTCATACTTACCTCACCCAACTCACCAACCACGTCAAATCGGTCTATTACCGCACACTTTTCAATCGAAACTTGCGTGCCACCCTGGGACTTTCGGTACGTTACCTTGTTATCCATGGCATACGTGGAGACCATGGCTTCCCCGACCTTACAATCACCTTTTGAGAATTCGAAGTGGAATTGGATCGACATGTCCATATCCGAATATAGAGGATTTACTTTCATGCTTAAGCTTTGCATCATGAAGCCCCTTTCTTTTACTATACTTTTATCCTATCACATTGAAAAAAAGAGGGGATTTAGGCTCAGGAAGCAATATTCCACATAGCTGTTTGTTAATGCTGCAAATAAGCGGGTTTTCAGGGATTCCTATAACTCTAAGCATAATTATGTAAAAATAAAAAGCCCCCATATTTGGGAGCGCTATCAATCGAGTGGTTTATAAAATTAATATGCTGTACCTGGAAGTTCACTTTGAAGATTTATTACGTCTGTTTTTGCTGCTGCACTGGAAGTACCTGCAAATCCCAAAACAAGAAATGATACAGTCAAAATTGTTAAAAAACGTCTTTTCATAGGTCTTTCCTCCCTTTCTAAGTTAAAAGAAGTTTCGATAAGATAATATAGAGTAATGTTATAATTATTAAAACATATTTTCTTTAAAAGTAAAATGTGTGTATATAGTCCATTTATCTTATTATGACATGTAAATACGGTATTTTCTAAGGTTTTTATATATAAATATAACTCTAGGAATAATTAGGGGTGGGTTTTATGGATTTTGCTGCAGTTGGTCGAAAGATAAAAGAACTGAGAAAAAACAGTGGACTATCACAAGAAGACTTAGCAGAAGGTATTTGTACTCAGGCTCAAATAAGTAAAATTGAGAAGGGAGATGTATTTCCTTATGCATCAACCTTATATCAAATTTCTCAAAAGTTGGGGGTGGATGTCAACTATTTCTTTGATATAGGGACAACTCCCAGATTGGACTATGTTCAGGAAGTCTTCAAGCAACTTCAAATTATGAGAAGAAGTCTGCGCTTTGAAGAAATGATGGATATTGTACGCACAGAAGAAGGGAATCCGTTATTTTTGCAAAATAAAAAAAACATGCAACTTCTTCTTTGGCATAAGGGGATTTACCTGTGGGAGGTAAAGAAAGAATTTGATAAGGCAATAGTTACTTTACAAGAAGCAGTCGATATTACGTATATAAAAGGGAAGGTAATGCAAGAAAGAGAAATTGAAATTCTTCTGACCATTGGAGCAATCTATTACAAACACAATATTGATAAGGCTGTACAAATCTTTGAAGAAGTCAATGGTCATTTACAATCCCTTCCACACATCAATGATTACACAATTAAAACAAGATTATATTATAATATGGCGAGGGCGTTAACCAGGTTGAATCGAATACATGATTCAAATAAATACTGTGAAGACGCTATTAAATGGTGTTTATACAAAGATAGTTTATATTTGTTAGGAGAGCTTCATTATCAAATAGGTTATAATTTAGAGCTTCTTAATCAACCCCAGAAGGCTAAAGGGTATATGGAGAAGGCGCTTATTGTATTTGAACTCCAGCAGGATGATAAGTACATAAATTTTATAAATAATAAAATTAAAGAATTGTCTGCTCTCAAGTAATTACACGTGGGAATGTTCAACTCACTTGTGTTAAATAGAGGATTAATGATCCATTTCACATCAGCTCCATCCAGGTGTCAATAGATGAATTAAAAGCTCCCGGGTTAAAAAACTGGGAGCTTTTAATTATGAAAGCTTATAGCAGATTTCTTAGTATTTAAAGATTACCCCTTACTCACATTCCCCCTTTTTAGCTAATGCAGATAAAACAGCTTTCACACCTACTGAGTTTCAATTTTCCCTATGTAAAGAATTCAAGTCCTGTGATCAACAATTTGATCGTTCGCGGTACATTTGATTTGGGTATTTTTCACACTAAAAAACCAGAGGGAAAAAGTTCCCCCCGGTTTTGCTTACACTGCCAAGTAGTACATTTCCATATCACCATTGGGAACATAGTACCAGGTAGTGGCTTATTCTTTTTTACAAATCATAAAAACGTTTAAAACCATCAAACTTGGATTTCCAATAGGAATTATCTAAACTAGTAATTTCGACGCCATTGTCACCCGCATGGATAAACTTGTTGTCTCCAACGTAAATGCCTAAATGGGAAATTCCTTTTTTATACGTGTTTTCGAAAAAGACGAGGTCCCCTATAGTAGGTTTATTAACATAGTAAGAACGATTATAATACCCCTCACTGGACGTTCGGCTTACTTTAACACCGCTCTTATTAAAAGCATAATAAATGAAACCGCTGCAGTCGAAGCCTGAAGTTGTAGAGCCTCCCCATGAGTATGGGATGCCCAGTTGTGCTTTTGCGTGAGAAATGAGTGTATGTGTATTGAAAGAAGTAACGCTTCCTTCGTTTGATTGAACAGTCTCAGTAGTAGAAGATGGCTGTGATACTTGAGATTTTCCTATTTTTATAGTTTGGCCGACATAAATCAAGTCACTGGACAAATTGTTCAAACGTTTAATATCTTGAACTGAAACATCATATATTCTACTGATGTAAGATAATGTATCTCCAGACTTAACTGAATATGTATTAGAACTTTCCGGTTTAGATGGTGTAGACGGCGGAGTAGGGGAAGTCACATTCCCGTTACTTTGATTACTGGATGAGGTACCGCTGGCTATGTTAAGTACCTGTCCGGGAAAGATGAGATGGCCATTGATACCATTCCATTTTTGTAATTCTGATACAGTGATGGAGTACTTGTAACCAATGGCACTGAGAGTGTCCCCAGACTTAACCGTATACTTTTGGGCTGAATCTGACGTATTTGATGTCTGGCTTGAAGATGGCTTAACGGCTTGTTCAAGACTTACCGTGTCTACTTTAAGCAATTGATTTGGGAAAATTAATTCGGATTTTAATTTGTTCAATTCTTTGATGGCACTAACGGATGTGTCGTATTTAATAGCGATTGACCAAAGAGAATCACCAGATTCAACTTTATGAGTGTTTGCGGAAGCGGATGCAGCAAACGCAGTAGACAGAACGGCGGTGGCAGCGACAGAAACTAGTGTTTTTTTCACTTATTTTTCTCCTTTTTTGTCAGATGTTAGTTATATCGGTATATAATATTGACATTTTATCACATAAACCCAAAATAGAGACATTTTTATTGAAATTATTACATATTATTTAGTTTTTACCGTGGGTTTTGGAACGTTGGTATATAAACTGGAGTTAGTGTAAAATGATATATATTGAACATGATTTAAATATGAAGTGTTACTTTATTAAATGATATGAGGAGTCGCCTACTATGTAATTTTCCTGTATTGACTGTGGGGGCTGGGTTTGTTTCAATCTAAAATCAGACGGAATTAAATAGAGTATTTCTTAATCAATGTTAAAGGAGTTTTTTGGATGAGCTACTATCTCGTTACAGGTGGAGCCGGGTTCATCGGTTCACATCTTGTTGAAGAGTTATTAAGGTTAAATAAAAAAGTGATTATTGTCGATAATCTTTCAATGGGAAAAAAAGAAAATATATCTGAACATGAAAATGTAACTTTTATCAAGGGAGATATTTCAGACTCGGAATTCGTGACTGACATTTTTAGGAGGTACCAATTTGAAAAGATATACCATTTAGGGGCAATTGCAAGTGTAGCTGCATCAGTTGAAACACCTTTAGACACTCATAAAACGAACTTGGATGCAACCCTGTATTTATTAGAGGAAGCAAAGAAGCAAGGCATCTTGAAAAGGTTTATTTTTGCATCTTCTGCTGCAGTATTTGGAGATGAGCCAACCTTACCCAAAACGGAGACGTCAGATATTAAGCCGTTATCCCCGTATGCAATTGATAAGTATGCTTCTGAACAATATGTTTTGACCTATAATAGACTGTACAATCTCCCAACGACAGCAGTGAGATTTTTTAATGTATTCGGATCCAGGCAGAATCCCTCTTCTCCATATTCTGGTGTAGTTTCTATCTTAACTGATAAATTTTTGGAATTGGAAAGGGATCATGAAGTCGAGTTCACTTTATACGGGGATGGTGAACAAACCCGGGATTTCATCTATGTTAAAGACGTAGTGAGTGCCCTGATGCTAGTTAGTGAGAATGAAAAAGCAATCGGGGAAGTATTTAATGTCGGAACAGGTAACTCAATAAGTTTGAATGAATTAATTTCATTATATGAAAAGTTGACTGGCTTGAAGCTCCATATTAAAAGAGAAGACGAAAGGGCTGGAGATATAAAATATTCCTACTCTGATATAACTAAAATGAAGGGGATTGGCTTTCAATCACTATATAATATGGAAAAAGGGTTAACAGAATACTGGAATGAAGAGACCGAACGTAAAAGATAAGATTCTTAACCCCTGTTTTCACAGAATTGCTGGTTACTTAAACGTATAGAAGTTACTTCCAGAAGAGAAAAATTCATAATATAACAAAGCTTCAGACCCAGGTGAATGCCTGATGTCTGGGGCTTTTTGTGTACCCTTTTTTTACTTCTAAGTCCATTATCTCAGTGTTTAACTTCTATCGAATGTTTAAAACTTGGATTAAAAGTACTCTTTTTCTATTAATTTCTATTTTCTATTTACAATATTTATGAGCTTATATAGTATTTAAATTGAAAAGCGTGTAACTAGAATGTAATGGAGTGGTAATGAATGAAAAAAAGTTTAGGGATTGCATTGTTGTCTGGTGCTCTATTGTTGAGTGGTTGTGGAACGAAAGAGGAAAACGTGGAAAAAAATAACACTTCAGAAAATGCTGAATCCGTCGATACAAATAATGTAAAAACAGAATCAGTCGTTTTCAATGGACTGGCAGACACTCATTCAATGGAAGTTAAAAGTGGCAATAAAGTTATGTCAATTCAGTTTGATCCAGAAATGTTAGACAAAATTCAAGAGCTGGAGGAGGGCGAAGAAGTTCAATTGAAATATAAGGAAAATGAAAAAGATCAGCTTGAATTAGTGGAAATCATAGAAAAATAAATGGAGGTTAAGTTGTTGGGTTATTTTAAAAAAACAATCGTATCTGTCGTAAGTGCCGGAATGATTCTTGCATACACGCCTGCTGAAGCAGGTGCAGCTTCAATATCTGTAAAACTTAAAAACTATATCGGAAATAAAACAAGCCTGACTATTAATAGTGAAGGTGTTTATAAGCTTGAGAACAATAATAATAGGTTTAGCGGCAGCGACCGCTATCAGGTTGCTGAGAATGTTGCCAGCAATGGATGGAACACAGCCGATACGGTCTTTGTAGTGAATTCAATGGCCTTTGCAGACGCATTATCTGCATCTCCCTTGGCTTATAAATACGATGCTCCTATCCTCTTAACAAGAAAAGACAGTATTCCTGACTCAACTTTGAATAAAATTAAATCGTTGAATCCGGATAAGATTGTCATCATAGGTGGAACAGGAAGCGTGAATCAATCTGTAGAAACTAAATTAAAATCAATTACTACTGACGTTTCACGTATTGACGGGAAAGACCGTTTTGAAGTCGCAAAGAAAGTAGCACAGAACCTCGGTACTACAAATAAAGCGGTTGTCACAAATGGGTTAATCTTCTCAGATGCTCTTGCCATTGCGCCTTATGCAGCTAAAAATGGAATCCCTATTATACTATCCAAGAAAGATGACCTTCCAACTGCCTCTCTGGAAGCAGTTCAAGGAAAGTCTGATGTGCTGGTAGTCGGGGGAACAGGAAGTGTAAGTAATTCCGTTTACAACCAAGCAAAGGCAACGGACAGGATTGCAGGTAGTGATCGTTATGAAGTCTCATCCAATATCATCAAAGAACTTAACATTGATTCAAGTATGGCATACATATCAAATGGTTTAACATTTGCAGATGCCTTGACAGGTTCTGTATTAGCAGCTAAAAACGGAGCTCCACTTCTTTTAACGAGAGCAGATAAGCTGCCTGACAGCATCCAATCTACTATTAATGAAGAAAACTTCAATGTGTTTAATATATTAGGAGGTCCTGCATCTGTTAAAGAAAGTGTTGTGGAGCAGCTACCTAATGAATTTAAGCTTAAGGAAGGCACTGATTACGTTGTGAAAAATGAATCTGGAAGATTAGCTATCTACCAGGGTTCTTCTAAGATTGCGGATTTTGGAACGTCCAGTTTTGTCTTGAAGCCGGAAGTGTACTCTCAATCAAATATATTAACGATCATGGGAAATTCTGAAAGAGAATATTTAGGCAGAATGCAATTTAGCTCGGAATCTAATTCTTATGTAAGACCTACAAATTTAGATATTCCCTTTGAAGACTATTTGAAGAGCGTGGTACCTAAAGAGTCCCCTGCCTATTATCATATGGAAGCATTGAAGGCTCAGTCAGTGGCTGCCCGTACTTATGCATATAATGAAGCGGGAAAAACTGTACCGGACGATCAAAGTTATCAGGTGTATGGAGGTTTTGATTGGAACATCAAAACGTCTCAGGCTGTAAATGAAACGAGCGGACAAGTGTTGCGCTATAACGGCAAGTTAATCACAGCTCTATTTTCTTCTAGTAATGGTGGTTATACAGCGACTAATACCGATGAGTGGGGCACGCCGAAGCTGGGTTACTTAACAAATAAGGCTGATCCATATGATACCTACACGTGGGAACTTAAAGTGCCAAAAACGGTAATCAGTGACGAAACAATCACCAATACCTCACCCTACAGTAATGTCAGCCTGGAAGCTGCGTTGAAAAACCCCGGCTGGTGGTGGGACGCTGTAAGTGAAGAGAAAACAGTCTTCTTAGATGGAAACCCAAAAACATCACCATTAATTGATAACGTTAAGAAACAACTGAATGAAAGCTACGTAAACAAAGACATAAAAATCAAATCCATTTCAAGTTTTGTCCTGGATCCTGAAAAAAATGCTGCGCAAAGAAGTCTTGAAGGATCTCTAAGAGTTAAGTTTTACCTGAAAGAAAAGGGGACAAAGAACTATTCGATGGATACTGATGGCAAGCTGAAAGAATTTGAGGAAACAATCGAAAAATCTGCAACTGACTTGAGATATATGTTTGGAACTCTTTATTACAGAAGTACGTACACTCCATCCGTGGATAATGAAAGCGATAGCTTCACAATACACGGAAAAGGCTTTGGGCACGGAGTTGGCATGAGTCAGCAAGCTGCCAATAAAAGAGCGAATGAAGGACAAACGTATAAACAGATTTTAGATTTCTACTATCCTAATACCACATTAGGAAAATAATAAACTAGAATATTGTACCAATAGGAGGAAATAATGAAGAAAGTTTTAGTTTCGCTGGTTGTTTTTTTCGTCTTCTTTGGATTGGCACAAGTGGCCAGTGCGTCGGGTGAATATGAGAGGTTGTCTGGTAAGGATCGATTTGAAGTGGCAGCAAATGTTGCGACAGAAGGATGGCCAAGTGGTGCCAATGTGGTTTTTCTATCTAACTACAATGCCTTCGCGGATGCACTGGCTGCAACACCACTTGCTTATAAAATGAACGCGCCGATCTTGTTGACGCGTCCTGAAGGCTTAGGCGATACAACAAAGAATAAACTTCGTGAACTTTCGCCTTCCAAGGTTGTTATTATAGGTGGAACGTCAAGTGTTTCGAATAACGTCGTAAATGAAGTGAAAAGTCTAGGGATTACAACTGTTGAACGGATAAGCGGAAAAGACCGTTTTGAAGTATCAGCTGCAATAGCAAAGAAGATGCCAAGTTCTTCCAAGGCTGTAGTGGCAAATGGATTGACCTTTCCGGATGCATTGGCAATAGCGCCATATGCTTCAAGGAATGGTATGCCAATCCTGTTAACTCGCAATGATGCAATTCCTACACCGACTATTTCAACTTTACAATCAAGGAATCCCAGTCAAGTAATTGTAATGGGTGGAACAGGCAGTGTGAGTAATGGGGTCTATGCAGATTTATTAGTCTATAGCCCCCTTAGAATTGGTGGAGATGATCGTTATGAGGTCGCTGCTAATATCATTGAGAAACTAAATTTACCGACCTCGACTGGATTCTTAGCGACTGGACAGACGTTTGCAGACGCGTTAACTGGTTCAGTATTAGCTGCTAAGAAAAATGCGCCGGTTTTATTAACAAGAAACTCTTCCTTACCTGAAGCAACAAAGGAAATTTCAGGTCAGAATGGAATGACAAACTTTATTGTATTGGGTGGAAAAGCATCTGTTTCAGATAATGTAGTCAAGGCTGTAGCGGGACCACTAGCTGGGAAATTGATCGTCGTAGATCCAGGTCATGGTTATGATGACCCCGGTGCTTCAGATAATGATGTGATAGAAAAAGAAGTGAATCTAAGTGTTTCTACTAAATTGAAGAGAAATCTTGATGCTAATGGTGCTTATACAATCATGACTCGTGAAGCGGATACGTATCCTACTTTATCTGAGAGAGCGGAACTTGCTAATAAGCAGGGGGCAGATGCATTTATCAGTGTGCATACAAATGCATTTCCATCGAATCCAGGTGTAGACGGAACTGAAACCTATTGGGACGATACCTATGCAGCTGCCAAAAGCCTGGAACTGGCCACTTATATTAACAGAGAATTAGTCGCCAAGTTGGATACAGATAATAGGGGAGTAAAGAACGTTAACTTTAAAGTGATCAGAGAATCCACTATGCCAAGTGTGTTAGTGGAACTGGCGTTTTTAACAAATGAAGAAGATGCAGCGAAATTGAAAAGCGATTACTATAGAGAGCAAGCTGCAATCGGAATCACAAATGGAGTTCTTACTTTTTTCAGATAATTAGGGTAAGGAATGATATCGGAAAGGCACCTGGAAATTGATTATTTCAGGTGCCTTTTATATAACTTGTGAGGAGATAGACATTAATGAAAAAGTTCACATTACTCTTTTTCTGCACCTTTGTATGGATGGGTTTCATAACGGGAGCAGCTGAAGCGGAAACAGTACAGGTGAGAATTGACGGGCAAAACCGGTTCGAAGTAGCGGTGAATATTTCAAAAAAGTACTGGGGAAATGGTGCGGACACCGTTATAATAACAAATCATCTGGCTTTTGCAGATGCACTTTCGGCTTCACCATTGGCCTATTATAAAGATGCACCTATTTTACTAACAAGGAAAGATCAGTTAACAAGTGAGACAGTTAAGGAATTAATGAGATTAAACCCGAAGGAAATAATGATCATTGGAGGGGAAGGCAGTATTAACCCAAAGGTTGTTACACAAATCAACCAATCTAAAATCTCCAACCTGCACACTATTTCTAGAATTTCGGGTAAAGATCGATTTGCTGTATCAGAAAATATTGCCATGAAGTTGCCTCCTTCCTCTAGTGTAATCTTGGCTAATGGCCTGATTTTTGCCGATGCATTATCAATTGCCCCGTACGCTTCAATTAATAATATTCCCATTTTATTGACAAAATCCAATGATATTCCATCTTCTACCTTAAAGTTGATAAAGGAAAAGGGGATATCCGCAGTCACAATAGTTGGAGGGAATTCAAGTGTAAGCAAAGAAGTAGAACAATTATTACCTGTAAAAGAGAGAATTGGAGGAAAAGACAGGTATGAGGTATCTGCTAATATCGCTAAAAAACTTTTCCCTGAATCAAGGCAATCCTTTATTGCCACCGGACTTACTTTTGCTGATGCATTAAGTGGATCTACCATAGCAGCAAAATCAAAAGGCCCTGTATTACTCACAAGGCCAAATCATACACCCGATCTTATACATTCATATTTGATTAGCAGACAGCCTGAGAAAATCACCATTTTTGGTGGTTCAGCATCTGTGAATGAGAAAGTGATATATAAACCTGGAAAATGGGAAGTTGATAAGAAATCTTCTTCAATACAGGGTTATGCTGATAAGCCATCCTATCAGACTGGTGACGAGGTTTCGTTATTTATATCCAGCGAATATGGATATGGGGCAGAAATTTATAGAATGGGCTACTACAATGGGGAAGGAGCAGCATTAAAGAAATCAGTCGGTTATTTTTCAGTGCTGAATCAATCTAAGAAAAAGCTGAATCCTGAAAATTTAGATGCCAACTGGGTGAAAACCGGTCATTTCTCCATACCGGAAGATTGGGAAAGTGGAATGTATTTAATCAAACTGGTTGACAGCAGATTAAACTCTTCGTATATTCCGATTGTTATAAATTCCAATGTTCAAAATGAAATTGGAATAGTGATAGCCACAAATACTTACCAAGCCTATAACAATTGGGGCGGTAAAAGTTTTTACGGCTACAATAGTACAGATCATGAACCTTCAATCAATCTATCTTACCACCGCCCATATCTGGAGGGAAATGGGGCGGGGCAATTTTTTAAATATGAATACAATTTAATCAGGTGGCTGGAGAAGAAAGGTTATACATTGAATTATTATTCAAATGTTGATATAGCCAAAGGGAAATTAGAAGTGGACGATCCAAAACTACTTATCATACCAGGGCATGATGAATACTGGACAAAAGAAACTAGGGACAGCATTGAGAAATTAACCAAACGCAATATGAATCTTGCAAACTTAAATGCTAATGTGGGGTATTGGCAAGTTCGATTAGAAGAGGACGGTACCAATATTGTCGGCTATAAAGCAAAAGCTGATCGGGATCCCTATCAGAAATTATTCCCTGGCAACGTGACAACTCAATTTAGAAGCTCACCGGTTAACAGGCCGGAAAATCAATTATTTGGAAGCATGTATAGGGGGATTCCAGATAGAACATATCCCATGGTAATCACTAATTCATCTCATTGGATTTATAAGGGGACAGGACTTAAAGATGGTGATGAAATAGCAGGTGTTATTGGTGGTGAAGTTGATCGGTATGATGGGGAAATACCTGGAGTGGAGTTGATTTCAAGATCCCCGGTAAACTTATACGGGAAAAAGAGCGTGGCCGATGTTGTCTGGTGGGATAAGCCTTATGGCACTAAGGTCTTCTCTGTGGGGACATTTAACTGGAACTGGTTCCTGGACCCCTATGGCCATACTGATGTCGCTGCCTATAATCGCAGTATTGAATTAATGACAGAAAATGCTTTAAGCGAATTGCTGGAGTGAAAAGATAGAAAAGATTCCCTCATCCGGTAACCAGATATTTTAGTCATTATTACCACTAATAAACTTAAGGATAGGTTAGAAAATAATCTAAGTAGGGTAAAAGCTAATGAAATCTATTTGTAAAAAAAAATTCATTTCTTTGGATGGATTTTATGTTAAACTGATTGAGGACTAAAATTTAGAAATTAAAGAACTAATTTTCAAAATAAAAGGAGTAAATATAATGGACATCAAGTTGGTAATGTCGGTGCTTTTATCCTTTGTCTCCGTCCTTATTGTCACTCCATGGGTTATTAAATTTGCAAAACTCATTGGCGTAGTCGACCAGCCGAATCAACGGAAGGTGCATACCAAGGAAATGCCTCGAATGGGTGGTCTGGCAATTTTCATTGGGGTCCTTGTAGGCTACTTTGCATCAGGTTTATACAAAGAGCCCATCGCTTCTATTACTGTGGGAGCTCTGATTATCTTAGTCATCGGATTATTGGATGACAAATTTGCTTTGTCAGCCAAGGTTAAGCTGGCAGGTCAAATCATAGCCGCTGTCATAGTGGTATATTCTGGGTTAACAATAGAATTTTTATACATTCCTTTTTTTGACAGGATTGATATTGGCATCCTGGCCATTCCGGTAACTTTATTATGGGTAATCGGGATAACCAATGCAATCAATTTGATTGATGGATTAGACGGCCTGGCTGCAGGTATATCTTCCATTAGCCTGGCGACCATAGCTTTCATGGCTTTCATAAATGGAAAAGCATTGATTCTAACATTAGCTTTAATCGTGCTTGCAAGCGCCATTGGTTTCCTGTTCTACAATTTCCATCCTGCTAAGATCTTTATGGGGGATACAGGTTCATTATTCCTGGGTTACATGATAGCGGTATTGTCACTATTGGGATTGTATAAGAGCGTGACACTTTTCAGCTTTGTCGTACCTATTTTGATACTCGGAGTACCTTTATTTGATACTACTTTTGCAATCATTCGAAGGGTAGTGAATAAGAAACCAATCTCTGCTCCGGATAAATCACATCTCCATCATCGATTAATAAATCTGGGGTTTTCACACAGAGAAACAGTCTTAATTATATATGCACTTGGATTATGCTTTAGTATAAGTGCCATTATTTTCACGAAAGCTACTCTATGGGGATCGGTATTATTGCTTGCGACATTATTGATAGCCATTCAAACCATTGCAGAGGTTATCGGCCTTGTGAACGAAAAACACAAACCTTTTTTAAGGTTTTATAAAAAAATCTTAGGCCGTCTATAAGCTGTGGGAGCATTCCTGCAGCTTTTTATCTTATTAATAAGGAGATTAACATGAAACAAGTTCAAACACTTATTCTTCTCACAAGTAGGTTTCCTTATTCACCTGGAGAAGAATTTATTTATAACGAATTAATGATTCTCTCGCAGAAGTTTAAGAATATACTCATTGTGCCAACTAACCAGGAGTGTTGGAACAGGGATGAACCACACGGCAGGGAACTTCCTGCAAATGTAAAAGTTCATATAATCAAGAGCGAAGTGGTAAACCCTAAGGTAAGGAAAGTGAAGAGCTTACTATCAGGGCTTACAAACCCTTTCGTTAGATCTTGGTACAAAAAAGATATTCAAAACGCAAAGGAGTTTGGGCTTAAAGGTAAGTTTAAACTCTATAAATGGGTTGTTGATGCCTATCAGATCCGGAAGAAAGTTGAATTGATCGAAAACAGTATGTCCGAAAATGTTGTTTATTATTCCTACTGGTTGACACCTGCGGCAGCTGCACTGGCAATGTGGAAAAAAAATAATCCAAAAATTAATGCTGTTTCAAGAGTTCACGGTGGGGATCTGTACTGGGAACGTCATGCTATGCCTTACTTACCGGTACAGGAAGAAGTGATTCAATCATTAGATAAAATCTACAGTATTTCTGATAATGGAAAAAAGTACTTAGAGGGAAGATTCCCGGAAATAAGTTATAAAATCGAGGTTAGCCGTTTAGGAACAAAAGGTTTAGAACTCTCTAACACGGATGAAGTTTACTCTTCACATAATCCCATTAAATTGGTGTCCGTTTCTTACTTAAAAGGTGTAAAAAGGGTTCACTTAATTGCGGAAGCGATAAGAAAAGCACAAGTACCAGTTCACTGGGTCCATATAGGGGACGGACCAGAGAGGGAGAAGGTTCAGGGCATCATAGATCAGTTTCCTGAAATGAGCAAGGGAGAGTTACTCGGCAGCCTGTCAAATGAAGAAGTGATAAATGCTTTGAGCAGTCAAAGGTTTGATCTTTTCATAAATGTGAGTGAAAGTGAAGGGATTCCCGTCACTATTATGGAGGCGTTCAGTGCAAGGATTCCTGTTCTTGCCACCGATGTCGGGGGGACATCAGAGCTAGTGAATGCTACAAATGGATGGTTGCTGAAAAAAGATTTCGCCCCTGAAGAAATCGCAAGTATTTTAAACAAGATAGGTACTTCACCAGAACTAATATCTCAAAAAAGAGAGCATGCTTACCAAATGTGGGAAGAACATTACTCTTGCGAAAAAAATTATTCCGAGTTTGCCGAAAAATTGTTATCAATAGGAGATTTAACACAAGATGGAAACTAAAAACTCATTTTTTTCAAACAGTCTAATTACCCTAACCCGACAATTGGCGAGTATCGTCATCGGAATTACCCTAATTTCTGTCCTTGGAAGAACTCTTGGGAAAGACGGGTATGGGGAGTACACCCTTATCACGTATGTTCCATTGATGATCATGACATTCCTTAACTTAGGATTAAATTCTTCTACCATTTATTTTGTCAGTAGAGAAAAATATTCACTTAAAGAAATATTCAATACCAATGTTCTGATGGCCCTCTTATTATCGTTAATTGGAATCATCATCGGAACAGTTGTCATGTTCCTGTTCAAAGAATCTAAGTTCGATGAGTTAAATTTATCCCTTCTCTTTGCGAGTCTGTTTGCATTACCGTTTATGTTGGGGATGATCTTTTTACAAACCATCTTTCAAGGTCAGCAAAAATTTAAGACGTTTAACACTGCACTATTAATACAACAGTTGGGAACAGTGGTATCGGTTCTTATTTTCGTCCTATTGTTTGATTTAGGGCTGGAAGCCGCAGTTTTCTCTTTTGGTATTGGATATTTTTGCAGTGTGACCTATTGTTTAATCATTTTATTTACGGTTGAGAAATTACAGCTCAGCTTCCGCCGTTTTTCAAAAGCTTACTTAAAGGAGTCTGTAACGTACGGAATAAAGGCTCATATCAGTAACGTCATGACATTTTTAAACTATCGACTAGACATTTTCTTTTTAGGGTTTTTCTTAGGGAAAGGGTCGGTTGGTATTTATTCTGCCGCGGTGAATATCGGAGAAAGACTTTCGATTTTTTCCCAATCAATTTCCAGTGTCCTTCTTCCGAGAATATCTTCTTCAAAGGAAACGATGGATCGAAATAGAATAACTGCACTTGTGACAAGGATTATGACCCTATTTATGATTTTGTTAGGAGTAGCAGTATTTATATTGTCTGATTTTATTTTTGATGTCATTCTTAACAGTGAATATGAGAGTAGTTCTCTTATGTTACAACTTTTAATTCCAGGTATAGTCGTCCTTGCAGTAGAGAAACTATTATCAAATGATCTTGCTGGAAGAGGAAAACCAGAATTAAACATGTATGTTTCGATATTCAATGTTGTTTTGAACGTCATTCTGAATCTGGTTCTCATTCCTTCCATGGGGATTAAGGGAGCGGCGATTGCTTCATCTATTACTTATATTTTAAGTTTTATGATAAAAGTGATAATATATTCTCGAGAAACGAAAGTGAAGCCTTTCGAATTATTGGTTATCAGAAAGTCCGATGTTTTATTACTCAGCAGTACGGCTAAGAAATTAGCTAAATCATTCATGTAACGAAATTGAAAAATATTTATAACCCAAATCCCTATCATTTTGTGTATGATAGAGAGTGCGAACAAGAATGAGTATAAGTAGACAGGTGGTTAGTGTAGATGATTAAGTTTGGAATTGTTGGTTGTGGTCATATTGCGAAAAAACACATAAATGCCATTCAAGAAGCAGATGGAGCAATCCTTGAAGCGATTTGTGATACTCAACCCGAACGAGTGGATATGTTTTCTAATGAATATAAAGTAAAGGGATATACAAGTCTTGAGGAAATGTTGAACGCCGATGTGGATGTAGTGAATATTTGTACTCCAAGTGGTTTTCATGCTGATATTGCCGTGCAAATTGCAAATGCAAAGAAACACGTCATTGTAGAAAAGCCGATTGCACTTACACTGGAAGATACTGATAAAATCATCCACGCATGTGATGAGAATAATGTGAAGCTGGCAGTAGTTCATCCAAACCGATTCAGACCGGCATTTGTAGAGCTGAAAGAACTTGTGAAAAGTGGAGTGTTCGGAAAAATAAGTCATTCTAATGCAACAGTGCGCTGGAATCGAAATCAGGAATATTATGACCAGGCACCATGGAGAGGAACAAAAGCTCTGGATGGCGGGGTTCTGATGAATCAGGCTGTTCATAATCTCGATCTTCTTATATGGTTAATGGGAGATGTTAAAGAAGTATATAGTATGGCAGCAACGAGGGTTCGGGATATTGAAGCCGAAGATGTTTCAACCGGACTTGCCCGTTTTGAAGATGGCTCATTAGGTGTCATCGAAGCAGCCACTACAATCTACCCGAAAAATTACGAAGAGTCCATTAGCATATTCGGGGAAAAAGGAACCGTTAAAATAAGCGGGGCGAACGCCATTCATATAGAGCATCTTACGCTTGAAGGAATGGATGAAGCAGAAACGGAACATTTCATAGAAAAAATTAAAAATGATCCTTGGGGTAAGCCGGGACATCAATGCATCATTGAAGATATGGTGCAGGCAATTAAAGAAGACCGCGAACCTATTGTGACAGGAATGGACGGTAGGAAAGCATTGGAATTGGTCTTATCGCTTTATGATTCAGCAGAACAAAATAAACCAATCATTCTTAGCTAAGGAAGGGATTTTATGATGGATACAACTTTATCAGTACAAGCTCAGACCCTATTTAATAAAATTGCCAATAAAGAAGCGACAATCGGTGTAGTCGGATTAGGTTATGTCGGATTGCCACTTGCGGTAGAAAAAGCAAAAGCAGGATATAAAGTTATTGGATTTGATGTTCAGCAAAAACGTGTCGACATGGTTAACGATGGTATCAATTACATTGGTGATGTAGTGGATGAAGAACTTGCTGAAATTATTCAAGATAAGAAGTTATTGGCCACTACCGACTACTCGTTGATCAAAGAAGTAGACGCTGTAGCGATTTGTGTTCCTACTCCACTTGATATGTATCAACAACCTGATACATCTTATGTTGAGAGTTCGGGTAAAGAAATAGCTAGGTTTATGGAAGCGGGCATGCTGATTGTTCTGGAAAGCACAACGTATCCAGGAACGACAGAAGAAATCCTCAAGCCTATTCTAGAAGAAACGGGTTTGAAAACAGGTGAAGATTTCTTCCTGGCTTATTCACCTGAACGAGTAGATCCGGGTAATAAGGATTTTAATACCAAAAACACACCTAAAGTTGTAGGTGGAATCACTCAAAACTGTACAAAAGTAGCTGCGGAACTTTATAAAAATGTGCTTGAAGGGGATGTCCATGAAGTGTCATCACCGGCTGTAGCTGAAATGGAAAAGATTCTCGAAAACACTTTCCGTCACATTAATATTGCTCTTGCAAACGAAATGGCAGTGTTGTGTAATCGTATGGGGATCGATGTCTGGGAAGTCATTGATGCGGCAGCAACAAAGCCATATGGTTTCATGCCGTTTTATCCAGGTCCAGGATTAGGTGGTCACTGTATCCCAATCGATCCATTCTACCTGACATGGAAGGCGAGAGAATATAAATATCATACAAAACTGATTGAATTAGCTGGTGAAATTAACAATGCCATGCCGGAATATGTAGTCAGCCGCAGTATGCAAATTTTAAATAAAAGCCAAAAGTCCTTAAATGGTGCAAAGGTACTTGTACTAGGGGTTGCTTACAAGAAAGATATCGAGGATGTACGTGAATCTCCTGCTCTTGATATCCTAAGTGAAATGAGTAAAGAGGGTGCCGACTTTACAGTGGTAGATCCTCACGTCAAACAATTCAGACTTAACAACCAGATCGTTGAGCCGATCAACTTAACAGAAGAAGCCCTTGAAAATGCAGATCTTGTTCTTATTACAACCGATCACAGCAGTTTTGATTATAAGATGATTGCTGAAAAGGCTTCTGTCATTTTCGACACACGTAATGCCATGAAAAACTATCGTGACGAGATTAAAAACTATTATCGCCTATAAATTTACAGTAAAAAGAGTCCATTTTTCTTTTGGACTCTTTTTACCAGTATTATGAAAGAGTGATTCACTTGAAAGTTTGTCATTTAACTTCCGTACATCCAACCGAAGATATTAGGATCTTTGTGAAAGAATGCTCGTACTTAAGTGAGGCGGGTTTCGATGTTAATCTGATTGTGGGTAACAGCGAATCATATGTGAAAAATGGAGTCAATATAGTCGGAGCGCCTGTGGAGTCGACCAATCGTTACGTAAGAATGATCAACGGTCCTCGGAGTGTATATAAAAAGGCCTTGGAGCTGGACGCTGACGTATACCATTTTCATGACCCGGAGCTACTTCCGATCGGGTTGCTTCTTAAGTCTAAAGGAAAGAAAGTAATCTATGATGTACATGAAGATGTCCCTCAACAGGTCTTATCCAAACAGTGGATTCCTAAGCCGTTAAGAAAGCTGGTATCCAAAATGGTAGAAGGACTGGAACGATATGCTTCCAAGAGGTTTGATGCAGTAGTCACAGCGACTCCGACCATTAATGAAAGATTTCTTACATATCAGAAGAACTCTGTCATCATTCATAACTTCCCGATTATGAATGAACTGATAGGTGAAGGTTCCACTGATGCAACAAAAGAAATGAACAGTAATAAAATTGTATATATTGGCGGTATTACGAGGCTGCGCGGTATTGAAGAAATGGTCCGTTCCATGGATGAACTGAATCAGGAATCGGATCATCCCATTACTCTTCATTTAGCTGGAGCATTTGCCCCGGCTTCCTTACAGGATGAAATGGAAAAGCTCGATGGATGGAAGCACGTAAACTTCGAGGGATATCTAAATAGGCAAGAGGTTGCAACATTACTCAATACGTCTTATGCGGGTTTAGTGATCCTGCATCCGGAACCAAGATACGTGGTTTCCTATCCCATCAAATTGTTTGAATACATGTCTGCTGGGATGCCGGTCATAGCAAGTGACTTTCCGTTGTGGAGAGGCATTGTAGAAGACGCGCAATGTGGAATATGCGTCGATCCGCTTAATCCTAAAGCCATTGCCGATGCAGTAAAATATCTGGTCGATCATCCTGATGAAGCCAAGGCAATGGGTGAAAGTGGCCGTCGGGCAGTCATGAATAAATACAATTGGGAACAGGAAAGTATTCGTTTAGTTGAGTTATATAACAACTTATAACGGCTTTAAAGGGTGAATTTTTTGAAAATATGGATGCTGAATGCCGTCGCATTAAAACCAAATGAAACAGGGATTACACGTCATTATGACCTATCGAAACACATGGTGGATAAAGGTCACGAGGTTACCATCTTCGCAAGCAGTTTTATCGTTTACCTCTTTAAATGGCGTGATCCCAGGAAAAAGAATTACTCTGAGAACGTTAATGGTGTCGATTTCGAGTGGGTTTGGACACTTCCCTACAAAGGAAATGGACCTAAACGATTACTCAATATGATGAGTTATATGCTTACAGCCGTGGCAAGAGGTTTGAAGAAAAAGGATAAGCCGGATGTCATTGTGGGATCCTCTGTCCATCTCTTTGCCTGTTTAGCGGGATATGTATTAAGTAAGGTGAAAGGTGCTACCTTTATTGTTGAAATCCGGGATTTGTGGCCTAAAACGCTAATCGATTTCGGTGCTATTTCAAAGAATCATCCATTAGCGTTATTATTCGGATGGATTGAAAAGTTCGTATATAAGAAATCAAAGAAGATCATTGTCACATTGCCCGGAGCTTATAAATATATAACGACTCTTGGTATTCCGGAAGAAAAGATTGTTTACATCCCGAATGGAATCGACATGGATAAAATCCATGAGTTAGAAAACAAAGCCTCTCTTGAACCTGTTTTGCAAACGATTCGGGAAGATTATCCTAAAATCGCCATGTACTTGGGGTCACATGGTGTAGCCAATTCCCTTGATACAATTGTGGAGGCAGCCGGCAGATTATCCAGGGAGGATACGGCATTTGTGTTTGTAGGAGAGGGACCTGAAAAAAAGAACTTGAGAGCCAAAGCAGAAGAACTTGGTTTGAAAAACGTCTTTTTCCTGGATGGCATCCCGAAAAGAGAAGTAATTTCTACGTTGAATCTTGCTGATGTCTTAATGGTCTCTATGCTGGATACAAATTTATATCAATATGGAATAAGTTTAAATAAACTTAATGATTATTTGCTATCAGGAAAACCAATCATATTTTCTGGAAGAGTGTTCAACGATATAGTAGGCAACGCTCAGGCAGGGCTGACGGTCACTCCGGAATCTCCTGAAAAATTTGCAAATGGGTTGGAGAATTTATTAAACTTAACAAGTGAAGAGAAGGAAAAGATAAAACGCAATGGATATCGTTACTTGGACGAGCACCATAATATCGAGAAATTGTCGAATCAATTCCTCTCAGTCTGCATGAACAATCATTATGAAAACAAGGAGAATGCCCAATGAAGGTACCTATGTTAGATTTAACAGAACAATATCAAAACTTAAAAGAAGAAATCCATACAGCTATGGAGGACGTTATGTCTAAAGCCCATTTTATTCTGGGGCAAAATGTGAAAGATTTAGAAGCTTCTGTGGCAGAATACAGCAATGCAGCACACGGTATTGGTGTCGCAAATGGATCAGATGCTTTAAACATTTCTATCTTAGGTCTGAATATCGGACCTGGCGATGAAGTGATTTGCCCTTCCTTTACGTTCTTTGCTACGGCAGGGGCAGTGGCAAGAGCGGGAGCAACACCGGTATTTGTGGATATCGATCCTAAAACATTCAATATTGATCCTGAAAAAATTGAAGCCGCCATCACACCAAAGACAAAAGCGATCATTCCTGTCCACCTTTATGGACAAATGGCCGATATGGATAAAATTAAGGAAATTGCTGATAAACATAACCTTGCCATCATTGAGGATGCAGCCCAATCAATTGGCTCACTATATAAAGGGAAAAAAGTAGGAGAGCTTGGAACGACAGCATGTTACAGCTTCTTCCCTACCAAGAACCTGGGTGCATATGGAGATGCAGGTATGATCATCACAAGTGATGATGAAGTCGGTGAGCGTATGCGTGTCATCCGTGTACACGGAAGCAAACCTAAATATTATCACCATGTACTTGGATACAATAGTCGACTTGATGAGTTACAAGCAGCCATTTTAAATGTGAAATTCAAGCATCTGGATGACTGGAGTAACCAACGTCGTGAAAACGCCTATTACTACAATGAATTACTTCATAAAGAACTGGGCGATATGATCGTTACCCCTTATGAAGAAGAATTTAATCACCATGTATACCATCAATATACAATCAGAGTACCTAAACGTGATGAACTTCAAGCATACCTTAAAGAGCAAGGTGTGGCGACAATGATTTACTATCCACAACCATTACATTTGCAGCCGGTATTTAAAGAACTTGGCTTTAATGAAGGGGATCTACCTGAAACGGAAAAGGCAGCCAAAGAAGCCATTTCCTTACCGATGTTCCCGGAATTGAAAAGAGAACAACAGGAGTATGTTGTTTCTAAAATAAAAGAGTTCTACAACAAAGCTTAAAGGGGAATACTGATGAAACCTGTTAAAGTTGGACAAAATGTAGTCATTGAAGATGGTGTGGAATTTGGAGAGAATGTAACCATTGGACACAATGTCATCATTTACGCTGGTACCAAAATCGGGAAGAATGTCATGATCCAGGATAATGCAGTGATCGGGAAACAGCCGACCAGAGCAAAGAATTCTATTCTTCCTGAAGTGAAAAAACTCCCACCTGCAGTCATTGGGGATGGAACAACACTGGGGACTTCATCAATCATTTATGCCAATGCCGAGTTAGGGGAAGAGGTATTTGTGGCAGACCTGGCGACGATCAGAGAGAGAGTGACAATCGGTAATCAGACGATTGTCGGGCGTGGCGTTTCTGTCGAAAATGATTGCACGGTCGGAGATAAATGCAAACTGGAAACGAATTGCTATATTACAGCCTACTCCCATTTAGGTAATTATGTATTCGTTGCTCCTTATGTTGTAACGACCAATGATAATTATATGGCTCGATCGAAAGAGAGATATGATAAATTCAAGGGTGTAACAGTCAAAGAAGGTGGAAGAATTGGTGCCAATGCACTCATTCTTCCAGGTAAAGTCATACATGAAGATGGTACAGTAGCGGCAGGCAGTATTGTATCAAGAGATGTAGAGCAAGAAACACTTGTTGTTGGGTCTCCTGCCAAGGCGCTTCGCAAGGTACCTGACGATCAACTATTAAGAAATCAATAAACTTATTAGAGGCTGTTTCTGACAGCCTCTAATTATTAGGTGATGATCTTATGAATACATATGCCAAAACGAAATATCATGCATTTTTTATAGGGCTCGCGATCATACTCCTATTGGCTTATCTTGTAGTCATGTTAAAGGGAGTTGACCTACAAAAGCTCTTACTGTTCTCATTTGTTGGAGTGACAGGATATGGTGGATTGACTTTTATCTGGCATAGATGGTGGAAAAAAGCCCATCGTTTCCATATTACAGTCAGTTTACTTGTCATCTCGTCCTTCATCGGAGCAGCTGTACCCCTCTATAAGCTTGCCGGGTTTACTATTTATCCGTTCAGGATCTTATTAGCAGGGTGTATTTTCATGTTAATAGGCTTCAAATATTATCAAAATAAGTATATCCTTGCAGGACTTAACAGGATGAAGGAGAACATTTTTACAAGCTTTGGCGGACTATGGCTCTTCTTCGGGGTTTTCGCTCTTTCCTGGTCGATCAACCCGATGAATACAATTCAGGATATCATATTCCTCGCAAGTGGAATTTTCCTTATTTACCTCATTCTATTAGCCTACAGAAATGAAGAAGACTATAAAGAGTTATATTTCTATTGGATCATCATGTCCCTCCTCCTTGTAGGAATAGGACTGATCAACCATTTCTTTCAAATTCATCTTCCGATATCCAGAATCAATCATGTCGCTCAGTATCAAAAAGGTATACCGACAGCCGTCTTTACAAACGAAAATGATTTTGCGAGCTTCCTGGCTATAGCGAGTTTCTTCTTCCTTTCTTTGTTGAAAAATGGAAAGTCTCTAGCATACAAGCTAATCGGTTTATCCGGCATGGTCTGCTCCATTTACTTAATAGTCCTCGCTTCATCCAGAGCAAACTACATTGCAATCCTTCTGGGCTTGATTGTATGGTTTCTATTTGTTTTGAATCCATCTCAAAGGTTGAAGCTATCTCTGGCCGGTTTTTTAATTTTCCTTCCGGTTGTCATCTTCTTATGGGACATAGTATCAGGAGTATTGGGTTCTGTAGGCAAAGAACTCGCCACACTCCTTCCAACGGAGAGTGGTGGAGATTCGGTCAGTATTAGGGAGAACCTTATAAAAAATGTCATCGTATTTTTGGAGGATTCTTTTGGATTTGGCGTAGCCCCGGGAAATATCGAATTATACATGAAAAATTTCCAAGTATTTGACACTTCAGGTGATTTTAATGTGCATAATTGGTGGGCTGAATTACTGATACATTATGGTGTCATTATCTTTGTGGGATACATTCTGTTATTGCTTTACTTATTTATTCAATTAGTGAAGATAGTAAGGACAGACCATGATCAAACCAGTCGATACATGGGAGAAGCATTGATATGCGGTCTGGGGGCATTCACAATGGCAAGCATCAGCCCCAATTCCTTCATGGCGCTTCACTATAACTGGTTGTTCATTAGTGTATGTATAGGCTTTGTTTATATGAAAAAGAAAGGTGAAGATCACATTGTTAAAACAAATGGCAGCATCAATCATCCATAGATTCAAAAAACTCTTTATTCTTCTTTGCATTATTCCAATCCTTACGGCAGGTATTGCGTACTTCATGGAGATGGGGAAAGAGACTACTTATACTGCGTCGACTAAAATTGTGTTAGGGAATTTTGAGAATGAAAAATTGACCAACCCGAGTGTTGTAAAAACATTTTATCAATCTGAAAAGCCCTTGAAAGAGGTTATAAAAGAAGAGAACCTTGATTATTCTGTTAATGAAATAAAAGATGGGTTTAGTATTGAAGAACAAGGGAATAAAGTCATAGAAATGAAGTACACATCTAAAGATAACAATAAGTCTGAAGAAATTGTTCTTGGATTGTCTGAATACTTCTTGAGCATTTCTGAAAAAAAACTTAATAATAAAATTAAATTGGTAGAAGATGGATTGGAAAGAGTTAAGGAGACTGAGAAGAATAGAGGTTATCTGGAAAGAGAAGAGTTGGAGTACAGAACAGACAATGAATTTATCCTTGAAAATTTCAGGGAAACTAAACAATTAGAACCTGTAACGGTCTCTACTTCTTCCAACAACCCACTCAAAAAAGCCATCTTCGGCTTCCTAGTAGGAATCATGCTAAGCCTATTCATCCTCCTAATCCCAGAACTATTCAAGGAATATAGAGACGATGAAAGGGTATAAGGAGAAATAAAAGAGAAGGCATTCATCCTTACCGATGATTGCCTTCTCTTTTTAATAAGTTAATAAGATGATTCCTCATCCTCATAAGTATCCTCAGTTTCTGGAGGTGTATATTGTAAGTGATGCTGTAATTCCTTAATAATTTCATCCGTCTTTTCTTCATCTGGTATAAAGTAGTACACGCCACTATAATATTGGTCAGTACCTGCGAATTCTATTTGTTCTAGTGATGAAGAAGAGAAGTCGTTATACTTCTGAATGAACGCAAGTCCTTCTTTAATCTTCATATTTGTTTCTACATTACTTCCGACTTCGTCTGCAAGATCGTCAACTTTTAAGAATGTTTTAGGAGATAAGGCTTTGTCAATGAGGCTCGTGACAATTTGTCTCTGTCTTTCATTTCGTCCGAAGTCTCCACGTGGATCTTTTTTGCGCATTCTTGCATAAACCAGTGCTTCTTCACCGTTCAGCTTTTGCTTACCTTCCTTGAAGTAAAACTTGTCCCAATCTTTATTGATATCAGAGAAATCGAATGGCACATCTACCGTGACGCCTCCAACCTCATCAATGATATTTTTAAATCCATTAAAATTAACCGTTACGTAATAATCTATAGGTATATTAAGAAAATTCTCTACGGTATCTATCACTAATTCTTTACCTCCATAAGCAAAGGAGTGATTGATCTTATTTTCACCGTTATCAGGAATATCTACTAAGGTGTCTCTAGGGATACTTACTAACTTCATTGTCTGGTCTTTTGGATTAAATGTAGCAACCATGATAGTATCGGATCTTCCTTTGTCATGTTCGCTTGAGTAATCTTCTACACCCAGCAATAGCACTGAGAAAGGATCATTGGAAACATACACTTGTTCATCCCGGAGTTTCGATTTAGCTCCCCGTTCTATCTCTGAATAAGTGTTGTCTAATGCTGAATAAGATTTATAAGCCATAAAGCTCAATCCGCCTATGGATATTAACAAAAAGATACTTATGATTGTCAGTATAACTCTTTTTCTTCTTTTCTTCCTGATCTTTCTTGCGTGACGAAGTCTATCTTCATTGAAATCCTTCATATTTATATCATCCTTTAAATTTGATCCATTAGACAATTATAAACGATTACAAGTCTGTTTGAAATGAAAACTAGTATTAAGATTCATTTACGGTTATGTTTTATATTGATTAAAGTCGGGTATTAATATCATGTTCCAAATAGACTGTGTTACTCTCTTGAATCTCACCCTGCCCATTCGTAAGCTCAGTCATCCAATCAACAAACTGATCCTTAGACGCGTCCTCTACATACACTTCAACTTCTACAGCTTCCAAATAATGAATGTCTTTCAATTGATAGTGAGAGGACCGCACTTCATTTTCCACCTTGCCTAACCACGTATAATCGATTTTCGTCTTCATAATCCGCATCAGACGTCTTTCGACAATACCGGTGGCGTTGAGTCCTTCTGACACAGCCCGTCCATACGCACGGATCAGGCCGCCTGCACCAAGCTTGATCCCGCCGAAGTAACGTGTGACGACGACGACGGTGTCTTTCAAATCCCGCTTCTTCAACACTTCAAGCATGGGAACTCCGGCTGTCCCACTCGGTTCCCCGTCATCGTTCGCCTTCTGGATCATATTCTGTTCGCCGATCATGTAGGCAGAGCAGTTATGATTGGCATCATGATGCTTCTTTTTAATCATTGCAATGAATTCCTGCGCTTCTTCCTCGGTTTCAACCCGATTCACGTAGGTGATGAATCTTGAACGTTCAATATTGATTTCATTTTCTCCGTAACCCTTGACGGTATTATACTGATGTAGCAAAATCATTTCTCCTTTCATAAATGCCGCAGCGTACGACAAAGTCCGCGCTTTTATCCTAATTCTACTATATAGAAAAATGGTGAAGAATGCACAATTCTAGATACTTTCCGAGGTAATAACTGGTTCTACATGAAATAATGGTAATACAATGTAATCAAACTTTAATCTCCGACAATATGTGACATGGTATAATGGACGCTGATAGTAATACTTCAGTTGTTCCAACGCTTCATTAGGGAAGCCGAATGGTCTAGATATTTGCCATAGTTTCTCTATTATTCCTGAAGCGAATAATCCCTTGGTAGAAGTATTACATAGGAATATGCCTAGATGAATAAAGGAGTTTCATGACTTTCCATTGAATTGATAAAAGGTACGATCTAGTATAGATGAATAGTAGGTCTAAGGACATGATGTCCAGAGCTTATAACGCCGATTATTATTATGCAAGGATAGTTTTCATGTTGCTAGGCGGACGACTATTGTGGAACAAAAGAGGGGTGTACCGTGTCACTTAAAAAGATAGACACCAAGATGTTGGATAGCATCCTGAAAAAGATGGTCGATACGGTTGACGAAAGTAAGGATGAGATCTTCCAGATTGGCGAGCAATGTCGAACTGATTATGAAGATTTGATGAGAGAATTACTGGAAGTGAAAGAAATGGTCCTGAAGGTGATTGATGAAGGAGATGATCTCCAACAGAAATCAAAGTTTGCCCGGCTCAGACTTTCTGAAGTCAGCAAACATTTCCAAACCTATTCAGAAGACCAGGTAAGAGAAGCGTACGAGAAGGCTCATGACCTGCAGATGAAGCTATCCATGAACCGACAGCAGGAAAAGCAGCTTCGGAACCGCAGGGATGAACTGGAAAGACGCCTGCAAGCACTCGGGGACACGATTGAAAAGGCAGAGAATCTCTGCTCACAGATATCCGTCGTTCTCAATTATTTGAATAGTGACTTAAGGCAAGTGGGTGAGGCGTTAGAAGATGCGAAGCAGCGGCAGGATTTCGGTCTCAGGATCATTGAGGCACAAGAGGACGAGCGAAAACGCTTATCCCGTGAAATTCATGACGGCCCTGCTCAAATGATGGCAAACGTGATGATTCGCTCAGATCTAATCGAGCGGGTGTTCAGGGAAAAGACCCCAGAACATGCCATCACAGAAATCCGCGATCTTAAACGGATGGTCCGCTCAGCCCTGTATGAGGTCCGCCGAATCATCTATGATCTCAGACCAATGGCGCTTGATGACCTCGGGTTGATACCGACCCTCAAAAAATACTTGAGTACAATCGAAGAGTATAACCAGGAGACCTCCATACAGTTTGTGAATATGGGGCTCGATATCAGACTTCCTTCCAAATTCGAAGTCGCTCTGTTCCGGTTGGTACAAGAAAGTGTCCAGAACGCCCTTAAGCACGCAGAAGCCACGCATATCCAAGTTAAAGTAGAAGTAAAGAAAGACCAAATAACGGTTGTCATCAAAGACAACGGCAAAGGATTCGATGAAGACAAACAAAAGACAGGATCCTTTGGAATCATGGGGATGAAAGAACGTGTCGACCTTCTCGAAGGAGACATCACGATTGACTCAAAAGTAGGAGCAGGGACGGTCATACTGATCCAGGTTCCCCTTAATACGTAAATTTTTCGAAGGTTTAGGGAGGCGAAAGACATGGCAACAAATATTGTTATCATTGACGATCATCAGCTTTTCAGGGAAGGGGTTAAACGAATCCTCGAATTCGAACCTTCTTTCAACGTAGTAGCAGAAGGTGATGACGGTTCAGAAGCAATGAACCTCGTCGAAGCACACGAACCCGACGTAGTCCTCATGGATATCAACATGCCTGAGACAAACGGCGTGGAAGCGACTCGTAAATTAATGGACAAGTATCCGGATACGAAAGTCATCATCCTGTCCATCCACGACGACGAGAACTATGTGAACCATGCGCTGAAAACAGGTGCACTTGGTTACTTGTTAAAAGAAATGGACTCAGATGCATTGGTTGACGCCGTGAAAATCGTCGCTGAAGGCGGTTCATACGTACATCCTAAAGTGACGCATAATCTGGTTGCAGAATACAAGCGCCTGGCAAACGCCCAGAACTCAGGCGGGTTCCAGCAATCCGAAGTTCGCCGCCCGCTTCACCTGTTAACGCGCCGCGAATGTGAAGTCCTGCAAATGCTTGCAGACGGTAAAAGTAACCGTGGCATCGGTGAAGGCTTATACATCAGTGAAAAGACTGTTAAAAATCATGTAAGTAATATACTTCAAAAAATGAACGTGAACGACCGTACCCAGGCAGTAGTGACTGCAATCAAGAACGGTTGGGTTGAAGTACGATAAGTACTACCGTTTGATAGATAGAGTATTGTTAATTTGTTGTTGAGAGAGCGGCCCTTCATCGTGGAGGGTCGTTTTTTGGTTTGATTGCGGAGGAGAGGGAGATGAGATATCTACAGATAGTGAATGATGTGAACATTAACAGAGTCAAAAAAAACGCCTGGACAAGTAAAGAACCGCTTCTTGTCCAGGCGTTAATCTGTTATTGTATCATTCTATTATTCTACTTCGACAAAATGATCGAACCGACCGATTTGTCTTTTGCCTGATCATTGACCAGAACCTTCAGTCCGTAATGGCTGATATTACGTCCGGCATCCGGAAGGTAAGAGTTGTTATAATCCTTCATATCGTTAAATAAAGGAACTCCGCGCTGACTTGGGAAAGTAAGTGTTTGATCAGGGTAAATCAAGTTCAATCCCGACGTCGGCATGAAGTTAAATGCTGCATCTGCCACATGGTAGCGACTTGAAGCCTTAACTCCAGTATTCCAGACTAAATTAGTGTCATCGTGAGCATCGACGACTCCAAGGAACCCGTCACCAGGATGGATGCCTGTCCAGTTATCAGTATACGTATCATCCACATACCAGACGACAAGGCCGCCATCGTAGCTCATCAAAGAGTTACCGCGTGCGATATGGGCAAGACCTTTGTCCACACCTTGATGGTTACGCCATTCCATTAAGTAGTAGTGATCAACATATTTATTTCCGTCAAATCGATCGAATCCATTGAATGTGAATGAAGAGCTTGTCGATTCAGCGCCATCACTTAATACAGTTGCACCGTCGGCAACCACCTTGATGTTATCCGCAAAGAATCCGGTTTGAGTTGAACCCCAATCGGAAGCATAACGGAGTCTTAACTTAATTTTTTGCCCTGCATATTGATTTAAATCAAAGGTTTGGGCTTCCCAACCATCCGAAACCCCTGTAAATCCTGGCATTGAGTTAAGAATCGTCGGATACCCTTCAGGAACCACATCACTTCTAGTATTTTCGTTCCCTAATGAAGTCCACGTTTCACCGTTATCCGTTGATACTTGGACAAATCCAAAATCCCATTGTTCTTCAATATCATACCACGCATCAAATGTAAGCTTGGCAGAAGATTTACCTGTTAAGTCGACATCGGTCACCATATTCGTATCGATTTCGTCTTTTTGGCCGCCCCAATATTCATAGCTTCCAGCAGCAGGAGTATTGATAGCCGTCTTTTTCTCAGGAAGATTCACCTGAATCGCCTGATGGTTTTGCCCGTTAGGTGAATTAGCCTGATCGAGAAGGAGAGCCGTTCCTTTTTTCTTTAAATCCTCAAAGTCGACGACAGTCGGCTTCGTCCAGTTTCCGCCCAGTGTCGTTTGGAGGTAGGATTTAGCCCAAGGGGAGAAACCGGTCGGTTCTGTACCAGGCACTTTACCTGCCCATGAACCTGCCGACATGATTGACCAGTACTCGACCGCATCCCCTTCACCTGAATAGATTGTGTCATATTCATCCGGTAATCCCAGGTCATGACCATATTCATGAGCGAATACACCAGTCGCGCCATCTTCCGGCATCATCGTGTAATCATAGAATCCCGGTTTGCCTTTCCCAAGTCCATCTTTGTCAACGAACACTGCGGATCTGTGAGACCAAATGGCATCATCAAATAATGAGCCGCCTCCTGCTTCCTGTCCCATACCGGAGTGAATGATTTGAAGATGATCGACCAAGCCATCCGGCTCCCAGTAGTTTCCATCACCATCTAAATCATGTGGATCTTCTAAGTCATAGTCTTCAAGGGGAATTCCTGCCGCAAGCGCTGCAGCATAAGTATCTGCCACTAATTGTTTCGATCCACCAGGAGTGACATTATCATGGCCACCTGTTGATCTGTCAGCCCCATAATACTTCGCTGTACCAGGAACTTTAAGCCAACCGTAAGCGTTTCCTTCGACTGTATACGTTCCGCCTGATTGCTCCTCATAAAACTGCTTTTGGGATACAAAATTTTCTCCATTTGGACCCTTTACGCCATCTTCGCCAAAGATCATTTCTTCGAAGTGCTCCGTATTGTAATCCGCATAGTAGTTATCCGTTTCGCTTGGTTTGATATTGTTATGGGCGAAATCCGAGTATTCTACCATTATGGTAAGAAGCTTCCCTTTTTTAGCTATTCCCGGTGACGGTGATTCCTTTACGGGATCAGGGTGTTTGGTACTTCCTTGCAGTTTGCCGCTGTTTTTTTTACTGGCATCTTTGAAATTCTGATGCTTTTCGGATTCAGCAGCCTTTGCCTTAGGTGCGATGGGATCCTTACCACTGGCATCTTCCACTTTCTTTCCTTTGAGTTCAATATACTTCTCCAACGCTTTTTGCTTGGAGGCATCAGAAGCCTTGGATGAAATCTTCCCTTGCTTGATTAATGATGCCAGCAATCTCTCATCATTGATCAACGCAGCATCCAATGTCCCGATGAAATGTGAATCCGTTTTATTTACTTTGCTTTCTGTCACCACACTCGCCGAGACGGAGGAACTGACTGGAATACCAGCGAATAATGTTCCTGCCATCACAACCGAAGTGATCCCTGTTTTAAATAACTTGTTCATACGTAACCCCCTAAATGTTTTTTTGATACATTCCCATATTATTCTATTAAAATTCACAATTCTAGAAGAGTCGCTCACCAAATTACGACATATTGGAGGGGGTGATTTCTTAGGTCAAGAACCCCTTTCAACCTTGTTTTCGCACTCTAAGCCTTATCGCAGCTTAATTTTTTAAGCAAAAAAAATAGAATTCATCTACAGATATTTTGTCGCTTTTTAACGAACATTTTTGTTCGTTATAACGTTGACACTTTTATCTAAGTCTAGTAAATTTGTGAATACAGGCGATAACTACAATAGGAGGATGTGATGAATTGGGAAGAAAATTGTTGAAAATGTTCACTTATCTCCTGTCGATATCTGTTCTATGTTGTATTGTGTTTCTATTATTCGTAACGTATCAGGCACAACAGAACCCTAGTAAGATTCCATCCTTTTTTGGGTACAAGCCGTTAACAGTCCTGACAAACAGCATGGAACCCAAAATCAGCGCGGGGGACATGATCTTCGTAAAGGAAAAGGATGCTGCGGATGTGAAGGAAATGGATATCATCACGTTTCGAACTGACGATCAAAAAGTTGTCACTCACCGAGTTGTGCAGGTTACACCTGAAGGCATCATGACTAAAGGTGACAATAATAATGTCGAAGATAGCTGGAAGGTGACATCTGATAGCTTGATAGGAGAAGTGGGGGTCATTCTGCCAAATGCAGGGTTTGTGGCAAAATTTATTTCCAGCAAAATTGGATTTTCCTTATTTGTTCTGCTGCCATTTCTACTCTTTATCCTAATTGAAGTATTTGAGCGGACGAAGAGACATTATAACCGTAAGGAAGATGCTGCATCATCAAAGGTTTAAACATATCCAGGTTCAATGAAAGAAAAATAGAGTATACAAATTCGAGGAGGAATTCATTTTATGAAATCAGTAAAAAAAGCATTATTGGCAACATCATTGGCAGGAGCACTAGTGGTAAGTGCAGGATATGGTACATATTCTTGGTTCACATCAAGTACATCGGCATCGGGAACCATCGATACGGGGACTTTATCGGTCAATAATGGGGAAGCCATCACGACACCGTTATTCACCGGTTCAAAATTTGCTCCTTCCCAAGTCGTCTTTGGAGATTTCATTACCCTTGAGAATACAGGAGACTTAAAGCAAAACTTAAAACTGACGTATACCGGCTCCGTGGATAAAGCTTCGGCTGATCCATACAAAATCTACTATATGGCTTTTAAATATAAAGAAAAGGCTGACATGGATGAAATGAATGACTGGAGAATGGCTTGGGAAAAAGGATTCTACAATGGAAATCACAATCCGCAGATGAGCATGGCGATATCGGCAGTGGCGGCATTGCCTAAAGGGGTAGAGGTGGTGACAGGTGAAGCGACGGTAGAAGAAGTGCAGGCCATGTCGTCTCTTGCCAAATCCTCTTCAGAAGGAGATAAAACCTTTAAATTCGGTAAAGACGAGTTCTTCACGTTGGAAGAGGATCAATACATCACAATGGAATTTGCTGTGAAACTTGATCAAAGTGCAGGGAATGAGTACCAAGGGGTAAAATATAGCGGAAACTTGATGGTTCAGGCCAAGCAGACGGATCAGGGCGCTAAATTCGAAAACAAGAAATAATGACTAATGGAAGGGGCAGTCGCACTCAGGCTGCCTATCTTTATTGAAAGGAGAATCTAATGAAATCGCTACATAATGGACGTAAGGGGAATAGCACCCTTATCTTGATTTGTACCTTCCTTATCCTTTCCTCCATCTATTTCATTTCAACTGCATTAAACAGTTTACCAGGAACCTATGCGTGGTTCACCTCAGAAACGAGTTCGTCGGGAACCATTCAAAATGCGACTACGGAAGACTTGCTGCAGATCGGTTCCTCGGAAATCACATATGGAGACGATTGCTCCATTGAACACTCGCTATCTGTCAAAAATATTTCGGATATGAGTACGAAGGTGACCATTTCCCTTCAATCCGGCAGCGGAGAGGAACTGATCACGAGTCAAAAATTGAAACCGGGTGCATCCTTAGAAACCGCACCAGATGCTATCTCAGACCCAAGCGGTGGGTGTGAGGTAACTTCTGTGGACTACCATATCAAGGGGTTTATTAATTATGTGGAAGAAACCTTCAGCGTGGCTGTGGATCCAGCGGAAATGATCCAACCGATTGTGCCTGAACCGGATGATAGTAAAGTAGATGAAAAGGTGAAGGAACAAGATCAACCAAATGTAAAGGAACCGGAAAAGGCTGAACCTGAGGAGGAAGCAGCTGAAGATGATGAAACATCTCCTGCAAAGGATGAAGAGGAAGAAGCGGAGCCGCCTGTTGTTGAGGAGAAACCGGTAGATAAACCTGAAGTAGAAGAAAAGGATACAAGTAGTATAGAAAAACCGGAAGAAAAGATAACAGAAGAAGCCCAGGAAGAAAAGCAAGTCGAAGAAGTGAAAGAAGAACAGTCTGAGCAAGCCAAAAGCATAGCTGGTGAATGAAATAAGATTAGTCCGGGCATATACTGACGGACTGATTTTTTTTTGCTATATGGGTGAGCGAGTGTAACTAATAAAGAAAAATCCACTCCCCATTCAGGAAGTGGACCTTACCTAATGCTTTCTCCGTGCAAAATCCACAAACCGGAACATGTCCAGCCGGTGCCGGGATTCTGTGTATTCAAAGAGTGTGGCATCCTTTAAATGGACATAGTTCTTCACTACGACCACATGATCATATTCATTCAGATCCAAATACTCCCGGTCTTCCTCGGTACACTCTTCCACGACGATTTCTTTTTTTGCAAAATCGATGGGTAGTTGGAGCTCCCCTTCGAGATACTCATAGATGGAGTTCTCGCATATTTCTTTTGTCAGAAGCGGAACTTGTTCTTTGAGAAAATACGACTTGTCCAAAATGATCCTCTCGCCGCCGATTTTGCGGGAGCGGACGACTTTCCATATTTCAGCGTCACGGGACGTCTCGAGTTGAGTGGCGATCCCATCATCGGCAGAAATCAAGCCGAAGTCGTGGACGAACGTTTCGATTTGATCGCGTCCCATGGATGTCTGCAGTTCCTTGAAGCTTACAAGTCCGGAAATCGGAAAGCTCATACGTGACACGTCGAGCACGAGGGATCCTTTTCCGCGCAGTTTCTGTATCAACCCTTTTTGAGCCAGTAATGTAAGCGCTTTACGTATAGTCTCGCGAGAAGTGGCATAGATCACCGAGAGCTCGTTTTCTGATGGCAGGATGGAGTTCGCCGTATACGTGCCATTTTGTATTTTTTCAGAGAGATCCTCGAAGATTTGTTGGTATTTATTGCTTTTCGTCATAATATCACCTGCTATTATTTTACCATAATTATTAGGAAGTGATGAGATTCAACTTGAGTGTTGTGAATATTTTCAATAGAATGGAGATAGTGCAAATTTTAGAAAAGGGTGAAGAGCATTGTCGAAACAGCATTGGAAGAAAATCATGTTGGGAATTGGCATGAGCACGTTATTATTGGGTGCTTGTGGGGCAGACGAAGAGAAGAAGGAAGAGAAAGATACGGCAAAGAAAACGGAAGAGGTCAGCCCGAGTGAAGATCCTGCAACAGATGAGGCGGCATCCCTGACCCAAATGACGCAGATCGTGGAGGACGCAAGTGAACTGAAGGAAGCAGAAGGGATCCCGGCAGAAGAAAAATCGGCGATCGACGCAGCCTTTAATCAATATATCAATGCCTTTAACGAAGAAGATTTCGATTCATACATGAGTGTCATCTCGAAGACACCTGTGAACTTTAAGTACGAAGATGAAGAGCGCTATGTGAAGCAGATCTTTGATACCGTTGATTCAAAGCGTAAAGTGGATAATGTAAAGATCATCAACTACGCTGGCAAAAAAGCGGATGTATATGCAGAGATTCAAGCAACAACGAAGGACCCGAACAGTGATAAGGAAGTGACCCGTTCAGGGAAGCAGGTAACCGTCTTCCATAAGAAAGATGATGGGTGGAAGGTTGCAGCGATTTTCTTCTTGGCCAGTGAGGGAGAAGAGGAAGCGACGGAATAATGAAGAAAGGCTGTGCCCTGGCACAGCCTTTTACTTTTGATTCAATTGGTGGTAGAGGTTAAATAGTTCATCGAGTTCCTGACTGAGTTTCACCGTTGCGGGATGTGAGAAGCCGTGGTATTGAGCAAGATATTTAAGTTCCAGACGCTTTGTTTCCATTTCATGAAGAAGATGTTGATCTTTTTCCGTGGCGTTCATTGCAGGAACTCCTTTTTGCTTTATTATCCCATAAAAACTTTTAAATGTTAACCTAATTTCAAATATGGTTTACTTTTTGAAAAATTTTGAACGAACTATAAGTAAAAGGATAGCAAAACCATAGTTGACGATTGCAATAACCACAAATGCAGGAAGCTTTTCAGGCATGGAAGTGCCGGTGAAAATAGCTGGGCTGATGATGGCCAGTGGCATCGTTCCGCTGATGAATCCCATGATGGCGAATACAAGCAGCCCGGTCCGGATGATTTTCCTAAGGGATGGATTATCTGAGAACATTAGCAAGCCACTCCTAGTAAGTATTTTCCTGACGATCGGCTTCTTCACGGATTTTTTTATCTTCATCCGTCACGTAGCCGTTATGTAAAACTTCTTCGATCAGGTTCCGGTTAAAGAAGACATTGTAATCAGGTGAAATATTGCCTTCCGGATAAGGGACCCCGATATAATCGTATTGTTTATTCGTGCTTACTTGGATTTGATTGTAGCCATAGATCATAACCGATTTGTCCACTTTAGACAGCTTTACGACGGTTCCAATAGGTAAAAGCTTAGTCGGATCCAGGCTTTCCTCTTTTACTTCCTCTTTCTTATTAGGTTTATCGGCAGCAGTCTGGCTGCAGCCAAGTAAAGTGAATGTGATACATATAAGCATAAATAGAAATTTAATTTTCATCTTGGTTCCTTCCATTCCTCCGATTCTTCTCCATATCCTCTTCTACTTTTTCCCTCATCAGTTCTTCTGCAGGAGAAACGAGTCCCGGATGGATGACGTCTTCGATCAGTCCCCGATTGAAAAAGACGTTGAATTCTTCTGTCAGGTTTCCTTCTGGATAAGGGACCGCTATGTAATCGAAGATGTTCTCTGTCTTTTTTTGAATTTGGTGGCGTCCGTAGATCATGACCGGTTTATCTACCTTCTTTAACTTGACGACCGTTCCGATGGGGAGGAGGGTGGTGTCTTTTTTACTCATGAAAAATCCCTACTTTCCTAAAGAATAATGAGCAGGGGATAACCCTACTCTTGAGAAATCTTTTCCTTTTTAAAGAAAATGGCACGGATGACAAGGGAAGCTGCACACGTTCCGTAAATGACCAAAGCCAAGATCAGGATGGCTGGCAGCTGGGATTGTAAGTCTTCCTGTGGTATTCCCCATGTGACAAGGACAATTAAGCTAATGGTCCCCATGAGGCCCATAAAGATGGGATATATGAGCAGAAGCAATCGAAATAAATTTCTGGATTTTTCTCTGGTGGTTGGCATGTGGTCCTCCTTCATCAGGTTATTTCTTATCTTCTTCCAGTCCGCCTTTGATGCCTACGCCGATTCCGTAGGCGGCATAAACCCCGGTTTCCATTCCGACTGATCCACTGACACCTGCGCTCCCTAAGGATACATCGACAGCGATGTATGGATCATAATCGAAACCGAACCACTCTTCAAGGGGTTCGTAGCCGAACCAATTCAGGGGTTCAAGTTTTAATTCCGTTTTGGCGGCGGCAACTCCTATACCTGCACTTGCCGTGTAGTTTTCGACGTTTGCTTTCGCTTCTGCCTGACCAAATGCCAGGTCAAGGGCGGCAGGTGAATTGTCGTGGGCAAAGGTCGTTTTCGATACGTTAGCTTCCGTTTTCAATCCGATATTCTGGCCATAGAGAAGCGCTTCACCAGTCGATTTGAATGAATAAGGAATGTCGGCGTCCATCTCTCCGAATAAAACCTTTTGCTCCAGAAAGGAGGGAATGTCGTCCATATTATTGGTATCAACGACAGAGCCATTTAAATTAAATGAAAGATGACCAGCATCATAGTCATTCGTAAAGTTCAGGCCTGCGTTCCCGACACCGTCAGAACCAAAACCATCTTCTATTTTTTTATCTATGACGTATTCATTTTTCTCGGGAGGATAGCAGACCCCGTAAGAAGTTTGTGCTTTGCCTTCACTAGAAATAGCGAGATCATCTGAATAATAAGATAGGAATGACCCGGAATTCCCTTGACCATTCAGCATCAACAATTGCTTCAAGGAATCGTATTCACTCGAAATGGTCATTCTGGATACTAGCAGACTTTCAAACTGCAATCTGTCAGAGAGCGTACTCATAAAAGGCTGGCGGTGGAAGGATTGATTCAATTCTGTACCGGAGTAACTACCGACTGTGATCTTCCCGCTCTTAAACATTCCCTCTATTTCATAAATATAACGTTTCATCAGCTGAATGTCATGGTCCACAGTATCCAGGGCTTTCGTTTGGTCAGTGTCAAAAGAAGTTAAATCTTCTAGGGTCTCTGTGATTTTCTGTTCGGCTCGTTTCGTATCACTGAGGAACTTCTGGTCCTGTATGGCAGGAACATGAACGATGTCCCGAATCGAGTCCAATGTCTGATTCGTTTCATCTACGAGGCCAAGGGTGGTGCTTTCCGTTTTGTTCAGACCATCCCTCAGCTCCCCATCGAGGAATGGTTGACGGATAAATCCTGAAGTGTCAGATTCCAGTTGGGTGGAGGCCGACTTCAACGCGGTCAGGACTCGTTCATAGTTTAGCAGGGAAAGGCTATAGAACGTCAGAAAAGGGGTGTGAAGATCCTGGTAGAAAGACCGGACGGCTTCACCGCCCTGCCCGCTGAAGGCATCGTGTGAACCGGAGAACTGCTCGACGGCTTGCCTGAGCTCGGACAGCTGTTCTTTCTGGGTTTCAAGCTTGCTTCGCAAATCTTCTATACCGCTATGTAATGATTGATTATCAAGAGTTTTCATTTTCCTCTAATTCCCCCTAACGCGACCGGATGGAAGCGGAAATGGTGTCGTCGACTTCTTTAAAGTCCTGGATGGCGTTGGTCGCCGATACATTATTCGAAGTCAGAAGGTTCTTATACACCCGGGCGACATCCTCCAGCTGTGTATTCAATTCATTTAATCTCGTCACCACGTCCAGGTGATTGGAAAACGCCATGTCCTTTAATAGGGCTGGTTCAAATGATTCCGTGGCAGCCTGGATGTTCTTCAAGGATTCATTGATTTCACCCATGCGGAGGATAATGTTTTGGTTCATGGTCATCCTTCCTTTCGCTGTTCTTGTTCGATTCGGGCACGTTCATTGGCCATACTCGTTTCAAGGGACTGGATCTCTGTCCGGAGTGAGGCGATTTTGTCTTCGATGGTACTGATGGCCGTATCCATTTGGTTATGAGATAGATCTTTATAGGAAAATAACATATCTTCCCGGATTTCCGTGAAAGCTTTGGCTAATGTACCCTGCCAGGTAGTGGGGCTAAGGTCCGGTGCAGTCACGGATGATTGATGCTGAAGAAATTCACCTTGAAGGGCATTGAGGCTGGAGAGGGAATTCCTCAAGCGTACAAGCTGCTCTTTTTTCTCATGGAGCTGGGAAATCAAATATGATAAATAGGACAAGACTTTCATCCCCCTTTTTAATAGTAAACACACAAATTAATGGTATCAAATGGAAATAGTGGTTGGGTATGGGTTATTTGTACTGAAATTGATTTTGTGACTTAAATACCATATACCCATATTATGGATTCTTAATCTTCTATACGTAAAAAAAGCATTGCCCATATGGACAATGCCTCATCTTCTTTATTTTGTTAACCGAAACACCACAGACTCATATGGACGAAGAGTGATTTGAGAATACACATTCTCCGCATCATCATAATTCGAAATCAGAACCTCACTCGACCAGCCTGCGACATCAACCTCATCAGGAAGCGTGAACTCCGTCTCGCGACCATAGAAGTTATTCACCGCAAGCAGCTTCTCTCCCTCACCATTCCGCACATAGGCAAAAATCTCAGGATGACCTTCCAAAATCAGCTGGTAGTCACCGTCGACGATGATGTCATATTCCTTACGGAGGCGGTTCAGCTTCTGGTAGTGATAGAAGACTGAGTTTTCGTCATCTAACGCCTGTTCTGCGTTGATATCCTGGTAGTTCTTCGCAACAGGGATCCAAGGGGTGCCGCTCGTGAACCCTGCATTTTCTTCATTATTCCACTGCACCGGTGTACGGGAGTTATCACGGGACTTGTGTCGTAGGATCTCGAGGATCTCTTCTTCCGTTTTTCCTTGTTCCTTCAATATATTGAACGTATTGAGGGATTCCACATCACGATACTCCTCGATGCTTGTGAACTTCGGATTTGTCATTCCGAACTCTTCTCCCTGATAGATATAAGGGGTACCCTGCATCATATGGATCGTCGTCGCAAGCATCTTCGCCGATTCGTTACGGTACTTTCCGTCATCACCGTAACGGGACACGATACGCGGCTGATCATGGTTACACCAGAAGAGGGCGTTCCAACCGCCGCCTTTGTTCATTTCACGCTGCCATGTAGACAGGATGTCCTTTAATTTCAGGAAGTCGAAGTCAGCAACCGACCATTTCTGTCCGTCCGGGTAATCCACTTTCAAGTGATGGAAATTGAACGTCATGCTGAGCTCATTGCGTTCCGGGTTGGAATACTTGATACAGTTGTCGATCGTGGTGGAAGACATTTCCCCGACAGTCATGATGTCATATTGAGAGAAGACTTCTTTGTTCATTTCCTGCATATACTCATGGACCTTGGGGCCGTCAGTGTAAAACTTGCGTCCGTCCCCGGGAGCAACCGAGCCATCATCATCAGGGAAGTCCTGATCTTTGGAGATTAGGTTGATCACGTCCAGGCGGAACCCGTCGACACCTTTCTTTAGCCAGAAATGCATCATGTCATACAGTTTCGTGCGCACCTCATCGTTCTCCCAGTTCAAGTCGGCCTGAGTGACATCAAAGAGGTGAAGATAGTACTGACCCGTTTCTGCGTCATACTGCCAAGCGTTACCTCCGAACTTCGACTGCCAGTTGGTCGGCTCGGAACCGTCCGGCTTACCATCTTTCCAAATATAGAAGTCACGATACTCATTGTCCTTCGATTTCCGGGACTCGATGAACCACTGATTCTCCGTCGATGTATGATTGATCACGATGTCCATGATGATCTTGATTCCGCGGGAGTGGGCTTCCTCCAGAAGCTCATCGAAATCCTCCATCGTTCCGTATTCTTCATGAATATTGAAATAGTCGCTGATGTCATAGCCATTATCATTCTGAGGAGACTTATAAATCGGCGTGATCCACACCACATCAATCCCAAGCTCCTTCAAATAATCCAGCTTCGCCGTAATCCCCTTAATATCCCCAACGCCATTCCCCGACGTATCATAAAAACTCTTCGGATAAATCTGATACACAACCGACTTCTTCCACCAAGGCTGCTTCATACCACATGCACCATCCTTCACATATTTTTGAGGGACGGACCTCAACTTTTTAGCTCATCCGCCTCATTTATTTCATATCATCAATGTTCTCATGCTTATTTAGAGGGACGGACCTTCCATTCTTCGTCACAAAGCCTTACCTAATAGGAAAAGACTCTCCAAAACAAGCAGATTTGAAGGTCCGTCCCTCTAATGAAAAAGGGGACAAACATCCCCATCACTATCCCTTTCAGGCAAGTGCTAAGAATTCATTTGTCCCCCTTAGTTTAACTTGTATATACAAGTTGTTGCAACTGTTTTCTCTCTATTGATCAGACTACTTCGTTTTTACTGAATTTGGACCAGACGATTGTCAGGACGAACGGTACGACGATACAGATGCCCATTCCAATGAAGAACGGCAGCCAGTATTCAGGAATGATCGATAGGAATCCAGGCAATCCACCTACACCGATGGAGAATGCTTTCGTTCCTGTCATCGCTAAGAGTACACCACCGATGGCAGACCCGATCAAGGCACTGATGAACGGGTAGCGGTAGCGCAGGTTCACCCCGAACATCGCCGGTTCTGTAATTCCAAGATAAGCCGAGATGGCTGACGTACCTGCCAAGCCACGAAGCTTTTCGTTTTCTTTTTTCGCTACAACCATCATGGCAAGCGCTGCTGAACCTTGTGCAATATTTGATAGAGCAAGGATCGGCCATAAGAATGTGCCACCTTCACTACCGACCAGCTGTAAGTCTACTGCAAGGAACGTATGGTGCATACCTGTGATAACCATGACGGCGTATAAACCACCATACAGGAGACCACCTAACCATGATACGTGATCGAACACCCATACGACGCTATCCGTCAGCATGTTACCAATAAAGAAGGTCACAGGTCCGATCAGGACGAAGGCGGCAAATCCGGTAATCAGAAGGGCCACCGGTGCCACGACTAAGAGCTTGATGGAATCATGAACTCTTTTGTCCAGGAACATTTCAATCTTCGCTAATAGATAGGAAGCGAATAGGATCGGTAAAACTTGTCCCTGATACCCGATCTTGTCGACTTCAAATCCGAATAAGTTCCATGTAGGAATCTTTTCTGCACTTGCATATGACCAAGCGTTCAGTAAGTCCGGATGAACAAGCATAAGACCTAATACGATACCGAGTAATGGACTTCCGCCAAAACGCTTGACTGCTGACCAACCGATCAACCCTGGCAGGAACACAAAGGCTGTATTGGCGATCAAGTTAATGATCGAGGCAAAATCAGCCCACTGCTTATGAACATCGATGACCGACTTCTCATCATAGAAAATCCCCGGTCCGGTTAGAATATTATTCAGACCCATCAACAAACCGGCCGTTACGATCGCCGGCAGGATCGGAATGAAGATATCCGCCAGTACCTTGATCGCGCGCTGCAGGGGATTCAGGTTCTGAGTCGCCGCATCCTTTACATCCTGTTTCGATGCATGCTCGATTCCCGTTTCCTCAGCCAGAATTTGATACGCTTTATTCACAAGACCTTGTCCAATGACAACCTGGAACTGACCGTTGGAGGAGAAGGAACCCTTCACCAGATCAATTGCCTCTAATCTTTCTTTATCAACTTTCTTCTCATCATTCAGCACCAGCCGTAGACGAGTCACACAGTGCGTGGCCGTACGGATATTATCCTTACCGCCAATCGCTTCAATGATTTCGAGAACGTCTTCACGTTTCACGCTCATGAATTTCCCTCCCTTGGAATGGTGAAAGATGTCGGGCGCTTGGATTGTACCCGCTTTCATTTCTATTAATGGAATTCCCCTAATTAGTATGTGAAAAACGCTTTATATCATGCTTTTGTCAAAACGCTTTCATTTTTTTGGGGAGTGTTGTATATACAAGATATACTCTTATTGTATTCATGTATATACAAGTTGTCAATGAAAAAGTGTAGACGTTTTCATTTTGGACAAAAAAGCTTACAGCAACTCTGTCGCTTCAAGCAAATGATGCAAGGTCATTGAGGATTTCTCTCATATTTATCCCACATATGATAGTTATACGCAATTTGAAGGATGTGACTTATCAGACCAACCCCAACGAAAATGAGGGTATTTATTTATGCTAGAGTTAAACCTCTGTTGTAAAAATAGCAATAAAAAAAACCAGCTGAATATCAGCTGGCACAGTAGAGTATTGTTTATAATCAACCAGCCATTTTCACTTTTCCGGCCGGCTTCTTCCTTTTAATAAACGTTTTATAATTAATGACGGAATACACAACATAAGAGAGTCCCAGGCAAACTCCAAATATGACCACAGCATACACGAGATATTGCAGGATCAGGAGAGACTCGCTCCTGATATTCATCCATTCCATGACATTGCCCCATAATCGCTGTCTGATCAGGGGATGCTCATGTATCAGGTAGACGCCAAGTACATACCCTGATATGGCGTTGATGGGTCTCGATACAAAGCTGAGCTTCGAGAAAAATAGGAACAGTGCCAGCGACATGATCACGGTGATGGGAGAATTATAGGTCAGCAATTTGAAAGGCAGCTCCCATGCCTGCTGTATCATCAGGGCAGTGCCTGCTCCGATAAGGATGTAAACGCTTAAATAATATCCCGTACTTAGGGAAGAAATAAACGTTCCGTGATGTCTGAGGTACCCGGCGACAAAATAGAGAAAGATGAAATGTACGATGCTGTATCCACCATTGACCCCGAAGCTTGCCAGGGGATGAAAGAACTGCCAGACACAGTTGACCAGGAATAATAGGAAAAGCAGTTTCTCATATTCCTTCTTTGATAACTGATTGATGACGATATTGAGATACGGCGAAATCAGAAATAACAGGATATAAACCGTGATGAACCAATAGGTGGACAAATAAACAGGGAAGACCGATGGGAGCATTCCGGCAAGAGAACCGTCTGTCCTCTGCAAGACTGCCATCCCGGCAAAAATCAGAACGGAGAAAATAAAGGTTTCCCAAACTACCCTTATCGCCTTGCTCATCTTGAAAGTTGACGTACACAAGAAGTATCCACTGATTAATACATATACGTTAACCCCCACCAAACACAGTACCTTGATGAAATTGAAGAGGAATTGATTGATATTACTTAACTCAGATATGTTCATATACTTCGAAATACCATAGGTCCCAAAATGCAACAGTACAATCATGATCATGGATAGGACCCTGAGAGATTCAAAGTTTGACAGCCTTATTTTTCCTGCCAATTTAACCCGCCCCTTGCTTTTACGAAAGATAAATTCTACTTATTTTAATCGATAAAAATCATCTTGTCATTCAGAATTTTCTTGAAGTAAGTGGAGGGGTGGGGTGGGTAATAGGGATGGGGAGAGGGGAGTCGACTGGTCCATATGAAAGGTCAGCGGTCGTAAACCACCATGAGAAAAAGAGAGTAAAGACCCACAAAAGCATCGAGGCAATGTTGTAAGCGTAACCATAAATTTCTAAACGGTATGACACCGGGGCTGATAATGTTTTTTTGCAAATAAGGACATTCACCCAGGTGAATCCTTCAAACTATGTAAGGAACTATTTGTAAATGGAAATAGGACCATAAAGTACCAATTACTATTACACTGGGGTTTCTTCCTGTTTTTTCTTCATATAAGAATATTAGCCTATTAAAATATCAGTCTATTTCATAGATAATGGACAAGCACTAAAATTCGACACTATCTATGAAGAGGAGACATTTTTTTGAAAAAAACAATCATTGCCTTTACTACTGCTGCTCTATTCTCGACAATGGCTGCCAATTCAGCGGAAGCGGCTTCTTACCGTGTACAATCAGGTGATTCCCTTTCCGTGATTGCATATAAATATGATACATCCGTTTCAAACCTTAAGAGTTGGAATAACTTAAGTTCCGACACGATCTATGTTAATCAGGTCCTAGAAGTATCAAAATCAACAAGTACATCTGGTAAAACATATACTGTCCAATCAGGTGACTATCTATCAAAAATCGGTGCCAAATACGATGTGTATGTAGCCGAACTAAAATCATGGAACAACCTGAGTAGTGATGTGATCTATCCTGGTCAAACGTTGATCGTTTCTTCCGGCGGAACAACACCACCACCGTCAACGGGATCAAGTACATACACTGTACAATCAGGAGACACCCTTTCACATATCGCCATCCGTTATGACGTGAGCGTGTCGTCCATCAAGTCTTGGAACGGGTTAAGCTCTGATACAATATATGTAGGTCAAAAGCTTTCCATTAATGGTACATCAGGCGGAGGAACAGAAACTCCATCATCAAACGTCGTCGACATCGCCAAGAAATATGTAGGAACTCCGTACGCATGGGGAGGCACATCACCATCTGGCTTTGACTGCAGCGGATTCATCTACTACGTCTTCAACCAGGCGGGACAATCGATTGCACGTACGAACACAGAAGGCTACTACAGCAAATCATCCTTTGTATCCAGCCCGAAAGCAGGCGACCTCGTATTCTTCGAAAATACGTATAAAGCCGGCATCAGCCACATGGGAATCTACGTAGGAAACGGGGCATTCATCCACGCATCCGACAGCGGAGTTGTGGTATCGAAGTTAAGCAATACGTACTGGAATCCTAAGTTTGTTGGGTATAAGAGATTTTAAGTTCGATTGGAGCGTCCTACCTGTTGAGGGTGGGGCGTTTTTATTAGGTTATGAAGATTATTTGACACGGCGGCACGATTATTGAGAATCTCGCATGAAAAATTTATATCTCGCACGAAAGGCTTATATACCGCACGATAATCTGCATTCCGGCATGATCCTCTTTAAAACCCGCATGATTGTTTTGCGAGGGTGGCTTGTTTAGGAGAATACGATTCTAGAACGGCCCATAGTCTTTATCAAGGACCTCATTCCCAATCAAAACAGACAATCTAAAGAAGAAATACCGTTCAGAAAGAAGATCAAAAGCTCAAAAATAAGCTGTTTTGAGAACGGAGCCTCTGCCTGTTACGGAGATGGGAGAGTGGAGCCGAAAGGGCATAGTAGTAGGGAAGGGTAAAGAAAATTCGACACGTCGGCACGATTATGTGGAATCTCGCATGATTAATCAGCATGACGCATGAAAAACCCACAGCCCGCTTGATAATCTCAAATCTGGCTTGATCCACCTCAAAACCCGCACGATTCCTCCACGACCTAGATCCCAATAAAGAAACCAACCTCTCTATCGGCCCACAATCCCCCTCCCAAACGCCACACCCAACCAAAACTAGACAATTCAAAACAAATCCATCAAAAAGCAGGATTTTCACCACTAAAGTAGAACTAATAAACAATCAAATCCCAAAAGGAGTGAACCATCTTTATATGAATGTGAAAAAGCGAACCACGCCTATCAAACTTCTCCAAACAGAAGCCTTACTGCAAAGGCTGAATCCTCCAACCCATCCGAAAAGACCCATCATTGAAAAGGATTTAAAAAAACGAAAAGCCGGCTACCAAGGAGAGAAGACAGTAGATTATCATTTAAGTTTCCTCACCGACAAGAAGTATATGATTTTCAACGATCTCAGGCTGCCCCTCGCACCAGATTACTTTCAGATTGATAGTTTACTTGTCACACCCTGTTACTCCCTGCCGATTGAAATTAAGAATATCGCCGGAACCCTGACCATTGATCCGGAATTCAATCAGCTTTCGCAAAATTACAAGGGAGTCGAAACGGGCTACCCGGATCCTATCGCCCAGGCCACCCGCCAAAAACTATTCCTCCAGAAGTGGTTCTTCAATAATAAACTCCCTTGTCCGCCGATTGAATTCCTCGTCGCTTTCAGTAACCCTGCTACGATTCTTAAAATGGCTCCAGGTCACAAAAGGATTCCTCCATACGACAAAATGATCCATGCCCAGAACATCGTAAGTGAAATCAGTAAGCTCAATACCGGGTTCACCCGTGAAGTCACCGATCTCAAAAAAATAAAAAGACTCCTCCTGAATCAGCATCAACCAGCCTATCCGACAATCCTCTCAACCTACCAACTCACAGAAGCCGACATCATTAAAGGAGTCCAGTGTGAAAGATGCTCCCACACCATGATAAGAAAAATAGGGATGTGGCTTTGTACAAACTGCAGTCACCTATCCAGAACCGCCCACCTCAAAGCCATAGAAGACTACTTCCTCCTCATCGAGCCTACCATCACCAACCAAAAACTGAGAGATTTCCTTCAACTTTCTTCTGCGAAAACCGCAGCTGAAATCCTGAAGTTTCTTAAACTAACAAGGACCGGTTCTACGAAAGGAACTCACTACATCAAAAACTTCCCATAAAAAAACCGCCCGAAATCCCATTCCGAACGGCTCCATCCTTATTTATAACTAACCACACCTTCAACCCCGCGATCATACTTCCAATACATCCATCCACCAAGCACCACACACGGAGCCACAACCACGGCCATCCCCATAAATGCCGTACCAGGTGAGATGTCATACAAGAAGCCGCCGACGAACGTCAGCACAGCCGTACTCAATCCCATTCCAAGGGAAGTATACACTCCCTGGGCTGCAGGAATATCCTTGCTCTCCAATTCTTCATAAATCAACCGCATGAATGCATAATGGGTCAATCCGAAGGTTAGAGAGTGGAAAAGTTGGGTAAAGATGAAGACAGGGGTGCTGGGGAATAGGAACAACAAAGTCCAACGCGTCACAGCAGCCCCTGCTGCTATTATAAACATGAGGGAAATGCTCTTTCCCTTAAGCAGTCGGTCTGAAAATGCAAAGAACAGGATTTCCGATAACACGGCAACATTTAAGATCACGCCGATATACACGGCGCTCACATCTAATTCCTTCAAATAAAGAACGCCATAATTATAGTAAGAAGCATGTGCTCCCTGAATCAAGACGACGATCACCATCGTCCAGACAAACTTACTGGATTTCAGAAGTCTCCTGTAAGAAAGCTTCTCCTGACCACGTGTCCCGCTCATAGACTGTGGCAGTTTCGCAAGGGAAGAAAGCAAGATCACGACAATCCCGCCAAACAGAAGATAAATCACGGCCCCCTCTGTAAAAATCGACGTCAAAAATCCAACTGCAAGCAATGCAGTCGTATACCCGATCGATCCCCAGGAACGGCTCCGGCCATAATCAATCCCATCTTCCTTCATCATCACAGCCGCCATACTTTCAACCATCGGAAGCAACATCGGATACACAAGGCTGAATAACACCATACATCCTAAAACCATCCCAAATGAGTTCAGTGGCAGGAACAGCAACAAAGCAGCCCCCGATATCAACACCAACCACCGGGAAAGACGTCCCAATGAAACCGTCTGGCTCAACTTAGGAAATACCAAGAAGCTTGAAAACGAACGGGCGATCATTCCTACGGCAATCACGGTACTTGCAGCCGAAATGGAGAAATCCTTACTCTCCACTAACCACGCTGTCCAGTAAGGAATGAAAATTCCCCATGTAAAAAATATCGCAAAGAACTGAAGTGATAACCACGACTGATTCTTCAAATATATCAAATCTCCCTTTATGTAGAGTTGGAAATAATTTAACAAACAACGAACCATTATACGGAATTCAGTCCCGATTGACAACCAACTTAGCGACCGTTTTTTTACTCTGGTAATAAAAGGATGGCTATTTTTGCGTTCTTGAAGGACTACGTCCGTGTAATCTAGAAGAAGTGTACATATAGATATGGGTTTGAATACGAGGGGGAGATGGGATCGTGAGCAGGAAGACAGTCGGAATCATCATCGGAAGTGTATTATTGTTAACTGCTTTGGGTGTTTACATAGCTTTGGGTACTTTAAATGTGGGTGGAGTGATTGGTGGATCAGACGAAGAAGCAGATGTTGGGAGCGTGGAACAAACGGAGGGGGTAGAAATGAATGATGATGAAGAGGATGGACAGAAAGTAAGTAAAGGTGGAAACCCATTCGGGGAAGAAGTCAAAACCCCCTTAAGCGAAAAGCTGATGCAGCAGTATATACATGCCATGAGCCATCAAAAGGTAGCGGCGAAAGAAAAGTGGTCATTCTTCCAAATCACAGATGAGCGGATTGAGTACCTGCTGAATCAATTAGAAATCAATCAGTATAAGCATGAAAATGCATACGAAGATATATTGATAAGCTGGAAAGAGGGAGATTTCTCTGATGCCGTCAGTGATCATAACACGATTTGGCGGATCCAGGAGGGGACCGTAGGAAAAGCAACCAGTTTGCTGTCTTCTAAGGAAGAAGAAGCTTATATCCATAAGCAAAAGACGGAAAAAAGGTAAAAGAAAGGCTACGGATCTGCAGATCCGTAGCCTTTCTTCTTATAACTCGAGATGCTTTTTAAGAGTATCCTGAATCTCTTTCAGCTCTTCATCAGGAATCACATAATAATAGATTCCATCGATTTTTGTACCTGTGCCGTTCTTGATTTGAATCTGTTCTATATCCTTTGATGCTGATTTGTAGTGTTTTTGTATTTCGACCATCTCTTCGAACGTGAGGTTGGTTTTGACGTTACTTCCCAGGGCATCGAAGATATTATCGAAGTTCCAAAGACTTGATACGCTTGCCCCTTCACGAATGACGGCCTGGATGACTTCACGTTGACGAAGCTGTCTTCCAAAGTCACCACGTGGATCATCGTATCTCATGCGTGAGAAAGCCAGGGCTTCTTTCCCATTCAGGTCAAGCTTTCCTTCGCGGAATGTATATCCTTCATAACTGAAGTTCAGGTCATTGTTGACCGTCACACCACCGACGGCATTAACGATATCCTTGAAACCGTCCATATTGATCTGTACATAGTAATCGATGGGAATATCGAGTAACTCTTCCACAGTGTTCATGGACATTTCCACACCGCCGAATGCGTAGGCGTGGTTGATCTTATCTCTTGTACCGTGACCTACAATATCGGTCAGAGTATCACGGGGGATACTGATCATCTTTACGGATTTAACCTCAGGATTCACGGTAAGGACAATCATGGAATCCGAGCGGCCTTTGTCATTCTTTCGTTCATCTACACCTAATAGAAGAACAGAGAATGGTTCTTTGTCTTTGAAGTCAATTTCTTTCGTGCGTTTCGACGATTTGTCACGGTCGATCGGGGAATGCATGGTTTCCACTGCTTTATTCAATGAAGCATAGATGCTATATCCATATACACCGCCGGCAACAACCAGTAACAGCACAATCATGCCAAGGATCTTTGGCCATCTTCGTTTCTTTCGTTTTGTATGTTTATCACTTCTCATTAACGTTTACCTCACCTTTAGTTAGCCTACTCCATAAGATAGCAGATTCGGGACCTATTGCATAGATAGAATTTTTGAATTATTTATGAAACTTCTGATGATTCATTGATGAAATATTCGATTAAATAATCTGCCCAGATTTTATGCCCTTTCTCGTTAGGCGTGTCCTGGGATTCGATTAAATAATCGCTGAGGGTCTTATCATCCGGCCATGAATCCCAATGGTCAAGGTATGAAATGGATTCTTCCCCGGCAAATTCCTTCAATGCCTCAATTTGCTGAGGGTAGTAAGTGGCTCCTTCTAATGGATGAGGAGGTTGAAGAAGTAAAACGCTATCCTCATTTGTTTCTTTCATTTCCCTTAAGAACATAAGAATGCTTTCATGGTTCTGAACGGTCCCTACCTGATTAGAGTTATCCGTAAGGGAGAAGGGTTCTAATAGAACGAGATTGGGTTCGAAGGCGAGAACATTGTCGGATTCTTCACCATTAATGAATTCAATGGACGTGACGTCCGATTGAAAGATCTCCACTTCCACTTGAGAACCGAGTTCCGATAAGAGCTTTTCTTTTAATTGAGGGGCCCAACCATTTTCATCTTCCCCCATAGCCGGGGAACCGACTATAGCCAGCTTAAAAGGTTCATCTTTCTTCATTAGCTCTTTAAAATGAGTGCGGGCTTCTTCCGGCCAGTTGGCAGTAAGGGAATCAAGATCTTTCTTTCCTTCTTCCTCGGTTGCTTCCTTTTGAGGAACCTGTGTTTCCCCTGACGGAGAAGTTTCAATCGTCTTGGTGGTCTTTTCTTCAGAAGCGACCAGTGTCGTCTTCTCCTTCCAATACATGTTTCCAAGGTACAGGAAAGCAACGCAGCTGATGGCCAATAGCGTGAGCAATAATTTTTTCATGGAAATCTCCTTCCCTTTAGGTAAATACTTACAAGAAATTAATACCAATTATGATAATTCCCTTTTCAAATAGAAAAATTTGTAGTTTAATAGATAAGTATGGAAATATTACAATTCAATTAAAATTATGACAATAAATGAGAAAAAACACAACAAGATATGATATTATTTTACATATTTTTCTTTAGGAGGACGTTATGGAAGAAACAATTAGTTTGAAGGAATTGATCGAGACTATAAAGAAGAGAATGCAGCTCATCCTGCTCATCACTCTTACAGCCATCATTGTAAGCGGAGGGGTAAGCTTCTTTCTATTGACACCTGTGTATCAATCCTCAACTCAACTACTGGTCAATCAGTCCAAATCGGATCAACCGGCTTATAATATTGGAGAGATTCAAACGAATCTTCAATTGATTAATACATACAATGTCATTATGAAAAGTCCGGCCATACTTGAGAAGGTCATAGCAGATTTGAACCTGGATCTTACAGTAGAAGAATTAAATGAGAAACTTTCGGTAGCCAGCGAAAAGGACTCCCAGGTCATCAACCTTTCTGTTGAAGATACCGATCCAAAACAGGCGGCTGCCATTGCCAATAAAATAGCAGGTGTCTTTCAGGATGAAATCGGTAAGATCATGAATGTGGATAATGTCAGTATCCTGGCAAAAGCGGAAGTGGGTAAAGACCAATCTCCCATTAAACCGAAACCTTTACTGAACATCGCCATTGCTACAGTCGTAGGGTTGATGGCGGGAGTCGGTTTAGCCTTCCTATTAGAATTCCTTGATAATACGATCAAGACGGAACAGGAAGTAGAAAAAATCCTTTGCCTTCCGGTGCTTGGATCAATCACACGAATCCAGGATCAGGCCGAACAGGCGAAAAGCCGTTCCCAGCGAAAATCAAGAGTGAGAGGTGAGACAGTTGGCTCTTAACAAGAATCTAAAAAAACAAATGATGAATACCAAACGTAAATTGATTACGAAAACGGATCCGATGTCTCCGATCTCTGAACAATATAAAACGATCCGAACCAATATAAACTTTTCTTTCATCGATCAGGAATTACGTTCCCTTATGGTCACGTCATCAGGACCCGGAGAAGGGAAATCAACTACCTCTGCCAATCTTGGTGTCGTCTTTGCCCAGGAAGGGAAGAGAGTTCTCCTGGTTGACGCAGACATGCGTAAACCAACGGCTCATTATACATTCGGATTGAATAATACGTTCGGGCTGACGAGTGTACTGACACGTCAGAAGTCCTTAACAGAAGTAACCCATTCATCCGATGTGAAAAACCTGGACCTGCTAACCTGCGGTCCCATCCCGCCAAATCCGGCAGAACTTCTTAATTCGAAGCGTATGGAGCACTTCTTTAAAGAAGTGTATGAGGAATACGACATGGTGATCTTTGATACGCCTCCGGTACTTGCCGTAACGGATGGACAAATATTAGCGAATCAATGCCAAGGTACCATTCTTGTCATCAGTTCAGGAACAACAGAAGTGGACAGGGCAGTAAAATCCAAAGAATTATTAGAGGCAGCCAAGGCGAAACTAGTTGGCGTTGTATTGAATAATAGAGAAATGAAAGACAGTAATTACTACTATTATTATGGTGGAAATAAATAACATATATAACAATGATGTATTTACTTTACATTTTTAAACATTATAGTAAAATATGAATGGGTATTTTAATGGGTATAATTAACCACGAATCAAGGAGGGGTCGGCATGATAGACATTCACAGTCACATTTTGCCTGGAATAGATGATGGAGCCAAGACGATTGAGGAAAGCATAGATATGGCGAAACAAGCGGTTTCTGAAGGCATTCATACAATCATTGCGACTCCCCACCACCGGAACGGGAAGTATGACAACAAGAAGGCTGATATCCTGCCTCTAGTGGACACGGTCAACGAAGCATTTAAAAGAGAAAACGTGAACCTGACAGTCCTGCCTGGGCAGGAATGCCGTATATATGGTGAGATTCTGGAAGATTATCAAAAAGGTGAGATTCTTCCCCTCAATCAATCATCACAGTACTTATTCATCGAATTTCCATCCAGTTCTGTACCGAGATACGCAGAACGTCTGCTCTACGATATCCAAGTCGAAGGTCTGACACCGGTCATCGTTCACCCGGAACGTAATGCCGAACTGATCGAACGACCAGACAAATTATACAAACTGGTCAAGAATGGTGCCATCACTCAACTGACAGCTTCCAGCCTGGTAGGCTACTTCGGAAAGAACATCCAAAAGTTTTCAGACCAGATGATCCAAGCCAACCTGACGCACTTCCTAGCATCTGATGCCCATAACATACATAATCGCACCTTCAAAATGGAAGAAGCGATGGACTATATAGAGAAAAAGTACGGAATCGACATGGTCTATTACTTTACCGAAAATGCAGAAATGCTCGTGGATGGAAAAACAATCTATAAAGAAATACCTGAATTGATCAAAAAGAAAAAATTCCTCGGAATCTTCTAACGCAGGTCAAGATACAGGTAATCCAAGGTGCTATTGTCGTTGGTAAACAAGAAACAAAAGCTCTACACAGACAACAGTAGAATTTTGGGAATGTCTCCTTGCCATTATCCATGGGGGCACTCGGTCACGCCGTGGGGGAAGAGAAACTTCGCCTTAGACGCACGTCGTCAATGGTGGGATGTGAGGAAGGGTTAGATGCCCACATTTACTATTTTAATTGAAATAAGTAAAGAAAAACAATGAAAACGCTTTATGCAATAGTTGGTTCAGGTTCCAATTGGATACCTAATGAAAAAACATTTGGAAATGGTGTTTTTTCATTAGGTATTTATTATGTCGTAATTAATTTCAAAATAACAGGGGGGCTATAAGTGAAGAAAGTTAGAAAAGCTATTATTCCTGCAGCTGGGTTAGGGACAAGATTTTTGCCTGCTACTAAAGCGATGCCTAAAGAAATGTTGCCTATTGTTGATAAACCAACTATTCAATACATAGTAGAAGAAGCAATCGCATCAGGTATCGAAGACATTATCATCGTTACGGGTAAGGGTAAAAGAGCAATTGAAGATCACTTCGACTTCGCGCCGGAATTAGAAAGAAACTTAGCTGAAAAAGGGAAATTTGATTTGCTGGAGAAGGTACAGCATTCCAGTAATCTAGTGAATATTCACTACATCCGCCAAAAAGAGCCGAAAGGATTGGGTCACGCGGTCTGGTGTGCAAGGAATTTCATTGGAGATGAGCCATTTGCAGTCTTGTTAGGTGATGACATAGTTGTAAGTGAAACGCCTTGTGTTAAACAACTTATTAATCAATATGAAGAAACAGGTTCTTCAGTCATTGGTGTTCAAACCGTTGAGCACAACCAAACACATCGATACGGAATTATTGACCCAGCAAATGTTGAAGGTAGGCGATACAAAGTAAACAATTTTGTTGAGAAGCCGACACTTGGTACTGCTCCTTCAAACTTGGCGATTATGGGCAGGTACTTACTTACTCCAGAAATTTTCAACTTGTTAGAAGACCAAGAAGAGGGGACAGGGGGAGAGATTCAACTTACCGATGCTATCCAAAAACTAAATAGCATTCAAAATGTATATGCGTATGACTTTTTTGGAAAGCGATATGATGTTGGGGAAAAGATAGGGTTTGTGAAAACAACAATCGATTTTGCTCTTGATAATATTGAAATAAGAGATGGCGTACTTGAATATATGGAAGAAATTCTAAACAAAAATAGAGTTTAAAAAAAGCTGTGAGAAGAGGAAGGGAAGCTATTGTCAAATCTAGCAGAGAAAGACCTAATCTATTTAAACTCTGGAACAAAAGCTACCATCGAAAATAGAAAGAGTTACTTATTACTTAAGAGATTTGTAGATATTACTGGCTCTATATGTGGAATGGTATTATTGAGTTTTTTATTTATTATTCTAGCAGTATTAATAAAACTAGAAGATCCTAAAGGACCAGTTTTTTTCTCTCAAAAAAGAGTAGGGAAAAACGGAAAAGAATTTAAAATGTATAAATTCAGATCTATGGTAAGTGATGCGGAACAGAGATTGAAAGACTTATTGGAATTGAATGAAGTAACTGGTGCGATGTTCAAAATGAAAGACGATCCAAGAGTTACAAAAATAGGAAAGTTTATACGAAAAACAAGTATCGATGAACTGCCACAATTATTTAATGTGTTAAAGGGAGATATGAGTTTAGTAGGGCCAAGACCTCCATTGCCTAGAGAAGTCGATGAATACACGAGTTACGATAAGCAAAGACTCTACGTCAAGCCAGGATGCACTGGCTTATGGCAAGTGAGTGGAAGAAGTAATGTGGGTTTTGATGAAATGGTTGAACTAGATTTAATTTATATTAGAAAGAGATCAATCTTATTTGATTTTAAAATAATATTTAAAACTGTCTTAGTGCTATTTGGCTCAAAAGACGCTTACTAAAAATAAAACAAACAAAGTGAGGAAACAACATGTATGATTTAAACGGTAAAACAATTTTAGTAACAGGCGGTACGGGTTCATTTGGAAAAAAATTCATTGCAAAAGTCCTACAACAAGATGTTAAGAAAGTAATTGTATTCAGCCGTGATGAATTAAAACAATATGAAATGGCCCAAGATTTTACGGATCCACGTATTAGATTCTTCATTGGGGATGTTAGAGATAAAGAGCGTTTATATAGAGCTTTTGATGGGGTAGATGTAGTCATTCATGCTGCAGCTTTAAAGCATGTGGGGGCCTGTGAATATAATCCATTTGAAGCTGTAAAAACAAATATTCATGGTGCACAAAATATTATTGAGGCTGCAATTGATAGAGGAGTTCAACGGGTAATCGCACTAAGTACCGATAAAGCGGCCAGCCCGGTTAATCTTTATGGGGCTACAAAGTTAGCTTCGGATAAAATATTTGTAGCAGCAAATTCGTATGCCGGTAATAAAGAAACAAAGTTTGCTGTGGTAAGATATGGAAATGTTGTAGGGAGCAGAGGCAGTGTTGTCCCCTTCTTCAAAAGAATTAAAGAAACTGGGAAACTACCGATTACAGACGAAAGAATGACAAGGTTCTGGATTACACTTGATCAGGGTGTACAGTTTGTCCTGGATAATCTTGAAAGAATGTATGGTGGAGAAATCTTTATTCCTAAAATTCCGAGCATGAAAGTAACAGACTTAGCAACTGCAATTGCTCCAGAATGCGAAATTGAAGTTGTAGGAATACGTCCAGGTGAAAAATTACATGAAGCTATGATTACTGAAGATGATGCTCGTCGTACTATGGAGTTTGACAGTTATTATGTCATTCAACCGGAATTTCCATGGTGGTCTGATGAAAATACTAATGGCGGGAAAACGTTGCCTGAAGGATTTAGCTATGTAAGTAATGTGAATGAGGATTGGTTAACAGTTGAACAATTAAGAGAACTAGTAGAAGGAATGTAATATTCCTTCTGCTTTAATAGGAGAATTCATATGTCTAATATTAGAGATACCTACCTTCCTTATGGGAAACAATGGATAGATGATGATGATATTAATGAAGTAGTAAAAGTATTAAAGAGTAACTATTTAACAACAGGTCCAGCTGTGTCAGAGTTTGAAGAAGCTGTGGCAAATTATGTTGGTTCTAAATATGCTGTTGCATTTTCAAATGGAACAGCTGCATTACATGGAGCTTGCTTTGCAGCAGGTATCTCTAATGGTGATGAAGTAATTACTACTCCATTAACCTTTGCTGCTAGTGCAAACTGTGTGTTGTATCAAGGGGGAGTACCTGTTTTTGCTGATATCGATCCCCACACTTATAACATTGATCCAGAAGTGATAGAGAGAAAAATCACTTCTAAGACAAAAGCGATTATTCCAGTCGACTTTACTGGACAGCCAGTAAATTTGGAAAAGATAAAGGAAATTGCTGATAAGAATAACCTGGTGGTTATTGAAGATGCAGCACATGCCCTTGGTGCAACTTATAAAGGTGAAAAGGTTGGATCAATTAGTGATATGACGATGTTCAGTTTTCATCCAGTAAAGCACATCACTTCAGGTGAGGGTGGAATCATTACTACAGATAATAAAGAATATCGTGATAAGCTTGTTCAGTTCCGCTCACACGGCATCACCAGAGATGCTGACAAATTGGTGGAAAATCATGGACCGTGGTATTACGAAATGCAATTCTTAGGCTATAACTACCGAATGACTGATATTCAAGCAGCACTTGGGAAAAGTCAATTGATGAAATTAGACAAATTCGTAGAGCTTCGAAAAACCATGATTGAAAAATATAATGATTCCTTTAAAGAGTTACCACAAGTAAAGATACCTTACCAAGATGCCAATGGATCATCTAGCTGGCACTTGTATATATTACGGTTCGATACTTCAAAGCTCAAAGCAGATAGAAAAGAAATATTTGAAGCACTTCAAAAACAGAATATTGGTGTAAACGTACATTATCTTCCAGTACATTTACTACCTTATTATAAGGAATTAGGCTACGAAAAAGGAATTGCACCTGTTGCAGAAGAAGTCTATACGGAAATTATCACTTTACCTCTTTTTCCAGCGATGACGGATAAAGATGTTCAGGATGTTATCAAAGCCGTTAAGCAAGTGATTGAAAGCCATAAAAAATTAGTTTAAGGGTGTAGAGATGAGAGTTATTGCGATCATTCAAGCCAGAATGGGTTCATCCAGGCTACCTGGTAAAATACTTAAAAAGGTAATGGGAAAAACTCTACTGGAATATCAGTTGGAAAGAATACAAAGGTCAACTTTAATAGATGAAGTAATAATTGCTACAACAGTAAAGGAAAGCGATTATCCGATAGTAGAATTATGTAGAAACTTAGATATTAAAGTATATAGAGGGTCAGAGCAAGATGTACTAGCTCGGTATTATGAAGCCGCAAGAATGCATAATGGCGATGTGATTGTGCGATTGACTTCTGATTGCCCTCTAATTGACCCAGAAGTGATTGACAGCGTTATTCAAATGTACTTAGACAATATAGGGGAAATAGACTATGTTTCAAATACATTAGAAAGAACTTTTCCTAGAGGACTGGATACAGAAGTATTTTCTAATAAAATATTAGAGGAAGCTTTTAATCATGCTAAAAAGAGTATCTACAGAGAGCATGTTACCTCATACTTTTATAATAATCCAGATAAGTATAAGTTACTGAACAATTTTAATACTGATGACCAGAGTGATCATAGATGGACAGTAGATACAATTGAGGACTTGGTGCTAATAACAAAAATATTAGAATGCATTTACCCTCAAAAACCTTTTTTTAATACAGCAGACGTTTTGGATTTAATAAAGGATCATAAAGAATGGAAGAAAATTAATTCACACATAGAACAAAAGAAGGTTTAACAATGGTAATTAAGAACGTGAAGATTCGAGTAGATGCCTCTGTGAAAATAGGAAGCGGGCATGTTATGAGATGCTTGACATTAGCAAAACAACTTAGAGAAAAAGGTGTTATTGTTAGCTTCATATCCAGAGAAACTCAGGGGAATTTAATTGACATGCTAGAGAGACATGGATTTGTAGTTGACAAGCTTACTAAAGTTGACATGGATAAAGAGAATAGTTGGTATAATGAAAACTATGTAACTGACGCATTTGAAACGGTGAACCATATTAAAAATTCATCCTCATGTGATTTGCTTGTAGTTGATCACTATGAGCTTGATGCTAAATGGGAATCAATTGTAAAAAAACACGTTGGTAAGATAATGGTAATTGATGATTTAGCAAATCGTGTACATGATTGTGATTTATTATTAGATCAAAATTATTTAATTGATTATGAAATAAGATATAAATCATTGGTTTCCTCAAGTACTCCACAATTATTGGGCCCTGAGTATGTTCTATTAAGATCTGAGTTTTACGAGGTCCCTAAAGCATATCGATGTCGAAATGGGGAAATTAATAATATACTTGTGTTTTTTGGTGGAACTGACCCAACTAATGAAACATTAAAGACACTAAATGCTTTGTTAAAGTTAGAGTCTGAAATTGATGTTATTAATGTCATTGTGGGGAAGTCAAATGCAAATAAAGATCAAATTAAAGACTTGTGTCAAAGGTATTCCAACTTTGAGTATCATGAACAAGTAGATAATATGGCTGAATTTATGAATGAAGCTGATTTAGCAATAGGTGCAGGTGGAACAACAACTTGGGAAAGGTGTTTCTTAGGGTTGCCTTCTATTACAATAGTAATCGCAGAAAACCAGTTTGAGATAACCAAAGCAGTAGCTGAATTTGGTGCTACCATTAATTTAGGTTGGTATCAGAATGTTGAAGAACAAGATATTATTCTAGAGGTTGAAAAGTTAACAAAAGAACCTGGAAAATTAGCGATAATGAATCAGCGTTCGTTAGAACTTATACCGCCAGGAGTGGCTCATAACTATACTGTAACAAGTTATATTTTGGAGGAGTTAGATGGGGATTCAGGCTGAAGCTGAATTAATTGATATAAACGAGGATTTTTTGGACTTAGTTTTATTGTGGAGAAATCAAGAGGATATTAGAAAGGTAATGTACCATGATAAGCTAATCACGATAGAGGAACATAGATCTTGGTTTAATAGTATTAATAACTCCGAAAAAAAAATTACGAAAGTTTTCTTGTTTAAAGGAGCACCATATGGTGTTGTGAATATAACCAATATTGATAGAATTAACCAGAGATGTGAATGGGGATTCTATATTGGTGAGAAAAACGCTCCTAGAGGACTAGGTTCTATAATGGGGAATTTGGCTTTGAATTATATGTTCAAAGAATTGAGACTAAATAAAATTTGCTCTGAGGTATTGGGTTTTAATCAGGCGAGTTTACATTTTCATAGGAAGCTTGGTTTTAATCAAGAAGGGTTATTAAAAAACCATATAATTAAGAATGGAAAATACATTGATGTGTACTTGTTTGCAAAGTTTAACAATAGCTAGAAGAAATTCTAAAAAGGAATGAGATCATGAAGGAAATTCAAGTTGAAGGTATAAAAATAGGACCGAAGCAGAAACCATTTATCATTGCTGAAATGTCTGGCAATCATAATCAATCTTTAGAGAGAGCCCTGGAGATTGTAGAAGCAGCAGCAAAATCCGGTGCTCATGCATTAAAGATCCAAACATATACTGCGGATACTATGACATTAAACATAGAGAATCCAGATTTCAAAATAGAAGACGATAAAAGTCTATGGAATGGGAAAAACTTGTACCAACTTTATCAACAAGCATATACGCCTTGGGAATGGCATAAACCAATATTTGATAAAGCTCGAGAACTAGGAATGATACCATTTAGTACCCCTTTTGATGACACTGCAGTAGAATTTCTAGAAGAATTGGGTGTGTCAATGTATAAAATTGCCTCTTTTGAAAACACTGACATCCCATTAATAAAAAAGGTAGCCTCTACTGGAAAACCAATGATCATTTCTACTGGAATGGCTTCAGTAGCTGAATTGGATGAAACAGTTAAAGCCGCAAAGGAAGCTGGATGTAAGGATTTAATATTACTGAAATGCACTAGTACTTATCCTGCCACACCGGAAAACACAAATATTTCAACCATTCCTCATATGAGAGAATTATTCAAGGTGCAAGTAGGAGTTTCTGATCACACAATGGGAACGGGAGTATCTGTAGCTAGTGTAGCTTTAGGTGCTACTGTAATCGAAAAACATTTTACTTTATCACGTTCAGACGGAGGGGTAGACTCTCAATTTTCCCTTGAACCTGATGAATTAGAAAGATTAGTAGTAGAGACAGAGAGGGCATGGCTATCATTGGGCGAAATCAAATATGGGGTTACAAAAGCTGAATTTAATTCTTTGAAATTCAGAAGATCTATATATGTTTCTCTAGACATTAAAAAGGGAGAAAATATAACTTTAGAAAATATAAAGATTGTCCGACCAGGGTTCGGTATAAAACCAAAATACCTCACTAATGTTTTGGGAAGAAAAGCTAATAAGGATTTAAGCAAAGGTAGCCCACTAAGTTTTGAGGATTTATAAAAGGTGATACAAGATGAGAGTTATTATCACAGGCAATAGAAGTAGTGAATATAATGCTTATAAAATTAACGACTTACTTTCTTTGAAAGATATAGAGGATATTGAAAATCGAGCATATTTATTATCAGATACGTGGTTTGAAGGAAACCCTTTAAAGTATAATAACATTAATTTTAGTAGGTTATCCCAGTTATATACTTACAAATATTTCGAGGAAATTCTTACTTTATCTAAAATATATCGGAACATTATGCAATTAGACATGGATATCTGTTATTTATACTCTGAAGAGCCTAAAAGACTATACAAATTATTTGAAACTGTAAGTAATTATTCAACTGTGAGAGAAATTGAGTTTAAATTAGAAACATTAGTAAGCAATGGTACTGGTGAAAAGAAAGACTACAAAAAATATTTAATTGACTATCTAAAAATGAATTTCATGGATAACTTAGTCAAATATTTTTATAGTTTCATAGGCAGTAAAAGTAATAAAGTGAAAAAAAAGCCTTCTAAAATACTTATATTTGCAGATGTTTATAATAAACCAACCAATGAAATGTTAAATCAAGTATTTAATAATCTATTAGAGGAAGACAAATTAATTGTAGCCTCTGAAAAAAGAATTATAAATGAATTTTTTTTCAAAGGCAACTCACTTGGACAATATTTTCATGTCAAAGATATTTTTAAAGCGTCGACTCAAGTTTATAAAATGAATAAGAAAATTAATAAATTATTCGAAAAGATAATGGTAAATGAAAATTTAAATTTTTTTGAAATGGAAAATGCGATTATTTTGGATAAGAGTTTTATTAACTTTTTCAAAAAGATTTCTTTTTCATCATTATTAGATCATATAGTACTAAATAGACTACTTAATATTGTTTCCCCTAAGTTAATTGTTCTAGGAACAGATTGTCATAAACTCTCAAGACATATTAGTATGATCTCCAATCAAAATAATATTTCAACCTTAGTAGTACAACATGGGGCCACTAATGGAAAATTTGGTTTTTCTCCTTTAATTGCAGACAATATTGCAGTTTGGGGAAATATATCAAAAAAAACACTAATAGAATGGGGAGTGGCTGCTGAATCAATTCATATTACGGGAAACCCTAGATATGAGGAATATAAAAAATTCAACAATGACATATCTATAAATAAAATTCACAATGATAATAAACAGCTTGTGTTTCTCCTAGCGTTGTCACCTTATGAAACTGATACAATGAATGAGATATTAGAGTTGGTATTAAAATATTTCACTAAAACGAATAATAAAGTAATATTAAAGCCACACCCTTCGGATAAAAATTTACAAATCTATCGGGATAATGTAAATAAGTTTTCAAATGGGAATTTCATTTTAGACACAACTTCTAGTACAGAAACTTTATTAGCTAGAAGTGATGGTGTAATTACTGCTCAGTCTACGATTGGAATTGAGGCATTAATATTAGGTAAACCATTGATAGAAGTTAATTCAAAAAGAATACAAGTTAAAATACCTTATATTGAATATAATTGTTGTTATACTATTTCTAATGAACAAGAATTAGAAATAGCTATAAATTCTATATTTGATAAAGACAGTAACTGTAGAATAAAAAGTAAAAATGCTGAGAAATTTGTGAATGATTATATTGGCGAGGAGAATTCTTTCTCAAAACTTAATTCTCTAATTTCATCCATTTTGCAAAAAAGGATAATTGGGAAATTGTAACAAAAAATAAAAGTCGTCTTACCCTTATAGTATTTTGGGGTATGGCCCAAAGTTTCAGCACTATAAACCATGTTATTCAAAGTAGTTTTAGGGTTTAAAGGGAAATTTTTCTTTTTTAAGTGAAGTCTTTAAATTACTCTCTCTATGAAGATAAAAAATTTCAAAAAACTTCTGGTTAATCATTTAGAGTGGGTCGCTTGTGCTTTACTGGAATAAGAAATATTTATGATTAAGGTAACTTAAATAAGTACTATCTAAAATTATTTGTGAAATTTCTAGATGTATTTCCACAAAATATATAAAATAAGATAAGGAATATTTATTTCCACTCTTAATAAATATTTTAAATGAATAATATTTGGAAAAAAGTCAGGGTTAATTTAAGGAGTTATTATAAGTTGAGGACGGGAATTTCAAACCTTTTTTTAAGATCAATATCACTGTCTGCTAAGTTCATATTAACAATATATATTGCCAAGTATTATTCTACAGTAGAATTAGGAATGTTTAACTTATTCACAATAAGTATTACAATTCTAATGTACTTTGTTGGTTGGGATTTCTATACTTATTCAAATAGAGAAATATTAAAAAATAAAGATGAAAATAAAAATATTATTTTGAATCAACTTTTATTCCATACAGTGATATTCATATTTTTATCTCCATTTATAGGAATTATCTTTTTGATAAATATAATACCTATAAAATATATACTTATTTTTTATATTCTTCTATATTTAGAATCAATATCACAAGAGATTTATAGAATTTTAATAGCAATGAGTTACTCTGTGAAAGCCAATATAGTTTTTTTAGTACGTACAGCATTTTGGATTTATTTGTTTATTTTCTTGGGGTTTTCCTCTAGCAAGGGATCAATAGAATTCAGCGCTATATATTATCTGTGGGGAACTAGTTCTTTTATCAGTATAGTTTTAGGTGGGTATTTCATCTATAAAAAAATGGATTTTAAAAGTAAGGATTTTACTATTAAAATTAATTGGATCAAGAAAGGGGCTATCGTTTCTTTTCCTTTTTTTCTGTCTACAATTTTGTTGAAAACTATTGAATTTGCAGATAGATATATTATAGATTTTTATTTTGGAAAAGAATTTGTAGGTTTTTATTCCTTTTTTTTTAGTATAGCTAATATTACAAATATTTTTGTAGTCACAGGTGTTATAAGTATAATTTATCCTAGACTAATTGTATTGTATGAAAATAATAATTTAAATGAATTTGATTTTCATATAAAGAAGATGATCAAACAAGTTATTTTAGTATCGTTTTTTTTGTCAATAATATTGATAATATCAATTCACCCAATTCTCAATATTATTGGTAAGAGAGAATTTAAAGATTATGTTCATGTGTTTTATATTTTATTAGGTAGTAGTTTTCTTCTTAACCTATCGTATATACCACATTATATACTATATGCATATGGACTCGATAAAAAAATAATAAAAAGTGTAGCAATTGCAGTTGTAATTAGCTTAGTTCTATCACTGTTTCTTATCCCAACCTATGGATTAGTGGGAGCAGCAACTTCACTATTGGCTACTAACTTTTCTATTCTTCTATTAAAAATGTTGTATCTTACCAAGACCAAGGTTAAATAAATTAAACCCAGTGGTAATATGTCAAACACCATAATTCACTGAATTGTAAATTAATCTTGAATTATATCAAAAAACACTTAAAAAAGAGGCGCCACGGACTGTGATATATTTCTAGAATCTTGAACTTCCGTATTTAACCAAAAGTGGTGATCTAGCCAGCTATTGTAGAAACTTGCAATTCCCTCTGGCTTTTTTAAATGTGTTTCTCCTTTATCCTGTAATACTACGAGTTCTTCAAGATTCATCTCAGTGATGGTACCAGGCTCTAATTCTTCCATGCCAGCCATTCTTGTAACTTCGTATTGATTTGAAAAGGGATTATCTTACCTAAACGACTAGATTTCGAAAAGACCTGATTGAAGTGCGTTTTATTGTAGGTGATTTCACTCATGATGTGAAAACTGGGTCGAGTCAATATTTTAAGTGACTCATATCGAATGGCATTTCTCATTGAGCAGGCAGTTTCTCAAAACGCAAGTAGTCATTGATGGCCAAGGTATCTATACGATCGGGGAGTTATACCCCTTTATGAAACGACCGACTCTTCTCGCATTTAAAAAGATTGAGGCTTGAAACTTTGGTTCATAGCCTTTCATACAATCAGGGTTACGGCCCCGTTTTGATCATTCGACACATATAAGTAGGCGAGTGTGGACCTTTGCTCTTTTATGAAATGAAAACGGTAGAACTTCATGCTTACAACAACACCAACAAGCATTTGTCACATACCAATCACCTCCAGTAAGTTAATTAAGCACGTTCAGACTTGATTGCTCACGAGAATTATCGATGTCATACTCGTCATCTAACCACTGGCTGCGCCGCCGTTAAAGAAGACGGATCTTGAAACGCTATAAAAAATGGCTGAGTAAAACCATGGAGTATCCTCTATCCTCCGCCATCTCGCACTAATCATTTTGGATATTTTTAAGAAGCAGGAGGGAACATCCCTCTGCCAGATAGGAACAACAAACAAATCTTTTAATAGTATTTGGATTTTACTCGGTTTCCCCATCAAGTGGTGAAACAAGGTTAAATCGAAACATTTATAGATGATAACCCGAGAGGCTAACATAGGAAACCTATAGGAATCTAGAGTGAATTTTAGAGGATCCGGATTAACTAGAAATTCTTCTGAAAAGAGCTCTTACTAATAATATACGAGGAGTATTTAAATGAAAGAAGTATTTATTATTGGCTCAAAGGGAATCCCTGCTAAATATGGCGGGTTTGAAACCTTCGTTGAAAACTTAACAAGAATGAAAACTTGTAAAAAAATTAATTATCACGTTTCCTGTATGGCAGAGGATAATGTTGAATTTTATCATAATCAAGTTCGGTGTTTTAATGTGAAAGTTCCGAATATTGGCAGTGCAAAAGCTATTTTATACGATATCTTGAGTATAAAAGAATGTATAAAATATATTAAGGAAAAAGGGATAAACAATGCGGTTATATATGTGTTAGCTTGTCGCATTGGTCCCTTTTTTGGTGGATATAAAAAAGAATTAGAAAAATTAGGCGCTAAAGTTTTTGTGAATCCAGATGGTCATGAATGGAAGCGAAGTAAATGGAATTTTTATATTAGACAATATTGGAAGGTATCGGAACGACTTATGGTAAAACATGCAGATTTATTAGTATGTGATTCTAAAGGAATTGAAAAGTATATACAAAAAGATTACGCTAATTTTAATCCTAGAACTACTTTTATTGCTTATGGTGCAAGTGTCGGTGAATCAAAACTTGATGATGATTCAAGTAGATTAAGCGATTGGTATCAAAAGCACAGTGTGAGTTTAAATGAATACTATCTGATTGTGGGAAGATTTGTTTCAGAAAATAACTATGAACTAATGATCCGTGAATTTATGGCATCTAACTCAACAAAAGACTTAGTTATTATTTCGAATGTAGAGCATAACAATTTTTATAAAGAACTCTTAGCACGAACTAACTTTAAAAGTGATCCTCGAATTAAATTTGTAGGAACGGTATATGACCAAGAATTACTTCAAAAGATTCGTGAAAAAGCTTACGGCTACTTTCATGGCCATGAAGTCGGAGGGACAAACCCATCATTACTTGAGGCACTGGCAACTACAAAGTTAAATATACTGTTAGACGTAGTTTTTAATAAAGAGGTAGCTGCTGGAAATGCAATTTATTTCACAAAAGAAACTGGTAACTTAGCAAGTGTAATTAATGAAGCTGACTCTATAAACATTGATAAAATGGAAGAGTTATCTACTAAAGCAAAACATCGTATAAAAGAAGAATACTCATGGGAAAAAATCGTTAATGAGTATGAAACTTTATTTCTTAATGAATAAGGAGGTGTTATAGATGAAAGGAATTATCTTAGCGGGGGGAAGTGGCACTCGATTATATCCTCTAACAATGGTTACAAGTAAACAGTTGCTTCCTGTATATGATAAGCCAATGATTTATTATCCACTATCCACATTAATGTTGGCAGGTATTAAAGATATTTTAATAATTTCTACTCCAGAAGATACACCAAGATTTGAAAGCCTATTAGGAGATGGTTCTCAATTTGGATTGACCCTCAATTATAAAGTTCAACCTAGTCCAGAGGGATTAGCTCAGGCATTTATATTAGGTGAGGAATTTATTGGACAAGATTCAGTTTGTATGATCTTAGGAGACAATATATATTACGGTAGTGGATTAAGGAAAATGGTACTGAAAGCTGCTAACAAAAAGGTTGGAGCGACTGTTTTTGGTTATCATGTTCATGATCCCGAACGCTTTGGAGTAGTTGAATTTGATGATAATGAAAAAGTATTAAGTATAGAAGAAAAGCCAAAGGTACCAAAGTCAAACTATGCAGTAACAGGGCTTTATTTTTATGATAATAGAGTGGTAGAAATAGCCAAAAATGTTAAGCCTTCAGATCGTGGAGAACTTGAAATTACATCTATTAACGAGGTTTTTTTAAGTCTAGGAGATTTAGATGTAGAACTCTTAGGTAGAGGATATACCTGGTTAGATACTGGTACTCATCAAAGTTTAGTAGATGCTACAAATTTTGTTCGTACGGTCGAAGAACATCAAGGTATGAAAATTGCAGCACCAGAAGAAGTTGCTTATATCAATGGATGGATTACCAAAGATGAGCTATGGTCCTGTGGAGAAAAGTTAAGTAAAACTGGTTATGGTCAGTACCTGATGAAAGTAGCAAATGGAGAGATTAGATATTAATTTAGAAAGGTTGAGTTATATGAAGGTATCAGAAACTACTTTAGATGGTGTGTTAGTTATCGAACAGGCTGTTTTTGGTGATCATCGTGGATGGTTTACAGAAACATATAGTGAAGCGCAGTTTAAGGAAGTTGGTATTGATATTAATTTTGTACAGGATAATCATTCTTTCTCTGCCTCAAAGGGTACTTTAAGAGGATTACATTTTCAAAGAAGTCCCATGGCTCAAACGAAGTTAGTTCGCTGTACCAAAGGAGTAATCTATGATGTAGCTGTGGATATACGGAAGAAAAGCTCTACATTTGGTCAGTGGTTCGGTTTAGAATTAAGTGCTGAGAATAAAAAGCAATTACTGGTTCCTAAAGGGTTTGCTCATGGATTTATGACATTGACTGAAGATGTAGAGGTTCAGTACAAAGTAGATGAAGTATATTCTCCTGAACATGATAGAGGTATTATCTGGAATGATGCTACTATTAATATTGAGTGGCCAATAAATATTAAACCCATTCTTTCTAGTAAAGATGAAGGAGCTCCTAAATTAGAAGAAGCAGAAGCTGATTTATGGAGTTCTAAAGAGTGAAGGTATTAGTTACTGGATATAATGGCCAGCTCGGGTATGATGTTGTGAAAGAAGGAAAACGTCAAGGGATAGAAATATTTGGAACAACAAGTGTTGACTTAGATATTACAAATAGATCAATGGTTACTAATTTCATTAATGATTTGAAACCAGACGTAATTATCCATTGTGCGGCATATACAGAGGTTGATAAAGCTGAAGATGATAGGGAAAAGTGTTGGGAAGTTAATGTAAATGGTACAAAAAATTTAGTTGATGCTACTAGAGGAATTAACTCTAAATTCATGTATATCAGTACAGATTATGTATATGAAGGTGTTGGTAAAGTGCCTTATGTAGAATCAGACAACCCTAATCCACATTGTTATTATGGCTTGACTAAATACGAAGGAGAAAAAGTTGTTCAATCCGCAATCGGAAATTTTTTCATTGTGAGAATTTCATGGGTGTTTGGTATAAAGGGAAACAATTTTATTAAAACGATGCTCCGTTTAGCTGAAGCAAGGCAAGAGCTAAATGTAGTAGGTGATCAATATGGCTCACCTACTTATACCGTAGACCTCGCCAGGTTATTGTTAGAAATAATCAAAACCAATCAATATGGAATATATCATGCTTCTAACGAAGGGTTTTGTAACTGGGCAGATTTTGCAAGAGAAATATTTAAACTTTCAGAAAGACAAGTTAAAGTTAACTCTATTACAACTGAGCAGTATCCTACTAGGGCGAAAAGACCAAAAAATTCAAGAATGTCTAAAAAAAAGCTTTCTGATAACGGCTTCACCCCATTACCTTCTTGGGAAAATGCGTTGAATAGGTTTTTTAAAGAATTAGAATTACACAATGAGGTGGAATAAATGTGTAGACAAAAGGTGTTAGTAACTGGTGGTGCAGGTTTCATTGGTGGAAACTTTGTACATTATATTGTTAACAAATACCCTCAATATGATATCTATAACCTAGATTTACTTACATACGCTGGAGATTTAACGAAACACAGTAATATTGAAAAAGAAGATAACTATTTCTTTGTGAAAGCTGATATTGCTGATAGAAAAGCAATTATGTCTTTGTTTTTTAAAGAAAAGTTTGACTTTGTTATTCATTTTGCAGCCGAAAGTCACGTAGATCGCTCAATTACTCAACCAGAGATATTTATTCGTACTAACGTATTAGGTACTCAAATTTTATTAGACGCAGCAAAGGAACATAAGGTTTCTAAATTTGTTCATGTTTCGACTGATGAAGTATACGGAGAATTAGATTTTGATCCAACTACTTTTTTTACTGAAGAAACTCCTTTAAAACCAAACAGTCCTTATAGTGCAAGTAAAGCATCTTCAGATTTATTAGTCCGAGCATATCATGAAACTTATGGGTTACCTGTAAATATCACTAGATGCTCTAACAATTATGGTCCTTACCACTTTCCTGAAAAATTGATCCCGTTAACTATTTCTCGGGTGTTAAATGATCAAACTGTGCCGGTATATGGGGATGGGGAGAATATTCGTGATTGGCTGCATGTACTAGATCATTGTAAAGCAATTGATTTGGTTATGCATAAAGGGGTGAATGGTGAAGTATACAATGTCGGTGGCCGAAATGAGCGGAACAACTTAGACGTTGTGAAAACGATTATAAACACCTTGGAAAAGTCTGAAGAACTAATAGAATTTGTAACGGATAGGTTAGGACATGATAAGAGATATGCGATTGATCCTAGTAAGTTAGAAAAGTTAGGATGGAAACCTGAATTTAACTTTGAAACTGGAATTGCTCACACCATAAAATGGTATTTGGATAACATAGAATGGTGGGAAAAACTGGTTAGTAGAAGGGATGAAAATATATACTGAAAAATAACACTCAAATTTGCATATTAAAGTGTGGTGGATCGTGTTGGTGGTAAAGAGGATAGCTAGCATTCAAGTTATCTTCAGGATATACACGAAGCAACAATAGACAGGATAACAATGGCTAATTTAACTGGATATCCTCAAGCGAAATCAATTTTCCTAAGCATCTACTTTAATAAACAGTAATTTCGATGTAACATTAATTCAATTCTTAGGGTCTCAAGTACTCAGCATGTCGAAATTATTCTAATCTACCTAGAGTTAAACATTGAGTACTGGAGGTTAATATGAAAAATTGGTCAAGTTCTTTTGAAAAAATCATGTTCTACCTGTTATCAGTAACAATTTTGGTTGATTTTGTTAATGGAATTATACCGATGCTGCCGATAGGAGAAGTGTACAGAACTATTGTATTATTGGTTTCAGTAATATTTATTTTCAAAACTAACGCTAGTTCATTTGCTTTTGTTTCTTTCGTTATAAGCTATTTACTTATTAATTCATTAGTTTCTTTTACTAACACATTGTCTACAGTGGGGTTGTTATTTGACTTAAAAATGGCACTGAAAGCCATATATTTTATTATTATTTTTATGGTTTTAAGAAGTTTATTCCATGTAGGGAAGTTGAAACTTGAAACTGTGAGGAAAATAATAATTATTAATCTATACTATACACCAGTATTATTTCTTATGTCATATGTATTAGGTATTGGAAAAACTAGTTACGAATCGGCCGGAGTAGGGTTCAAAGGGACCTTTCTTTCACTTAACTCCATAAATGTTTCTATGATAGTTATGTTTATTTTCGCTATAGACAGCTTATTTCGCGATAAAAATAAGTTTAGGTGGCTAATTGTAACTATAGCAATATTAGTTCCCATGATATTATTAGGTACAAAATCAAGTTGGATTTTTATTATTTTCATTCCCTTATTTTATATGTTAATCAATATTAATTTAAATTTTAGAATTAGTCTCAGCTTGGGTAAGTTTATTCTAATTTATTGGACAATGTTATTTGGGTTTTTAGTTAGCTTGTTTTTACTATTCAACGGAGTATCAGTGTCGAGAGCCGCAAATCAGTTTGAACAGTTTTTCACTCGACAATCTTTTCTATTTGAAAACAGAGATATTTTAACGTATTTATTAAGCGGTAGAAACTGGATGTTAGAAGACGGTACACAGCTATTTTTTAATGATCTAAGTATAATCAAATTATTATTTGGAACGGGTTATTTCAGCTTGCATAATGAAATGGCATACTTATTTTGGGGAATGGGAGAGAACGATGTTAGACCGATTGAGCTAGATGTCTTTGATATATTTTATAGTTACGGAACAGTGGGACTATGCTTGACTTATGGTTTTTTTCTTTATCAATTATTCAGAAGCTTCTACAGCTTTACAAATAAAAAAGCACAACCATATTTTGTAGCTTTGGTTTCGTTACTAATTTTCAGTGTTACTGGTGGTCATGTTTTTTTAGAAGCAATATCTTCAACGTTTTTAGGAATATCTTTAGCAGGTTGGTACATAACAGGCAAAATGATTGAGGAAGAAAAAGTACAGTAATTATACCATCGTACCATCGTGCAACAAACTACAGGAACCACTATCAACTTCAAAAAAAGTAGTCCTTAGTGAATAGAAATATTAATCTGATTTCTTATTTTTGATAATAATCGTAATAGTGTCTCTTGTTAGTTATAAGAGGTAGTGTTTAATAAATTTCCTAGAGAAATTATTGTAGAATTATCAAATGCTCCTTGTATTTGTTAACATTGATTTGAGCCAGAGCGATCACTTCAAAAATGAGCCAATTATTCCTAAGTTGTTACCTTATATGGGGGAGGCATGGGGATTTAGGGGGGGGTGGCCAGAGGGGCAAAATCCCCTAAATCCCTGCAGCGCCATATTACTGATTAGTTTCTTCTCTTCGTTTCATAAATTGTCTAGACCGATAATATTCTCCGTTAAGTAAGCGAATATGAGCCTTAGGTGTAAGTCGGTCAAGTAGAACTGCTGTCATTTTTTCGTTCCCCAAGATGGAGGCCCATTCTGTAAATTCTAAGTGAGTGGTAAAGATAATCATTACGATTGCACGTTCATATCGTCCGGCAAAAAATTCAAACAATAGCTCAGCTCTCATCTTGGTGAATGGTACATATCCAAGTTTATCTACAATGATTATATCAAATTTGAGCCATCGTTTCTCAAACGCTCCAAGTTTATGTTCTTCATTGGCTAAAAGGAGTTCTTCTCCTAGTTCAGGTGCTAAGATAAACTTTACTTCTAGCCAGGTTTAATCATCTCAATACCAATCTTCGTTACGAGATGGGACTTTCCGTCTCACTATTTCCTAAAATAATGATATTTTTTCTTTTCTCCGCAAAATCACCTTTAAGTAAAGTGAATAACCGCCAGAAGGCAAATAAAGTAGGACTCATCCAACGTATAATCAAGCGTTACTGTCGTCCAGATTTTCTTATTATGGATGAAATAGGCTATTTTGCCTTCGATGATGTTAGTGCTCATACCCTGTTTCAAATCATATCAAAAAGGTACGAAAAAAGAGCTATGATCTTAACTTCAAAAAAGTCTTGTGTTGAATGGGGAAAGATTTTTGGTGACGATGTGATGGCTACGGCTATGTTAGACCGAATCGTTCAGCACTCAACTACATTTAATATCAAAGGCGAATCTTACAGACTAAAAGAAAAAGTAAAAGGTGGCATACAGCCAGCAAAGGTGCGCTAACATTAGGGAACTTGTTTCCGTTGAAATCAGGGAATTTCAAACAGTTATTGACAAGGACCTTTATTAGAGGTAAGGATGATCGAGCTTCGTACGTATAAATGATTAATTAAATGAAAATACAGTCCATATAAAACCTGCCAGTTCTCTAGCCACAGCCGTTACGGCTTTTCCTCCTTCTTTCCCTCTGGATAAAAGGCGGTAATACTTATTATGAAGTCGATTTTGTGCTTTCAAAGATATTGCTTGTATAGTAGGAGACTGGCCGTTTTGTCTTCGTTTAAGATCTCCCTTGACCGCAGGTTGATATCGATAGCTCCAAGCTGACTCCACTAATAACCTTCGAACGTGCCGATTTCCGGTATTAAACCAACGTAGGCCATGGATTCTCGTGGTGTAGAAAAACGTTTGAAAGACCCAACTTCAGCTACAATACTAGTCGCAGTAATAAGCGCAACTCATCTAAGAGCTTGAAGGGCTTGTATTTTAGAAGTATGGACCCCTTCATTCGCTTCAGTCCTAATTTCTGCTTCAAGTCGTAGAATACGTTGTTCCAACTCTTTTAACTGGTGATAATATCCTTGAAATACGATACGTAAATGAGAATTCTCGAATTTCAATGTATCCAGCCACCTCAAATAATTCACTGTCCACTTTTTGACTCCTGAGGGGGATTGATATTATTTCGTAGTGAAAACTTACTTAAACGATGTTTGGCTCTTAATTCATCTTCTTTTGCGTCTTCTCGACATCTTACAAGATCTCTCAATGCTTCATCATCTGTGGTAGGGACATATATAGATGTTAACTCGGTAGCTCGTTATAACTGTGCGAGCCGTATTGAATCCTGACGATCTGTTTTAATACGTTCCCCTGGCCTTTGAGGAATAAGGGACGGGGCAATGACTTCACAGTGGATACCCATAGATTGAAATAGCCTAAATAAGGGATAGCCATTAGGAGCTGCTTCATAACAAACCCGTAAACTCTCGGGACTTCCAAGCTTTTTCATTAATTTTTTCACAGCTTCTGGGGTATGAGAAATCATTCCCCAATATCTTGGCTCTTGTCGACCTTCTTCTGCAATCGAAACAGCAATTTTTTCCTTCGATACGTCTAAACCAACGTATTTTATGGTATGCTTCATAATAACTAGCTCCTTCCGTAATGTAGCTCTGATTTGGTATTTGTTTACCTCAAAAACAGTCTAACCAAATTAACCTACGATGTTACGAGTAAGGAGCTAGTTTCGTTCATGATAACTCAGGAGCTCAAGCCAATATGGCAGTCTACTTCACCATCCTTGAACAGGGCGACACGGTTCTTGGAATGAACTTATCCCATGGGGGACATCTGACTCACGGAAGTGCTGTGAACTTCAGTGGTATTCAATATAATTTCGTAGAGTACGGTGTGGATGAAGAAAAGCACCTGATCAATTATGAAGATGTTAGACAAAAAGCCTTGGAACACAAGCCGAAGCTGATCGTAGCGGGAGCGAGTGCGTATCCAAGAGCGATCGATTTCGCGAAATTCCGTGAAATCGCTGACGAAGTGGGAGCTTATCTGATGGTGGACATGGCTCACATCGCTGGTCTGGTAGCGGCTGGACTTCACCAGAATCCAGTTCCGTATGCAGATTTCGTGACGACTACTACTCATAAAACATTGCGCGGACCACGCGGAGGTATGATTCTTTGTAAAGAAGAGTTCGCGAAGAAGATAGACAAGTCTATTTTCCCTGGCATCCAGGGTGGACCTCTTATGCACGTAATCTCAGCCAAAGCGGTTGCTTTCGGTGAAGCTCTGCGGGATTCTTTCAAGGATTACGTACAGAACATCATCGATAACGCAATACGCTTAGGGGAAGGCCTTGTGAAGGAAGGCATCGATCTTGTATCTGGCGGTTCTGATAATCACCTGTTACTGATGGACACTCGTTCCCTGGGCTTGACTGGGAAAGAGGCGGAGAAAGTCCTTGATGAAATCGGGATCACTGTTAATAAAAATACGATTCCATTCGATCCGGAAAGCCCATTCGTCACAAGCGGTGTGCGTATCGGAACAGCTGCTGTGACGTCCAGAGGATTTGGATTAGAGGATATGGACGAAATTGCTTCAATTATAGCACTTACTCTTAAAAACCACGATGATGGATCTATTAAGTCTAAACTAAGTAATAGGGTGAAAGACTTGACCAGCAAGCATAATCTTTATTGAAGCTAATGTAAAAAGTAAAATCTCGAAAGTTGAAAATGGGGAGTAGTTAACAAATGATAACGGTGTTAAGGAGGAGTTTTTTTGATTCTAGTAGTTGGCGGTGCAGGTTACATAGGAAGTCACCTAGTAAAAGAATTAGTTGAATATAAAGAGGTAATCGTTCTAGATAATCTATCTACTGGACATGAGGAATTAATGGATAGTAGAGTTCGTTTTGTTAAAGGAAATTTAGGAGATAGATTAATACTAGATCAACTTTTTTCGGAAAATTCAATTGATGCAGTGATGCATTTTGCTGCAAATAGTCTAGTAGGAGAATCAGTACTAGATCCTTACAAATACTATAATAATAATGTTTCCAATACCTTAACTCTATTGGATGCAATGTTAAAGCATGGAGTGAAGAACTTCATTTTTTCTTCCACTGCAGCTACCTATGGAATTCCAGAAACAGAGTTAATTACTGAGGAAACAGTGACTAAACCAATCAACCCTTATGGACGTTCTAAGCTGATGATTGAACAGATATTAGATGACTTCCATCAAGCATATGGATTAAATTATGTTGTGTTAAGATATTTCAATGCTGCTGGAGCTCATGTATCGGGAGAGATTGGTGAGAACCATGATCCTGAAACACACTTAATCCCTATTGTTCTTGAACAATTATTAGGGAAGCGCGAAAGTATTTCCGTATTTGGAACAGAATATGATACTCATGATGGAACGTGCATTCGAGACTACATCCATGTTACAGATTTGGCCAACGCTCATATCTTAAGTCTGAATGCTTTATTGAAAGGGAAACTCCAAAAAGCGACCTATAACTTAGGTAATGGTAAAGGGTATTCTGTGAAAGAAATCATAGATACTTGTGAGAAGGTAACAGGTGTGAAGGCTAATGTAATTCATTCAGATAGACGTCCAGGAGACCCAGCTACCCTTGTGGCTTCTTCAGAGAAGATTTATCGTGAATTAGGATGGAAGGCAGAGAATGAGTTGGAGGACATTATTGAAAGTGCTTGGAAGTGGCATAAGAGTTGCGTGACAAAAACTAAAAAGTAATTTTTTTAAGAGTCTTAATGGATAACGGCTCCATCTTTTTTGTGCTTCACAGATTAAAACAGTAGTTCTGTAGAATACATACAGGAAAATGAGGAAGACCAATGCTTATTTTCCTGTATGTATTGATCTTCCCATTCAATATATTCGCTAAGTTATTTCACTTTTATCTGGTAAGGTTGAATTTATTTTTCCCTTGCACTCAAGTACTCCATACAACTCATAATAATCATTAAAGGAGTCAAACTAACCAAATACCTGGACCGCGTTTTTCATACTAGGCAGGGAATGGTATGTCGTGGTCGGCCGAAATGACATGAAGTTTTATTTAAAATCTCACAATATATCAAGTGAATTTATAGTCAAAAGGGGAGCTTCATATTGGATCCTCCCTTTTGACTTGTGGACATGAAACTTGGAAGAGTTGAGACAAAAGTAACCGTCAATTTTCGGTCGTACAGGGCTGTCAGTAACAAGAAGGGTGGTCCTCTGCATGGCAGAGGTGGAACAAAAACTTGTCCTTAGTGGAACAAAAACATGGCAAGCCTGGTACAATTCAGTGGCTGTATTCACCCCGAGAAACCTAATGTGAAAAGACACAACCAGAATAGTACCCTAGCTGTGTCTTTTCTTGTTTATTAAAGTCATTCAATTTGGGATTTGTATTGAATTCTTGCGATTCCTGAGTCTTTGGTGTGGGTGTACCCTTCTCCTATAAGCACGTATTTATTATCAATTGAATAGATCTGCGTGTATAAACCCGACATTTCATCGATGCCTGCATACTGTGGGGTTCCTAGCAGTGATTCCAAGTCTTTGAAAGTTTGTGGTGTGTTATTTACGTTATAAAGAATGGACACAAGCTGTTCTTCGTTCATTAAGTGGCTAAAGAATAAATTAGAATCTTTATACCCAAACGTAGGAGCGCCTTGATAATATTCTTCAACATCTGGAGTGCCTAATTCATTTTTAATTTGTTGAATATTGGTACCAAGAGGATATGGAATTCCTTTTAATCGTCCTTTAGTAAGTTCTTCCTTAAATGCCTTGTCAAAATATTGTTCGGTATCCATTAGCATAACGGTTCTATTTTGAGTTTTCAGTATCCAATCAGATTCGAATTCCCATAGTTCCTCAGTTTGCACATTGCCATTATCGTCAAGTATCTGCAGTGAAAATGCATTCTTATTCATTTGGACTTTATAGGGATTTTCGTTCGATATGGCAATGGTTGAAACAGATCGAATCTCTTGATTAGAGGGGTTATATTTAAAAATTTTTAAAGCGGAATACATATTGGTAGCACTTGCTACTGTTTGGCTTCCCACAAGGAATTTCTCTTTCTTCGTGTTTTCAATTACTCCGTGAAGCTGGAAATCATTCACCAGATCATCCTTATACTCCCCTGCTTTTTTCCAAGCTCGTGAAGAATCGTCCTGTTTAAAAATTGTTAAGCCGTGAATATTCTCAGTAAGCTGTTCTGAAAATGGACCATAATAAGCGATGACCTCGGGTAAAGTGTCGTTATCAAGATCATGTACTATATATTGAACGGGACCTTCTATGCCGACATTAGATAAGAACCCATCTGCTTTGCTTTCATCAATCCACTCCCTATCACTTTTCTTTTCTTTCTTTAAAAGGGTGGGATCATTCTTGCTCGCTTTCGCAATGTCTGGCGTAGAAGAAGTTTCCTCCGTCTTGGTTTCTGTGTTGTTGCTCTGGCAGCCTACAATGCCAGCCATTATAAAAATGAGGGTAATCGTGCTGATGAATCGTTTCATGGAATCCTCCAGATAGTGTTATTCTTTAATAACTCAATCCAACTTCGTATTAATATCCCCAAGCATGCCAGCGGTTCCGTAATTATGGGTATAAGCAGGATCTTCAATTGAATTTAGGTGGAATTTGAAAGGAAGGAATCTCAATACTTCCTTTCTATTAATGTCCCATTCTTTTTAATTGTGATAGCTTGTTATATGCGTTAATTATTCCGATCATCCACCCTAGGAGTAACGTAACAATAACCGAAAACGCAAGATTGATGGTGGTTATCATTAATGCGGTATATCCTTTACCGCCACCGCGTGCCCAATGTTCACGATCTGATCTTCTCATAGTGTTATATAAGTTCAGGATTTGACGCCAGCCATACACAATTCCCACTGGATAGCAAATAATCATGAATAAAATTAGGTAATCATTGACACCAAAACGTATTGTTGAACCGGAATATGTTGTGATGGCTTTGAATAGAAACACTGCAGCAAGAATAATCCCCACCGCAATGAGAACAAGGATCTTCTTTAATTCTTGTTTATACAACATGCTTCTGACCCCCTTATGCTTTCTGTTGGGAAGTGGATTACGCCACTTCAGATTCAATTCGTTTAAATGATTCGGGATGACTGGACGCCAGGTTAGCCCACAATCCTTTTCTGAAGCTCATTTCCATTTCATTGAAGCTGTTTAAAACTTGTATTAGTGGATCACCATAGCCTAGTTGGTAAGCAAAATGGTCGGCTTCATATTCATTTTTTCTGGAAGAATGCATAACGAGCATTGTGCCAAATTTCGTCCAAAGCCACATCATCGCGACTAGCATGAAGTCGATGAAAATAGTCATAATCAAAGTCCCGAAGCTGCGGTTTGCGATACTTGCCATGATGCCAACGGCTGACATTACCACACGATAGAGTACAAACATGGTGGAAACGATCATATTCCCTACTGATACAATTAGAATAAGGTCAGTATCCTTGTTGGAAAGATGTCCAAATTCATGTGCTAGAGTAGCTTTGATTTGTTCATCACTGTACTGCAATAAGCCGCTGGTAAGGCAGATGGTTTTACGGCCCGTAGCAAACGCATTGGGATTAGAATCGTTACTTATGAAGAGCTTGACGTGATCTGCAATGGATGGATCAAGCATTTTAGCTTTCTCATAAACTTCCTCGAATAATGGCATAAGACGGTCAATATATTCTTGTGAGAGCGGTTTGCATCCTTGTTGGACGCGGAGCATCCATTCACCAACTGGAGATAATGCGATGGTAAGAGAGACCAGATACAATGATAAACCAACAAAGATGTCTTGAAAAAGAGCCATGACAATCAGTGTATTAAGAATAAGATAAATAATAATTCCAGTGTTCTGCTTCTTAAATAGCCGTTTTGCGAAATCAACGAAATACATAGTTTTTTATCCTCCAATAATTATTTTTTATAAAAATCGTATTACCTCAGACCGGTTCCCCTAAAAAAAAAAAGCTAAAGCAAACAGCCATAGCTCAATTTTTCTACGGCAACCTGACAATCATAGCGCTGAATAGCACCTTAGACTCATGGATTTGCGTCCTCCCCTTTCAGAAAGTTTGCCTTTATCACTATTATAGGAAATTAGTAATATATTTAAATTGAGTATAAAGTAATAAGAAAAATATGTAAATGGTATAGAAAGAAAAGTCATTCAATCCAATTTGGCAAAACTATGGGCATGTCCAAACTTTAAAGGATTATATAGGTGAAATGGCTCTAGAACCCGTCTACTCTATCATTGCCTTCTCGAAGAAAGCCACATTAAAATGTAAAGATGAATTTACATCAGCGAAGGTTATTAAATTTGGGCAATTAACAAAAGTTATCAAAGAGTGGTGTTTTGGAAGCAGAAGAACCGTCCCCTTGCTTCTCATCTTAAATGGAATAAGGTATAATATACCATAAGACAAGTGAAATCGGCTTAATGTGAAGAAATTGAGGTGAGTGTGATGTTTGGCTTTTGGGTGATTGTGACGATATGTTTAGCTATTTGGGGTGGATATATTGCTTATAAATCTGAACGGTGAGGATGGTCAGTTCGTCCTCTCACGGCTATGAAAAATCCTCACTTATGAAAGTGAGGATTTTTTGTTTGAATTATCACCCTTGTTCAACCAGGTGTGAGGCAAATTCTCCGATGCTCCGCAGCATGTCTTCCCATTCTTTCTCATCGGCTAAATGGAAATGGACCGTCGCCGAATCATCGCTGTATTCGCTCAGCCAAATTCCTTGGGTGGATGGAAGGAAGAATAGGATATTCTCCAGATACATTTCATCCTCCAGTGACACGATTCCAAAGTTGGATATATTGAATAATGTCCATTCAAAGCGTTTTAAATCCTCAGTAAACAGGTCGAAGCTGCTCACTTCTTCAGGTGTGAAGCGTGAGCTTTTTCGAACCTTTTTTAGTTTATCCGGATTGCTTAAGCGGTCGAAGTTCTTCTCGCTCAGAATGAAGGATCGCTGCTCGTTCGTGTGAAGCTTCTGGATGCCATAGTATTCTTTCATATAATGCTCCATCTCATCTGCTGAAATGATGGAGAACTCATGGATGATATCCTTTTCAATGAGGTGGAGCAGCCACTCATCGTTCTCGTAGTGATGGATCATCAACACAGACTGAGCCGGTGTATTGGAACAGCGGATCATCCTCTTGGATTCCACATAGTTCCTGATGAAGTGGAGCATTTCCTCCGTTAAAGGATTCTCTCCTCTTGCATCACGCTCTTCATCCAGGATGCGCTTCATGATCAGCTGTTTACTCGTCGCCTCCATGATGGCGATCCATTCCTGTTCGGTCTTCTTCCCGATCGCTGCCTCTGCAATCCCCTTTGCTACACTGTCGTAGCCTGATAAGCTGACCATTAAGGCAAGTTCTTCTGATGTGCATGTTAGTATATGGTTCATGGGCTCACTCCTATAAGTATGTATTTTGTTGAGGTGTTACATACTTCTTCAATAACATTTACCCTGTCTCTTGTTGAGTGGGAATATATCCTCTTCTAACCAAAAAAGATGTAATCTACGATCATAGATAGAACGGTATAAAGGGTGACCGAAAGAATTCCCTGAACGAGGAGGGCAACTAGAAATAGAATTTTTCGTAAGAACCAATTGTATTTTTCGATTTTCGTATAGATATAGGGTCCGGAACCCAGCATCCCCTTCTGGAATGCGTTTGTTATTTTTTGAAATAACGTAGTGGGGGGATCAAAGATCGCCACTTCGTAGTAACCTAACATTGTTTTTTCTAGAATGAGTATCGTACACCCGTAGGCAAATTGAGTAGATAGTACAATCCCAATCGCTAATAATAAGAAATCAACGGCACTATACAGTGTCAAAAACATATTTTCCTTCCTCTCAAATAGGCTTTAGTTGAACCAACTCGCAACAGAATTCTTTACATTTACGATGGCTTCTGTTGCTTCTTCGCCGACTTTTTTACCTATTTTACCTGTGAAATCTTTTACTTTGTCTCCATACTTAGAACTTGCAAGACCACCAACTAATCCACCAACAGACGCTCCAATGACAATACCTAACGGGCCACCCATACTTCCGATTGTAGCCCCGATTCTAGCCCCGGCACCTATGGCCATCATATCTGTACCTACTCCACCTGCAAATCTACCGAATTTCTCCATCCTTCCCATGTGTGCATTCTCTTGAGCAGTAAATTCTCCAAAGTTTGCAATGTATGAAATGGCATTTCCCACTAAAGGGATCCTTTTCCCGATGGTGGTAAGTCCTTTGACTCTTGCTGCGTTTCCAACGATTTCTTTCGTACCTGTTTTCATGCGCCCGACAATACTATTTCTTAATTGCGCTCCCGTTGTCTTGTTGAAATTCTTCGGGAAACCAGCTGCATGTTTATATAAGTGAGCTGGACTTTCATAACTTTTAACGAACTTATGCATGTACTTTAGGAGAGGGTTACTAGGTGTTTCTGCTCTAGAGAATGTAAGAATACTCTTTGCCATTTTCGAACTGTGTTTTCCTTTACTCGTCCAGGAAGGATCTGTCCTGACGCTGAATTCGTAATTCCCTTTCAGCTTTTGCCACAACGTGGGGGTGTTGCCCAAATAGTGGACTGATAGTTTGGACGAGAACACTCCAGTAGAAAGAACAGCAAGTGTTTGATAGCCTGCCAGAAGATTATCACCCCAGCTCATCTTGCTGTTTAACATATCGAATGGTGATAGGAATATGTCACCTAATCTTGTATACCTGTTACTTTGTTGAAGAGCAACGATGTCTTGATAGTGGTCTGTTTTCCGGAGTTCGGAGCTTTGGTAGCTGCCAATATTCAACTTCTCACTCTCGAACATTCCGCTCACTTCAAGTAGAAAATCTCTTACAATTTGAATATCGTGTTCAACCGAATCAAGTATCTTCGTTTGAGCAGAATCGAATGCAGCCAGATCTTCAATAGTGTGCGCAATCTTCTTATGAGCTTGTTGTTGATGACTGATAAAACGATTGTCTTCAAGGGGAGGTGCATAGACAATATCACTCACCCTGCTGATAGCGGAGTTTGCTTCATCCACGAAGTCCATTGTCAGGTTCTCCGCTTTACGGAGGCCGTTTGTCAGATCACCCGTAAGGAATGCCTCTTGAATATAACCGGTTTGATCGGGTTCTAAGTCGTCAGCGGCACTTTTAATATTTTTAAGAATTTGCTCGTATTTTTTAATTGTGAACAAGTAAGTGGAAAGAATCAATTGATGCACACCCTGGTAGAAGGAACGGATGGCCTTCCCCCCATGACCCTCAAATGAATCCTTCAGATGGGTGAAAGCCTTGATCTCATTTTCAAGCTTTTCAATCTGCTCTAATTCAGTAGAAAGCATGTTTGTCAGTTCATCGATTCCGTTATGCAGTGACTGTGAATCCAATATCTTCACAACGTATCGCTCCTTAACGCAATTTGATGGAGGAGGATAATTCGCGATCTGCTTCCTCCATGCTGATTAATGATTGCTTGACTGATTGATTATTCTTTGCCAGAAGTTCTTTATACATCTTCCTGATTTCCGACAATTGGTGGTTCAGTTCATTGATTCGTTCTGTGACGTCCAGACGATTGTCGTTGGCAATAGTGCTTGGGATGTCTGTTGTAAGGGACTCAGACGCATTGTCGATATATGTAACAGCTTGTTCCACAGCACTGTAGCGTATTTTCAGTTCTTCACCCAACGTGATTGTCTCCTTTCCTCTTTTCCTCGTTTATTCTGGAAACCTCTTGAGAGATATTGTACTGCAATGTCTGTATTTCAGAGTGAAGCGTGTTGACTTTATTTTCAAAGATTGTAATAGCCTCAGTTAATTGAAAGTGGTAAAGGTCCCTGTAGCTCAATGAAATATCATCACGAACTTCTTGAAAGGCATTTGCTAACTGGCCCTTCCACGTATGTGGGGTGAGCTCAGGATCCTCTATGGAATGTCGGTTGTGAACGAACTCATTCTGTATATTCTCTAATTCTCGTATATTTGATTCTAAGCGGTGGACCTGCTCTTTTTTTTCAGCGAGCTGAGATTGCAAGTATGATAGGTAGGACATCGGATTCATCTCCTTACAAAAAAATGTCGTAATTCCTCCAGTATAAATGGTATCAAATGGAAAGGAAGATAGTAATAGGAAAATTAACACATATTTACGGAAGTGAACTAAGCCTTTTGTCCTCCCGGAGGATATGCACAATGAAGATTTACCCATAAAATGTATAAGATATTCCTTTTTATTGAAGAAAAGGAAGCGCGGGGACGGTTCTTGTGCTTCTTTTTTAAGGGAAGCAGCAGAACCGTCCCCGTGCTTACAAATGAAATGATAGTATAAATAGGAGAAATCTTTCTAGTTTAATGAAAGGGTGATTAGACATGATCATTGGAGCAATTGAAGCGGGAGGAACCAAGTTCGTATGTGGAATCGGGAATGAGAGGGGGGAAATCCTGGAGCGAGTTACGATTCCGACGACCACTCCAGGTGAGACGTTAAAACAGGTAGTGGAGTTCTTCGAGGATAAGAATATCGAGAGACTGGGAGTTGGTTCTTTCGGGCCCATCGACCTTAAACCAGAAAGTGAGGGGTATGGTTCGATTACAAGTACCCCAAAACCGCACTGGAGTCATTTCAACCTTATAGGTGAGTTGAAGAAGCATTTCCACGTTCCGGTTGCATTCGATACGGATGTAAATGCTGCTGCTCTTGGTGAAAGTGTTTGGGGAGCGGCCAAGGGCTTAGACAGCTGCCTCTATATAACGGTTGGTACAGGCATTGGTGTAGGGGCTTTAACAGAAGGGAAACTTGTGCACGGATTGACTCACCCTGAAATGGGTCACATCATGGTCCGCCGTCACCCTGCAGACACCTATAATGGTGGTTGTCCGTATCATGGTGATTGTTTAGAAGGACTGGCATCCGGCCCAGCGATTGAAGCCAGATGGGGAAAGAAAGCTGTTGAGTTGGTGGACAACCCTCAAGTATGGGAAATGGAAGCCTATTATCTCGCTCAGGCGATTGCCAATTACATTCTGATTTTATCACCGAAGAAAGTCATTCTTGGTGGGGGAGTGATGAATCAGATGCACTTGTTTCCTCTGATAAGAGAACAGGTGGTTACCATTCTCGGTGGGTATGTTCAACATAAACAAATCCTTGAAGAGATCGACACATATATCGTGTCGCCTGGATTGGGAAATAATGCCGGGCTAGTGGGAGCGCTGGGATTGGTCCGCTAATACGTAGTAGGCAGAGGACCACATTCTAATTTGTCCTTGAAACTTTATCCCTTATGTAAGACAATCAGTGGACAAGAATATTCAACTGAATTCAGGAGGCTGTCATGAACCAACCACTATTTCTACAACCCGTATTCCAGGAAAGAATCTGGGGAGGTACGGCATTAAAAGACCAATTCAACTACGAAATTCCATCGAATCATACAGGTGAATGCTGGGCCATATCCGGTCACCCGAACGGACAAAGTACAGTAGTAAACGGTGAGTTTGCCGGTAAGACGATTGGTGAGCTTTGGAATGATCATCGTGAGTTATTCGGTCAGCATCCGTCGCCTGTATTTCCGTTATTGACGAAAATCTTAGACGCCAACGCCGATCTTTCTGTGCAGGTACACCCGAATGATGCGTATGCAAAGGACCATGAAAACGGTGAACTGGGTAAAACTGAATGCTGGTACATCATTGATTGTGATGAAGATGCCGAGATGATCTTCGGACATACGGCTCAAACGAAGGAAGAGTTCGTGTCGATGATTGAGAAAGGCGAGTGGAATGATCTATTGCGTCGCATCCCGGTGAAGCCTGGTGACTTCTTTTATGTCCCAAGCGGTACGATTCATGCCCTTTGTAAAGGGACACTGGTGTTAGAAACACAGCAAAGTTCGGATACGACGTACCGTGTGTATGATTATGACCGTACGGATGCGGAAGGGAATACCCGTGAGCTGCATATTGATAAGTCGATTGAAGTGACGACGATTCCACATAAGGCTGAAGCGGTTGAACCAGTTGTGGAAACACGTGAAGGAGTTGAATCCACGAAGTTTGTGGAAGCGGAATACTTCACTGTGTACAAATGGAAGGTCGACGGCCATTCCTCGTTTGTACAGGACCAGCCATTCCAACTGGCAAGTGTACTGGATGGAAACGGAGTGCTGAAGGTGCACGGGGAAGAGTATTCTCTTACAAAAGGAGCTCACTTCATCCTGCCTGCCGATATTGAGACATTTGAGATTGAGGGACAGGTTGAGTTGATTGTTTCTCATGTATAAAAAAAGCACGAAGCTCCTATTCCGTAGGGAGCTTCGTGCTTTTCGTTTAAACAAACGTTTGATTACTTATAAGAAACCCCCAGAACATAGGCAGAATCCCACTAAACACTTGTTTAGTGATCATTTCATCACTTTCTTCAAATAAAACTCAAAAATCAAATCAATTAAAATGACCATCGTAGACCGAGGCGTCAAATCATACCCGGCAAACTGTACTTTTTGTACATCGGCACTGATGGCATTCCGGGTGATTTTCGCTAACGTGCTATCTGCTGAATTGGTGATCGCCAGTGAGTCTGCATTTTTATAACGGATCTTCTCAGCTGCCCCGACAATGGTTTTCGTCTCGCCGCTGGATGAAATGAAGACGATGAGGTCATCCTGCTGCACCATATTCGGAAGCAGGTCGATGATATGTGATTCATATACGTAGGACGTTGGTTTATTGACCTGCATGAATAGTTTACTGAAATATTCTCCAGCCATCTTCGTCAGTCCCACGGCGACAATCATGACGCGATTCGCCTTCAATAGCTGTTCGCTGATTTTCTCCAATTCCTCGACGCGCAACGATTCCAATGTCCGATTCGTATCCTGGCGGTAACGGTCCAGCATATTCTCCGACGGACCTACGTTTTCATCGATGCTCTTTAGGTTAAACTTAAACTCAGAGAAGCCGCCGAGCCCCAGCTTATGACACATGCGGATGATCGTGGTCGTGCTCACACTATTGCTTTCGGCCATCGCGGTCAAAGACTGATTCTTCGCCGTCTCCAAATTCTCCTCTACATAATAGAGGACGTGCTTTTCAGCATATGTTAGTTCTCCGATAGAAGAAGAAAACCGATCCAATACTTTCCCCATACCATACTCCTTTGTAAACCGTTTCATTATTTATCATTCATTATATCATTGATTCCTATGCTCTTTGGCATACACATGTTTAAGAAAAGGTTTTCATTCTGTACAATTGTACGCTCTATGTACAAAAGTCCCGATTCTTTCTGTGATATAACTACATTGTAAGGGATTTCATAAACCTAAATTATTACTTGAGAGGTGAACCTCATTGGAACTAAGACAAATGACAGATGAACAACTGGTCATATTTGATATTGAAGCAAACACGAAACAAGAAGTTCTTGAAACGATGGTTGATGCGTTATATCAACAGGACGTTTTAACATCGAAAGAAGAGTTTTTACAGGCAGTTCTTGAGAGGGAAGAGATTTCTCCTACTGGGCTTGAGGCTGGACTTGCCATTCCTCATGGAAAGAGTAAAGCAGTAAAGAAAGCGAAGTTTTCTGTTGCGAGACTACGAAATAGTCTTGATACATGGGAAAGCATCGATCCGATGAACAAAGTACAGCTCGTGTTCTTGCTGGCCATTCCGGATGCGGAGGCAGGATCTACTCATTTAAGCGTCTTGTCTGAACTGAGTACAAGATTGATGGACAAGGGGTATATCGATAACTTGATGAACGCTTCTTCTCCTTCCGAGTTCTTAGCATTATTGGATCAAAAAGAAAACGTTATCGACACTCCACAAGAGTATACAAAAACCGTACTGGCGATCACGGCATGTGCTTCGGGTATCGCTCACACGTATATGTCTGCTGAAGCTTTGGAGAAGGCAGGGCGTGAGCTGGGTGTCCGTGTTCTCACTGAGAAACAAGGTGCGAATGGAATTGAAGACGAGCACCGCGGGGCGATCTTGAAAGAAGCGGATGCCGTTGTGTTTGCGACTGATATTGCACCTAAGAATAAAGAGCGTTTTGCAGGTAAGCCTTACGTGCAGACACGAGTTGCCGAACCGTTAAAGCACGCTAAAGATATCATCAACAGAGCATTGACGAATCCTGATGGAACCGTAACGGGAGACAGCAGTGAGGACGAGGTTTCAACAAACGGAAGTAAGCAGGGTCTGATGTCTGAAATCACACAGGCAGTCATGACAGGTATTTCGTATATGATTCCTGTCCTTGTGGCAGCGGGTCTCATGATGGGGATTGCGAAGCTTGCCGCCATGCCGCTCGGGCTCGTTGATACCATCAATGATATTAAATATGCGACGGATTCAAATGAACTATTAGTCATTCTCCATCATCTCGATAAGTTCGGTGGAATGATCTTTAAATTCATGTACCCGATCTTCGGTGCATTTGTGGCATACGCCATCGCCGACCGTGTCGGACTCGTATCCGGTTTTATCGGAGGGGTATTCGCGGCAGGTCTTCACTATACGTTCTGGGGAATTGAAGGCGGAATTCCATCAGGTTTCCTGGGAGCATTGATCCTTGGACTGACGGCTGGTTATGTATCTAAATTCTTAAATGAAAAAATTAAGCTGAATAAAAATCTGATCGCGATGAAGCCGATGCTCATCATTCCAGCGATTTCCGTGTTAACGATTTTCTTCTTGAATTTTTATATTGTAGATCCTGTATTTGGTGGGTTGAATGCCCTTCTAAGTGACTGGATCACAGCGGCTCAAGGTGCAGGGAATGTCGTACTTGCAAGTATCATCGCTGCAGCTACAGCCTTTGACTTAGGTGGACCGATCAACAAAGCGGCAGGTGCCATTTCCATCGGACTTGCAGCAGATCAAATCTATCCATTGACTGCCCGCGTATTGGCGATTGTCATCCCGCCGATCGGATTGGGACTTGCAACGGTCATCGATAAGTATGTCGTTGGACGCCGTGTGTTCGATGCAAACCTGCGTGTGGCGGGGAATACGTCACTATTACTAGGATTTATCGCCATCAGTGAGGGTGGGATTCCATTCATGCTTCGGAACCCATTGATCACCATTCCAATCAACATCATCGGAGCGGTCCTGGGATCTGTAACGGCCGTCGTACTTGGAGCCGTTCAGTGGTATCCACTTCCGGCTATTTGGGGATGGCCGCTTGTTGAAAATATTTGGGCATATCTCATTGGACTTGCAGTCGGGGTATTGTTCATCGCTTTCGCAAACATTTTCATCCGCTTTGCCATTTTGAAAAAGAACGAACAATAATCACAAAAAAGGGGGCCGGGTCGTCATAGATCCGGAACCCTTTACCTATTATCTGGAGGGAACATCCATGAAAAAGCGTGTTTATGTCGTACCTCATTCCCACTGGGATCGTGAATGGTATTTTACAATAGAAGATTCAAATGTGTTACTTGCAGAAAACCTTGATCATCTCTTAGATGTCCTGGAAACAGATGAAGACTATACAGGCTATGTATTTGATGCCCAGGCGAGCATCGTCGAAGAGTATCTGAAGGTCCGTCCTGAAAACAGGGACCGTTTGAAGCAGCTTGTGGAAGAGATGAAGCTGTTTATCGGGCCTTGGTATACGCAAACGGATTCTCTGCTTGTCAATAAAGAATCCATCATCCGTAACCTGCTATACGGAACGAAGATATCGAAGAGCTTCGGTCACAGCATGAATTGCGGGTATCTGCCGGATATTTTCGGGCAGAATCAGTATCTTCCTTCTATCTTCAAAGGGTTCGGTATCGATAACAGCGTCCTTCAGCGCGGGATTTATACGGATCAGTTAAAGGGTGATTTGAACTTCACGTGGAAATCCCCTGACGGCGAAACGGTGAATGCCAATAATATTTATTTCGGATATGGACCGGGGAAATTCCTTGAAGCTTCAGAGGAGTATAAGGAAGAACGCCTGTTTCCGATTCTCGGGAAACTGGCGGATATGAACCAGAATAGTGATCATCTCTTACTTCCGGCAGGCGGAGATCAGGTGCTTGTGCGTGAGCATTTCCCTGAAACCATCAAGAAGCTCAATGAGGGCTCAGAGGACTATGAGTTTGTCCTTTCCGACTATGAAACCTTCATGAAAGATGCATGGGAGAATGAAGACCATTTTACAAATGTGATCGAAGGCGAATTGACGGCGACGCAGAAGTCCCGTATTCATAACACGATTCGTTCCCAGCGCTATGATATTAAGAAAGCCAATTATGAAGTCGAACATAAGATCCTGAATGTACTGGAGCCACTGGCCGTCATCGGTCAGTCTCTAGGTCTGCGTTATCCACAGTCGTGGTTGGACGGGATGTGGAAGGAACTCTTCGATGTTCACGCCCATGACAGCATCGGCGGATGTAACTCTGATGACACCAACCGTGATATCGTCCAACGATTGGAAAAGGTGAACCGGATTGCTGACGGACTTCTGAATATCTTGAAGAAACAAATGACAGAAGCCATCAGTAAGAAACTTGGTCATGACTCCATTTTTGTTTTCTTTAATACAAATGCGTCTGTATTCTCCGGCACGGTGGAGGCTGTCTTGTTTACGAAGTCTGATCAGTTCAACGTGAAGGATCTTGCTGGGAAGCCTGTTGTGATTGAAGCCATTGATCAGGAATATATCAGCGGTGGTAAGAAAATCGTGGTCACAGCAGAAGGTGAGAAACAGGTGGAAGTACCGGGTTATTATCGTACAGTCGTGATGGCAGAACTGAAGGATGTTGCCGGATTAGGGTATCAGACCTACATCGTGGAAGAAATCAGCGAAGGAATGAAAGAGCTTGAAGAGAAAGGTAGTCAGGCCATCGAAAATGAACATGTAAAAGTGGAATTCGTCGAAGGGAATCTGACCCTGACAGAGAAAGACAATGGCACCTTGATTTCCAATCTGCTTCGCTTTGAAAATGTAGGGGATGCGGGGGATTCCTATGATTTCTCTCCTTTAGAAGGGGATCAACCTCTATGGATGGAGCATGGTGAACTGCTTTCTGTAGAGGAAGGTGAGCTTTCACAGAAAATGATGGTGAAGCATGAGGCGCTTGTGCCAGGGAATCTGGAGGACCGTCAGGCAGAAATCAATAGTGAACCCCTGGTGATCATTTCGACTCTTGAACTTCGAAAAAATGAAACCTTCGTTCGGGTTCAACATACGATCGAGAATGCGGTTTGTGATCATCGTGTGCGCGTTCGATTAAATACAGGCGTAAAACAGCCTCAAACTTCTTTTGCCGATCAGGGCTTCGGGCTGATTGAGAGAAGCGTGAACAATCCGTATATGAAGGATTGGAAAGAGAATGGATTTGCCGAAGCGCCGGTTCCGATTTATTCACTTGAAAACTTTGCAGGGGTGTCAGCTGATTCTCATACGTTTGCAACTGTAACAAGAGGGATCAAGGAATATGAAGTGGTTGAAGAATCAGGAGAACTTGCTCTTACTCTATTCAGAAGCGTCGGGTTGTTAGGAAAAGATGATCTCATGTGGCGTCCAGGAAGAGCATCGGGTATTAATAACAAAGTCGTCTACACCCCAGACGCCCAGATGAAGCAAAGAATGGTGTTTGAATATGCTCTTTATGTTGGAAATGCAGAGCCTGTGGCGATGTTCGGGCTGACGGATCAATACGTGGATCGATATGGTTCTTATCAGAAGCAAAGCTTAAATACCTTTGAAGAGCGCCTTGAGCGTTTTGAGATTCCTTATCCGGTTAGGGAGATGGAGGACACCGTTTCATTATTGGAAATGGACAACCCATCTGTGGTCATGAGCAGCTGCAAACGTGCTTATGATGACAAGTCGATGGTTGTTCGTTTGTTCAACCCGGCGGAAACCGTTCAAAGCGTGACGTTTAAACATGCATTCAGTAAGGTTGTTACGACAAATCTTGCAGAGGAATACCAGGGTGAAGCGGGTACGGAGATTGTACTCAATCCGAAGAGCCACCTCACATTAAAACTATCTTAAGAAGGTGAAAAGATGACCAAGCAAGAATTAGTACAAAATGTAGAAAAGAGATTGCGAACGATTTATGGGGAAGATTTCAAAGAGGAGTTCCTGACTTCTTTTACCGAGCTGATGGATAAGTGGAGCCGTCACTCGTGGGAAAGCGCCGCCCCTGTGTCAGAAGAAAACGTGTATCTCATCACGTATGGTGACAGTATCTACGAAGAAGGTAAGCCAACGCTTGCCTCTCTTCACACCTTCTTGAATGAAAAGATGAAGGGCTCCGTTACGGATGTCCACCTGCTGCCAATGTTTCCTTATACGTCCGATGATGGATTCTCCGTCGTGGACTATCGTCAAGTGGATGAGAAGCTCGGTGATTGGACAAACATTGAAGAGCTGTCACGGGATTATCGCTTAATGTTTGATTTTGTTGCCAATCATATTTCAAAATCGAGTGAATGGTTTCAAGGGTATCTGAATGGCGAAGCAAGATATCAGGAATACTTTGTTCCGAGAGATCCTTCTTTTGATACGAGTGCTGTGGTCCGTCCCCGCACTTCGCCTTTATATCATGAATACGAAGGGCGTGACGGCGTGAAAACGGCTTGGACGACCTTCAGTGAAGACCAGGTTGACTTGAATTTCCGCCACTTCCCGGTATTAGAGGAAACGACGGATATTTTACTCGAGTATGCAAGTAAAGGCGGGACCAGTATTCGCCTCGATGCCATCGGGTTCATTTGGAAGGAATCAGGCACCACGTCCATCCATCTGCCACAGGCCCATGAAATCATCAAGCTATGGAGAGAGGTCATGGACTTCTTCAAACCGAATACGCAGATCATTACGGAAACGAATGTACCGCACAAAGAAAACATCAGCTATTTCGGTGATGGGACCGATGAAGCCAATATGGTTTATCAATTTTCCCTGCCTCCATTGGTGTTGTTTTCACTGACGACACACAATGGTGAGAAGCTGACGGAATGGGCGAAAACGATCGATACCGTTTCGGATACTGCGACCTATTTCAATTTCCTTGCAAGTCATGATGGAATCGGGATGCGTCCCACAGAAGGGATCTTGACCGAGGATGACAAACAGCTGCTTGTGAATAAAGTGAAAGAAAACGGCGGCCGTGTTTCGTATAAAGCCAATAGTGACGGCAGCCAGTCTGTCTATGAGCTGAACATCAACTATTCAGCAGCCCTGGTCAATCAAGGCAAGGATACGACGGAAGAACTTGAAGTGAAGAAGATGCTTGCCGCACACTCCATCCTGTTATCGTTTGTGGGAGTTCCGGCCGTTTACTATCATTCTTTACTCGGTTCTCATAATGATGAAGCCGGTGTTGAAGCATCTGGCATCAACCGCCGGATCAATCGTGAGAAGCTGGAGCTTGGTAGCATCTTTGAGGAACTAGAGACGGATTCTCGTCGCAAAGGGATTTTCGAAGGCTTACAGGAGATGATTTCGATCCGCCAGAAGGAATCTGCTTTTTCTCCTTATGCAGGGCAGGAAGTGTTGGAACTTGGTGGGAATGTATTCGGACTGAAGCGATTCAATGTGGAAACAGGTGAAAGCATCATGTTTGTCGTCAATCTGGATGCGAAGCATGTTGAAGTGAATCTGCCTCACTCAGGAGTCGATCTCGTGAGTGGGAAGCAAGTAAGTGAAGTTGTGGAATTACGTCCATATGAATTTATGTGGGTGAAACAATAGATGAATTTAAGGTGCCAGTCGCTGTGTGAGGCTTCTGGCATCTTTTTATAGGAGCGTGTAGGAGATGAATGTTTTAATAGCATCGGATTCTTATAAGGATTCATTGTCTGCTTTTGAAGTGGGTGAAGCGGCTCGAAAGGGGGTTCTATCGGCTTGGCCATCCGCTTATGTGGAGAACTCTCCCATGGCGGATGGTGGAGAGGGTACCCTGGATGCCTTGCTCACTTGCCTTGATGGAGAAGAGAAGGAAGTTCGGGTACATGATCCGTTAATGAACATTGTCACTGCTCGATATGTTGTTCTGAACGGGGACACGGCGTTTATCGAGAGTGCGAGAAGCAGTGGACTTCCTCTCGTTCCGTTTGAGAAGCGGGACCCGATGAAAGCAAATACGTATGGTCTGGGAGAACAGATTAAGGATGCTGTTCAGAACGGATATCGCAATATCGTCATTTCCCTTGGGGGGAGCGCGACGAATGACGGTGGCGTCGGTATGCTGCAGGCTTTGGGATGGACGTTTTATGGTGAGGACGGAGTAGAGCTCGGTGTGGAAGGGAATCCGTTACTTCAGGCGGCTTCATTTTCAGATCGGGAGCGGTTGCCCGGACTGGAGGAATGCTCGTTTACGATTGCGAGTGACGTCACGAATCCATTCTATGGGGAGAAAGGTGCTGCTCATATTTTCGGAAAACAAAAAGGGGCGACATCTGAGGGGATTCTCGAACTTGATGCCGGTTTGGTGAGGATGGCTTCCCTTTTTAAAGAAGTATATGGTGTTGACGTTCAAAAGGTAGCTGGATCGGGAGCCGCCGGAGGACTCGGTGGAAGCATCGTGGCCGCTTTAGGTGGGACTCTTCAATCCGGAGTGGACACGATTATAGAGCTTACGGGGTTGGAAGAGAAAGTAATGAAGGCGGATATTGTTTTTACCGGTGAAGGAAGTCTGGATCAGCAATCACTGATGGGGAAAGTACCCGTTGGGGTTGCGAGACTGGCGAAGAAGCACGGTAAGAAAGTGATCGGAATTGCAGGTCGGATCGATACGGATTTGGCAGAGGTGAATCAGTATCTGGATGCGGTGTTTTCGATTCAGACCGAGTGCCGGTCGTTGGAGGAAGCCTTGAGGAGCGAGGTTACGAGTGAGCAGATCCGGGTGACGGTGGAGCAGGTTGTGCGGTTGTTGAAGGTATGATGTAGGAGGTCGCCTTTTGATTCTTCTATCTATTGGACGAGAAAATATAAGTTGCCTTACGCTAAGTTCCGGGTCAAATTGAAAGGTCCGTCCCTCATTGCTTTAAAGCAGTGAGGGACGGACCTTTATCTAAAGTGAGTTATTACTCTTCAGTTGATGGATCGTATAGGTACAGGTTAGTTTTTTATCTGTAAATAGTTTGACTCCGGTTGATTGCTGCATGGGGAAGGCTCTTGTTGTAAAAACAACCTCACCGTCATTGATGAAAATTTCGGCAATGCTCCGGTCAACAAATGCCTGTACTTTAACGCTGTCCCCGATGCTGAGCTCAGCACTTCGCACCAAACCATTTTCCTTATCAAATGAGGTATGGAAATTCTCGCGATTCAACGAAACGGTTTGACTGGAACGATCAAATGCTAAGACAAGTCCCTCGGTTTCCGATGAGAAAAGTTCTACCCCGAAAGAGTCTGCTCCACTGGATTCGATGGAAGCTTCCAACTCAAATGAGAGGAACCCGGAATGGAGTTTGGTTGAGCCATTATCCAGCGTCCGGACATCTGATTGGGACTTACTTCGCAGCTGTTTCAATTCTTTTGCCGGCTTTTGAATAAGTCGACTGTTCACGATATCAAGCTCCCTCGGAAGTGTCAGGCAATGTGCCCAATCTTCTTGGTCGGTGGGATATTCCACCTCAGCCATGCCCGCCCAGCCGAACATTAACCGTTCATTGCTTTTTCCTTCGAATGTTTGGGGAGCATAAAAGTCAAAGCCTTTGTCCAATTCCTCATAGCTTGTCACGTCAAATGTCAGGTTCTCGATGTCCAGTTTACCAAGTGCATAAATCACATTGTAAAGATTTTGATAGTCGTGCTTTTTCGCTTCCAGCCCTTGTGGGGAGACAACAAGAATCTCTTGTCCCTGGATTTCAAAATAATCAGGGCACTCCAGCATATAGCACGATTCCGGTAAGTCCAGGTCCAATTTCAATTCTCCCTTGAACGACCAGTCCAGGGCGTCCTTCGATTCATAGATAATGATTGCGCCGGTTTTATCTTCGCGTTGTGCACCGAGCAGCATGTAATACATGTTCCCTTTTTTAAACACTTTGGGATCGCGGACATGACCGGTAAATCCAGCCGGGACACCCTTGATAATCGGATTTTTATCATATTTCCGGACTTGTCCATCCTTTTCCATGATGGCAAGACACTGATTGGCCGATCGTTCTTCAGCGCTAAATTTTATGTTCCCTGTATAGTAAAGGTACAACTTCCCGTCCACTTCCATGGAAGCTCCGGAATAGGCACCATGTGACTCATAATCCTCAGTCGGGACCAGAGCTGTTGGCAGCCGTTCCCACTCCACCAGATTAGTGGACTTTACATGGGCCCAGTGCTTCATTCCGTGATATGCTCCGAACGGAAACCACTGGTAGAAGACATGGTACGCACCATTGAAGTAGGCAAGACCATTGGGATCATTTAAGAGACCATGCTCAGGGTGGATATGGAAAGCGGGTTTCCACAGAGATGCAGCCACTTTTTCTTTAAGGCTTTCCAACTCGTTTGCTTCTGCTTCGTGGATGGTTCTATATTTCGGTTCGGTATATTTTGTCATAATGGAATAAATCCTTTCGTGTAGGGTTCTTTACGTGTATGGAAGAAAAGCAGGTGAGAGCCATTCACCTGCTTTTCTTTAGTGTCTGTCTACTTTTCAATTTCAAGATTTTTCTTATTCGAATACCCGAACATCCAGGTAAGGGCGAAGGCTACTCCGATGGCGACAATGTTAATGAATAGATATTGAAGGATTTGTCCGTTTAAATATAGCAACATACCAGGTATAACGGTAATAGCCATCCCTGTTGCTTTCAATCCCATGAGGGAAGCTAGGAATCCGCCGGCTGCACCGCCGATAAGTCCCATGATGAATGGTTTTCCGTAACGGAGGTTGACCCCGAAAATAGCTGGCTCTGTGATTCCTAGAAATGCAGATAGGGAAGAAGGAAGAGCCAATGCTTTCAGTTTTTTGGACTTGGTCTTTAATCCAACTGCCAAAGCTGCGCCGCCCTGTGCTGCAATCGAGCAGGTGATGATCGCATTATAGGGGTTGTTTCCATATTTGGCAAGAAGCTGAATTTCCAGAAGATTAAAGATGTGGTGAATCCCCGTTACAACGATTATCTGGTTGATTCCACCAATAATAAGTCCGCTAATGCCAAAAGGCCATTCCAGAACAGCGACTGTTCCATCAAGGATCACATTCTCCAGACTGTGGAATATAGGTCCGATCACGAATAATGCTAGAGTAATCATAATCAATAATGTAAGAAACGGCGTAATGATTAAATCCAGTGCTTCCGGGGTCCGTTTCCGTATCTGTCTTTCAAGCTTTGCCCCAAGAATACCGGCAATGAAAGCTGGAAGAACGGATCCTTGATACCCTACTACAGGAATGAACCCGAGAAACTCAAGTGGCTGTACATCCCCTCCGGCAACACCCCAGGCATTGGGCAGTGATGGACTCACAAGCATAAGGCCAAGGACCATTCCGACAATCGGTGTACCGCCAAATACTCTGAAGGTCGACCAGGCGACGAGGGCGGGTAAGAAGATAAATGCTGTGTCTGTGAGGATCTGAGTGAATAATATGAAGTTTTCAGATATATCATCCGGCGTCATGCCAAAGAAGGATAGAATCTGTTCTTGTAGTACGAGGCCACGCAGTCCCATGAACAGACCGGTTGCGACAAGGACTGGTATGATCGGTACAAACACATCACCGAATGTACGAATGGCACGTTGAAATGCGTTTCCGTTCTTGACGGCTTCTTTCGATTGTTCAGTCTTTGTGGATCCCGCAACTCCTAATTGCCTTACTTCTTCATAAATGCGATTAACCGTGCCGGTTCCTAATATAATTTGGTATTGACCGGAGTTGAAAAATGCTCCCTTTACTTTTTCCGTATTTTCAATGGCAACTTGGTCGATTTTCTCTTTATCTTTAACCATGATTCGTAAACGGGTGGCACAATGGGCAACGGAAAGGATGTTTTCTTCACCGCCGACACCTGATAGAATGTCCTCTGCAATCTTTCTGTTATCAGACATGATTTCTCCTCCTTCTTTTGTGTGTAATCGATTACATATTTCAGAAAATTAATAGTATCAGCTGAATTATGCCGATACCAGGGGGAATGAATGGACGTTGTGTGTAATCGATTACACATGTGTTGAAAGTGGTGTGTAATCGATTACACAAAATTATACACTATCTTTTTTTACTAGTCTATAGTCTAATACCCTTTTATCGTTCGGTATGTTCTCATGGTTGATTTGAGCCAGGATCTTATTGGCTGCTTCCTGTCCGGCTTTATGGTAATGGAAATCAACGGTGGTGAGGGAGGGAGTGACATATTGAGAGAGTTCGGAAGCTCCTACTCCAGCCAAAGCAATGTCTTCAGGTATCCGCAAACCCGCCTGTTTGATATAGTTCATGGCACCGATCGCAAGACGATCCGTCACGGCAAATACCGCTGTGGGGCGGTGTTTTGAATCTTCCATGATGTTCTTCATCGCCTGATAACCGGACTCCACATCGAAAACAGCCGTTTGAATCCAATGCTCCTCGATCCGGAGGCCATGTTCTTCCATTGCTGACAGATAGCCTTGTTTTCTTAGCAATCCTACTGCCCTGTCTGATTCGCTCACTCCGATGAAAGCAATCTTCTCATGTTTCTTTTCGATGAAGTAATCGATCATGTCCTTCGACGCCATCATCTCATTAAAGGCAACGGAAGGCGTATCGGGGAGGTCCTGACCAACGACCACTACCGGAATCTTCAACTTTTGAATTTCTTCTATTAATGGTCCGCTCGTATTCGTAGCCGAAAGGACGATGCCTTCAACATCCCTGCTTTTCAGAAGTCTGATAAACTCGATCTCTTTAGTAGCATTTAAATTGGTGTTGGCGAGTAAAATCTGATACCCCTTTTCGGCAAGGATCTGGTCCAGCCCATTCACCATCCGGCTCGTCGTTTCTGAACCGAGCTTCGGCAAGATGACCCCAATCACCTTCGTTTTCTTTGTCCGCAGCGACTTCGCATTCTCACTCGGAACATATCCTGTTTCTTCTATTACTTTCAGAATTCGATCTCGTGCCTCTTCACTTACATACCCGGAATCATTCAACATTCTGGATACTGTTGCGCTTGATACTTGGGCTCTTCTGGCCACTTCCTTGATTGTGATCAATCAACATCCTCCTTGTTCGTTCTGGATCATGTCATTATTTTACCTTATGGGAGTGAATTTTAGAAGGTTGGTGGTGAGGTCGGGTTTCAAATGCCAATTTGGCTCTTTCTGATCATAAAATTGAAAATATTTTATAGAGAGAAGGAAGGCATCCCTTTTATTATTTTGGAGCAATAATCCACCAAAAAAATAAAAAATGGAGAACATATTCACAAAAGCGCTTTCATATGCTAGGATAGAAGTTAATAGGGGAACCTATACCAGGAAAGGGGGAGAAGAGGGTCGTTGAATGCTAGCTTGAAAGAGTGCGTGATCACCAGTCAGCATCTACGCAGAGATCAACTTTACTACACCTGCGAGTACAAGAGGGGTCAAGGTGATGTAGCAGATTTATTGTTTGTTCAGGATGGGCTGGATTATGTCGAGATAGGGCATATTCAACAGACAATCCAAACGGTTCTGAAAAATTCAGGGCACATCCATTTAATGTTGGTTCTTGTGCCACCGTTAAACTCCATGGATCGCTATCATCTTTATCATCCAGATGGTGAGCTTCATGAATCGTACGTGCATTTTTTTACAGAAGAACTTTTACCAAATTTACAGGCAAAGCTTGGCAGGGAAGGGCAGGAAATTCGTAAAGTGGGCTTATTGGGGGATTCTTTAGGAGCAGCTATATCCATGAGTATAGCCTGTGCATCTCCAGAGTCTTGGTCCCACTTACTACTGCAATCCGGTGCTTTTACAGTCAGTCATGTAAATAAAATTCAAAATATTCGTAATTCTTTATGGAAGGTGTATCAAGTAGTCGGTCTTCAAGAGGAAGCAGTTACGTATCCGCTAACGGGAGAGATACTGCCCATCTTATCCATCAACCGAATTCTTCACAACCAACTTCTCTCCATCACAGATACCATTACATACTACGAAGAAGACGAACAGCACCTCTGGGATTTTTGGCGAAGGGACTTGCCGCGAGCACTGAACTATTTTGTCCATACGATTACAAAAGGGGAAAGGGATGAACAGAATGTTTAAAAATGGAAAGTTTCTATTAACGCTTATGTTGATGTTTGCTATGCTATTTACAGCTGCCTGTAATAGCAGCAAATCCAGCTCTTCAGGTGAACAAAAAGAGGGAACGAAAGACGATCCGGTTGAAATTGAATTCTGGACGATGCAATTATCTCCAACGTTTGATGATTACTTAAATGGAGTCATCACTGACTTTGAAAAGGAGAATCCAAACGTAAAAGTGAAATGGGTCGATATTCCTTGGGGGGATATGGAGACAAAGATTCTCTCTGCAGTCGCTTCTAAAACGGCTCCGGATGTAGCCAATCTGAATCCTCAATTCGCTGCGAAACTGGCAGAGCTTGATGCATTGGTGAATATGGATGAAATGGTGCCGGAAGATGTGAAGAGTAAGTACTTTGAGAATATCTGGTCTTCCAACACATTCGATGGCAAGACGTTCGGTATTCCTTGGTACTTATCTTCACAAGTAACGATGTATAACTCTGATATCTTCAAAGAAGCTGGATTGGATCCAGAGAAAGCACCGGCCACTTTCGAAGAATTAAAGGACGTTTCAAAAACGATTAAAGATAAAACAGGTAAATACGCGTTCTTCCCGGCTCTAGATGGAAGTCATCTACTTGAGACGATGGTGATGATGGGCGTGGATTTAACCAATGAAGACATGACGAAAGCAACTTTCAACACGGCAGAAGGGAAGGAAGCATTCAACTTCTTCGTGGACCTTTACAAAAACGATTTGATTCCACGTGAAGTGTTAACAGAAGGGCACTCCAAAGCGGTCGATTTATATCAAGCAGGTGAAATTGCGATCCTGCCTTCAGGCCCACAATTCTTAACGATTGTAGAAGAAAATGCCCCGGATATTCTAAAAGCGACAAGAACCGCTCCAATTATCACAGGTGATACGAATAAGAAAAACGTAGCGGCTATGAACGTTGTCGTACCGAAGCAATCTGACCATCAAAAGGCAGCAGTGGACTTCTCCATTTTCCTGACGAATGCAGAGAATCAGGTGGAGTTTGATAAACAGACAGCCATCCTTCCATCCATTGAAACGGCTCTTGATGATCCGTACTTCAGTGAAGAGCCGAAAGATGCGACTCCGATTGATAAGGCTCGTATCGTATCAGCAGGGCAATTAAAGGATAGTGAAGTATTGATTCCACCAATGAAGAATTTTGAGGAACTACTAACATCCATGAACGAAGCGCTTCATGCGGCTATGCTAGGAGATATGACAGTGGATGAAGCATTGGATCAGGCAGAAATGAAATGGAACGAAACGCTATCTAAATAAGGGAATGGAGGAAAGGGAGTTTATCTCCCTTTCTGCATTTCAATGAAAGCACGGTGAAGACAATATGATTAGCAAGGAAATCGTTTTTGAACAATTGAAAGGGAAGCTCGTGGTTTCCTGCCAGGCCCTTGAACATGAACCATTGCACGGGGCGGATGTAATGGGGAAAATGGCGAAGGCCGCTTACGTCGGTGGTGCGTCGGGAATCCGGGCAAACAGTGCGGTTGATATTAAAACCATTAAGCAGTACGTGGATTTACCGATCATTGGATTAGTGAAGAGGGATTATCCGGGAAGTGATGTCTACATAACGGCTACCAGGAAGGAAGCCGATGAACTGATTGGAGCAGGGGTGGACATGATCGCCATTGATGCGACGACGAGAACACGTCCGAACGGTGAATCGCTGGAAAGCTTGATATCGTATCTGAAGTCAAAAGGGCAAACGATCATGGCGGATGTTTCCACCTATGAAGAAGGCGTTCATGCCGTGGAGCTCGGGGTCGACTGTGTCAGCACGACCATGTCGGGATACACGCCGTATTCGCCTCAGCAATGTGAGCCTGATTTTAAGTTATTGAAAAAATTGGTTGAAACCATCAAGATTCCGGTGTTTGCCGAAGGGCGGATTTCGACTCCGGAAGAAGTGTGTCAGGCATTGGATATGGGAGCTCACACTGTCGTAGTCGGTTCGGCCATCACAAGGCCGCAGGAAATCACGAAAAGGTTTGTACAATCCATCCAGAATAAAGGAGGTAATCAAGATGCAGGCACAAACGGCATCAAAGAGCAAATTAGGAGGGTTAATTAACAGCTATTATCCTTCCCTCACAAAGTCCGAGCAAAAAGTGGCGATAGTTGTGTTAGAACAAATGGAAAAAGCCCTCTACTACTCGGTGACAGATCTTGCCGATGTAGCGGAGGTAGGGGAAACGACGGTGCTCCGTTTCTGCCGGAAGATTGGCATGAAAGGATATCAGGAGTTCAAGCTTGCCATGGCGAAGGATTTATCTTCCATGTCTCAAGAAGAAGAGTCAGATCCCAGTAAGCCAGCCGGCTTCATTCAATCGATTGCTTCTTATACGAAGAACGCCGTGGATGAAACCGTCAATAAGCTGGATGAAGAAACGTTGGAAGAAGCGATCAGACTCCTTTCCGGAGCAAGATCCATCCATTTCTTTGGAGTCGGGACGTCGGGACTGACGGCATTGGATGCGAAGAATCGTTTCCTTCGGATCGGATACCGTTCGGATGCGGTCATCGATCCACATATCCAGTCCATGACGGCTGCCACTGTGAAAGAAGGGGATGTGGTGGTTGGATTGAGTATCTCGGGAAGCACCAAAGACACAATCGATTCCCTGACACTGGCCAAAGAAAACGGAGCAAGCGTCATCGCCATCACGTACTATGCCCGTTCACCAATCACGAAGCTTGCCGATGCAGTTCTGTTAAGCGGCGGGAAGGAATCCCCTCTTGAAGGTGGATCCATGATCGCGAAGATTTCACAGCTCTTCGTCATCGATCTGCTATGTACCGGACTTGCCCTCCACAATAAAGAGTTCTCCCTTGGCATGAAAGAGAAAACCGCAAGAGCCGTTGTAGACAAAATCTATTAAACTGGTAAGCAGGTGAAACGATGAAGGTCATTGGAATCGATGTCGGGGGTACCGGGGTCAAAGGGGCGGTTGTTCAAAAGGATGGCACGATCCTCCACGAGGAAAAGGTACCCACCGATATCTCGAACGGGAGAGAGGGAATCCTCGGCTCAATCTTTCAAGTGATTGATCTATTAATGAAGGAAGACTGCACTATTTCAGGAATCGGGATCGGTACGGCAGGCCGTGTGGATCCTGTGAAAGGGACGGTCGTCTACGCGACAGACAACTTGCCTTCCTGGCAGGGAACGCAAGTAAAAGAAGAAATCGAAACGCGCTACGGACTGCCATGTGCAGTCGACAATGATGCGAATGTCGCTCTCCTGGGAGAGCTTTGGAAGTGGGAAGGAAATCCCGAAACGGCGGTCATGTTGACCCTTGGGACCGGTGTCGGGGGAGCGAACGCCATACAAGGTGAGGTCTTACATGGCCACCACCATCAAAGTGGGGAATGGGGCCATGTCGTGCTCGTTCCAAATGGAAAGCCATGCAATTGCGGGAAGAACGGCTGCCTGGAGCAGTATCTGTCGGGTACGGCACTTATGCAAGACGTTTTCACTGAATGTCATCGTTCTTTCCGGCATGGCTCAGAGACTTTTGAGGAATATTCAAATGGAAATCAACAGGTCAAGCAGGTGGTTGACCGATATTTAGATTACTTGGCCGTTGCCGTTTACAACATATCTGTGGCCATTGATCCAGAAGTCCTCTTCATCGGAGGAGGAGTGATTGATTCAAAGGACCATTGGTGGGACGGCTTCCAGGTTAAATTGAAGGAATATTATGTGAATACAAGTGTTTATCCTGCTGTGCTAGGAAATCAGGCAGGAATGCTTGGAGCAGCCAAGCTTTTATTTCAAGCGATGGAGAAAAGAGGGGAGTCCGTTTGAGAAATCATCCGTTAACACCATTTCTATTTTTGATACCCGGTGTCATCATCCTGGGTGCGTTCATCTTCTATCCTATGCTCAATGCCATCTGGCTGAGCTTCACGAATTACAACATTGTCACCGATGCAGAATTCATCGGGCTGGAAAACTATAAAGGACTATTCTCCGATGCACTGTTCTGGAAAGTGCTCTGGCAGACCTTATTATACCTGGTCATCGTCGTTCCGGCTCTCGTGATCCTGCCGATCTTCCTTGCGATTCTTGTGAACCAGCAGGTTAAGGGGATTGGATTCTTCCGTTCCGCTTACTATGTACCGGTTGTCACGTCCATGGTCGTAGTGGGAATTGCGTGGAAATGGGTTTATGCAGACAAAGGTATCCTGAATTACATATTGGAATCACTTGGCTTGATATCGGAACCGGTGAATTGGCTGACTTCGACGACTACGTCCATTTTTGCCGTCATGGTCGTAACCGTCTGGAAGGGGCTTGGCTATTATATGGTCATTTACCTGGCTGGACTGCAGTCGATTTCAGACGATTTATATGAAGCGGCAGACATTGACGGAGCAAGTAAGTGGAAGCAGATTTGGCATATTACCATTCCTTTATTGATGCCTTCTATCATGATTGTGACCATCATGTCATCGATTTCCGCCATGAAGGTGTTCGAAGAAATCTACGTCATGACCGGCGGCGGACCGTTGAACAGCTCGAAAACACTGGTCTTCTACATTTATGAAGAAGCCTTCGATAAGCTGCAAATGGGCTATGCCAGTGCGGCAGGGGTCGTATTATTCATCATTACTCTGATTTTCTCTGTGATTAATATCAAGTTCATGAGCAAAAAAGAATCTGCGATAAAGGGGTGATTCTCCATGAGTTCTCCTTCTCTTGGAACCAGTAAAGAAAATCCAACCGTACTATCTGTCAAAAAGCCAATAAACGTAAAAAAGATAGCAAAAATCGTTCTGCAATATGCGACACTTCTTTTCGTCACGCTCATCATGGTCGGTCCATTCCTATGGCTTCTGGCTACGTCGCTAAAATCCGGCAGCGAGAATATCTTCTCGTATCCTCCACAGTTTATCCCTGAAAAATTCACGTTCGGAAACTATGTGGAAGTCATGGATTTCTTCCCGTTCTGGCGTTACCTATTCAATAGTGTCGTTGTATCTGTGGTGACGGTCCTCTTGAATATCGTCTTTTGTTCATTGGCAGCCTATCCCCTCGCCCGTATGAATTTCCGCGGGAAAAACATCGTCTTCGTCCTGATTCTCAGTACGATGATGGTGCCGTTTCAGCTCTTGATGATCCCGATTTACCTATTGGCATTGGACTTAGGTTTGCAAAACACGTATGCAGGGTTGATCCTTCCCCATGCCACGACGGCCTTTGGCATATTCTTGATGCGCCAGGCATTCCTCACGATTCCGTACGAGCTGGATGAATCTGCCCGCATGGATGGAGCCAATGCGTTTCAAATTTGGTGGAGAGTGCTCATGCCGCTAGTGAAACCTTCCCTTGTGACACTGGCTATCTTTACCTTCATGATGGCATGGGGAGATTTCCTCTGGCCACTGATCATCTTAAATGATACGAGCATGTACACACTGCCACTCGGCGTCAATACGCTCGCCGGTTCGTTCTCGGCTAACTGGCGCTACATCGCGGCAGGGTCGATCATCTCGATTCTTCCAATCATCATCATCTTCTCGATCCTGCAGAGACACTTCATCGCAGGTGCCATGAAAGGGGCGGTGAAAGGATAATGAGTCAGAAAATGACGTGTCATATCGTCTTCCAGACCCATTGGGACAGGGAGTGGTACTTACCGTTTGAAGTGTTCCGCTACCGGCTCGTCCAGGTGATGGACCGGATTGTGTTAGGTCTTGAAAAGGGAGAGTTGGAGCAATTTGTCCTGGATGGCCAGATGGCTGCCCTGGAGGATTATTTTGAAGTGTGTGAAGAGAGCATGAAGGAAAAAGTCCTCCATTTAATAGAAGAAAAGAAGATCATCATCGGTCCGTGGTATGTCCTGGCCGATGAGTTTCTCGTTAGTGGGGAATCCCTGATTCGGAATATGGAGATCGGATTGAAGGTCGCCGGTCGTTATGGAGAGTCTCAAAAGGTCGGGTATTTACCGGATACGTTCGGGCATGTAAGTCAAATGCCCCAGCTGTTACAGGGATTTGGTATTGACAACGCGATTTTGTGGCGGGGGGTTAAGCCCGAAACATCCGAATTTTATTGGGAAGCGCCGAATGGCTCGAAGGTGTTTACGGCCTTTTTGCCAGAGGGGTATTATCAGCCTTTGTTGAATGAAGAGAATGTAAAAAAGCAGTTGAATTCCTTTGTGGAGAAGGTCACGCCTTATGCGACGACGTCTCAGCTGTTGTTAACAAATGGCGGGGATCACCTTATGCCAAAACACGGAAATCTAGTGAAGCAAATCAATGAGTTTCAAGGTGAAGTGGAGTTTGTGTCCAGTACGTACGAAGCTTTTTTGCAGAGCGTTCAAGCTGAGATTACTGCTGATTTGCCTGTTGTTGTCGGGGAAATGAGGAGCAATGAACATATTTATGTGCTTCCGAATGTGCTGTCGGCAAGGAGCTATTTGAAACTACAAAATCAGGAGATGGAAGACGAGTTAACGGGGTATACGGAACCTCTTGCGACTCTTGCCGGTCATGATCAATATCCTCACCGTTATCTTGAGGAATCCTGGAAGCTTCTTATGCTGAACCACCCCCACGACAGTATATGCGGGTGCAGCATAGATGAGGTTCATAAGGAAATGGAAACAAGGACGATGATGCTTAGGCAAAGACTCGCCTCAATCCAAAAGGGATCGCTCACTCATCTGGGTGTTCAGGATCCGATGTTTTCAGGAGATGGGCGGCGAAAGCCGTTTGAGGATAATAGCGTATTTACGGTCTTCAATCCTCATCCAAGACCTTTCACAGGCTGGGTGTCAGGGGAGATTTGGCTCGAGAAGGAAAGGTCGTTTCAGTTAAAAGATCAGATCGGGAAATGGCATACTCCTGTGATGAAAAAGAAACGGAGTGGCAGACATTTTGATTCGCCTTTAGATGCTTTTCCTGATTTTAAAAAAGGGACATTTTATGAGGTGGAATTTTATGTTGAGAATCTTGCTGCTGCTTCACTCTCGACCTTTACAGTAGTAGAAGGAAGGTATGAAGAATTTTTATTGTCTCAGGATAATAGAGTCGAAAACGAATATTATTTGATTGAATTGGATGGAGATGGCACTCTTTCATTAATTGAAAAAGAAACGGGCAACCGTCATAGTGGCTTGCAACGGTTCTTTAGCTCTCTGGACGCTGGTGATGAATATAACTACTCTCCACCTTTGAACGATGTGAAGACGGTGGCTGAGCTTGCGGGCGCAGGAAAGGTTCGGAAAACGGCAGGGGTTCAAGAATTATCGTATGGGCTGAAACTTCTCACACCAGCAGGGTTGAACGAGAAACGAAACGGTCCGGCTGAAGAGACGGTCACGACGATTGTACAAATCACTCTTACTGTGAAAGAAAAGGATCGGAAAATTGATGTATCGTATACGATCAATAATCGCTCGAAAGATCAGCGGTTGCGCGTTCAATATCCATTGGGGGAGTCCGTGGAACATACGTACAGCAATACGGCATTCGATGTGGTGAAACGGAAAGCGAAGACGGATGAAGCGTTTGATGCAGCTAAGCAAAAGGAAGTGCCGGTTGTCGTTGAGCCTTCTCTGTCGTTTATCCAGACGGAGAGCGGTTTCGCGTTCTACCAAAGAGGGCTGCAGGAGTATCAGGTTACAAGGGTGGAAGAGAAAGATTCCCTTGACGTTACGGTGATTAGGAGCGTGGGCTGGCTGTCCCGTGATGACCTGAGGACACGAGGCGGGGGAGCGGGACCAAATATGGAAACGCATGATGCGCAGTGTATCGGTACGCATTCCTTTTCTGCAGCGTTTGAATTTAATGCTGATGGTAGTATTGGGCAGGCGGCTACGCAAGCCAATTTGTTTCGTATTCCACCTCGGATCTATCCGGGAGAAGCAATTGGTATCGAGAGTTTAATAGAAATTGATAATCAAGACGTGCAGTGGAGTTCTCTTAGAAGAGTGGCTGCAGACGTCGAAATACGATTGTGGAACCCGACGGACCAGGAACAAACCGTTACTGTGATGTCACGTGGAGAGAGTGTGGAGCGGGTAAACCTTCTTCATGAACCAGCTCGTGTTATAGAGAACGGGAAGGATACATTGAAACCGAAAGAAATCGCTACTTATCTAGTAAAAGGAGGAAGGAAAGAATGAATAGAAAGATTGCCCTTCTGCCTGTAGATGGGAGACCGGTGACAAGGGAGCTTCCCAAGCAGATCGCCTCGATCGGAAATTGGGAAGTGCTGCTTCCGCCTAAAGACCTCCTTGGCTTTTTGAAAGAGCCCGGGGATATGGCTGCTTTGGAAAAGTGGATTTGGGAGGTTGCTCCGGAAGTGGATGGATTTGTCCTTTCGGTTGACATGGTTGGATACGGTGGCCTCGTCCCGTCGAGGGTTTGTATAGACGGGGAGGAAAGGATTATACAGAGAATCGGACTCCTCCGGTCGTTAAAAGAGAAGTATCCAGATAAAGTCTTGATGGCCTTCAGTTCTACAATGCGTATCTCGAATAACTACGTAAATGAGGAAGAGAAGGAATACTGGAATGATTACGGAGTCGAGCTTTGGGAGTATTCCTTCCATCATCATCGGTATGAGAAAACAGGGTGTGAGGAATCCAATCAAAAAGTACAGGACCTGGGGAACCGCATCCCTTCAGAGATTCTGGAAGACTACTTAACAACCAGACTGAAAAACTATCGTGTAAACGTCTCCCTGTTGGATATGGTGGAAGATCAAACACTTGATGTGCTGGTTTTCCCTCAGGATGATACGTCCGAATATGGGGTGAATATCGGGGAGCAGGAAGACCTTTCAAAGAATGTATATGAGCGGAAGTTATTTCAGCGTGTATTCATATACCCGGGAGCAGATGAAGTCGCCAATACTCTTGTGGCGAAGATGATCTATCAGCTTGAAAACGTCAGGTTCCCTACGTTTTTCCCGGTGTACAGTGGCGAAATCGGTGCGTTATCGACGGCCATGTATGAAGACAGGCCGATTTGTGAGTCGGTGAAGGGACAGATCTTTGCCTTTGGCGGATACACCGTCAATTCTCCAGTGGAATCGGACATAGTGTTCGCGGTCAATGTGCCGGGGAAACGTCAGGGAGATCTTGCCCTGCAAAAACACTTGGAAGAGGTAGACACCCCTCAACGGAATATCGGTGAGTGGATCAAGCGTATCTCTCATTATCTGCGTCAGGATAAGCTTGTGGCAGTTGCGGATACGGCTTATGCTAATGGCGTTGATGCGCGCATGCTGCCACGGTTACTGTCTGAGGTCAAAGTGAGTGAGCTTGCCGGGTTTGCAGGATGGAATACAGCGGGGAACACGTTGGGGACAGTCGTGGCACAAGCAGCTATGGTTCATCTGCAGAAGCAGAAGCCTTCACTGCCGGAAGCAGAGGTAAAGGAAAGGTTACTGGCAGAAATCACCCTCAGATTATTGGACGATTATGTGTATCAGTCGGTTGTCCGTCAGAAGGTGCGGGCTGTAGTGGATGAGTCGGCTATCAGCCGGGAAGAGTTGTTGTATCAAGTGACAGAATCGTTCCGAAATGAAGCTTCTGTTTTCTTGGATCAATACGGTCTGGATTTTTCACTGAAAGACATTTACTTACCTTGGGACAGAACGTTTGAAATTGGCATTGGCAGAGGTGTTGTGTCATGACAATCCGTATTGGAGTGGACTATCAAGGCTTGAAAGAATTCGTCCGTATCGTCCCGGCCAAGCTTGACTCTAATTCAGGAGTAATCGGGGATGGCTTCATTATTTAGACATACGTTTATTTAATTTTATGAAAGAGAGGGGTGGAGAAATTGTTGGAGACCTTACAAGCAGACATCATCATCATCGGTGGAGGAATCGGGGGATGTGCGGCTGCACTCGCAGCATCCAAAAGAGGGAAAAAAGTGATCATGACAGAGGAGACCGAATGGATCGGCGGACAGCTTACGAGCCAGGCGGTCCCGCCGGATGAGCACCAGTGGATCGAGCAGTTTGGCTGCACAAGGACGTACCGTGAGTTTCGGAACCGTGTGCGGGAGTACTACCGTCGTCACTATCCTCTTAGGGAAGAGGCAAGGCGGGATGAGCGGCTGAATCCAGGAACAGGGTGGGTCAGCAGGCTTTGCCATGAACCAAAGGTGGCTCTTGCCGTGCTTCAGGAAATGCTTATTCCGTATACGAGCAGCGGGAGATTACAAATCCTTACCGACTATAAAATATCGGAGGCTCAGGTTGAGGGGGACGACGTTCAAATTGTCACTGTTCAGCATGCGGACGGACGTTTAAAGAAACTGAAGGGACATTATTATCTCGATGCCACTGAAACTGGAGAGCTTTTGCCGCTGGCGGGAGTGGAGTACGTCACTGGGGCAGAAGCCAAAAAGGATACCGGCGAGCGGCATGCGCCGGAAGAAGCCAGGCCGCAGGATATGCAGTCATTTACGTATGTATTTGCAGTGGATTATGTAGATGGCGGAAATTTTGTCATTGAAAAGCCTGAACAATATGAGTTCTGGAAAGAATATCGTGCCCCTTTTTTACAGCATAAACAGTTAAGCTGGTTCGCTCCCGATGCCCATACGGGTGGTTCGAAGGAATTTGCGATGTTCCACTATGAAGATCTGTGGGGACTGTGGGATTATCGCCGGATCGTGGACCCAACCCTTTTTGTTGAGGGAACCTATGAAGGGGATATTTCCCTAATAAACTGGCCGCAGAATGATTATTGGAGCGGTTCCATCATCGATGTCAGTGCTGAAGAGCGGGAAAAGCATATCCATGAGTCGAAGCAACTGAGCCTTTCCCTGCTGTACTGGCTCCAGACAGAAGCGCCGAGGCCGGATGGGGGCAAAGGGTACCCTGGACTGCGGTTACGAGGGGACATTCTCGGGACGGAAGATGGTCTTGCGAAATATCCTTATATCCGCGAATCACGGAGAATTAAAGCCGTGTCGACGGTAGTCGAAGAAGATATCAATGCCAATACGAGGGAAGGCATCAAACAGGTGGACGATTCTGTTGGGATCGGCTGTTACCGGATCGATCTGCATCCGACGACGGAGACGAATACATTTTTTTATGCTGAGAGCTATCCGTTTGAGATTCCATTGGGGGCTTTGTTGCCGGTTCGGGTGAACAATGTGCTTCCTGCGTGTAAGAATATCGGGTCTACTCATATTACGAACGGCTGCTTCAGGGTGCATCCGGTGGAATGGAATATTGGAGAATCGGCAGGGTATCTTGCGGCATTTGCCATGGAGAAAGGGATCCTGCCACGTGACGTGAGGGAGGATCAAGCGTTGTTGCGGGAGTTTCAGGAAATGCTTGTGGAAGAAGGGATTGAATTGAAGTGGCCTGAGGTCGGGGCGATTTAGGGGAGAACCCTTTTTGTAGAGGGTCTTCCCGAATCGTTTATAAGTCAATAGGTCTAGAAATCGACGTTCAATTTGTCTACAAATGAAGAATATATCCATCTTAATGAACTATTCTGAAGAAGTATTCCTTTTATTCAGAAAATTACGATATAATAAAACCGCCACAACATGATAGCGCATACATATAAAACGATTTTATGGAGGTACTCTATGAAAAAGTGGTTAATCGGAAAGAAAATGACAATGTCAGCAATGGCCCTCGCACTGACAGTGCCGGCTCTTCAGGCCCCGGCACTCACAGCGGAAGCAGATGAAGGGGAAGCGACGAAGGTTGTGGATGAGGACGGGGTCAGCATCATTGTCAATGCAGAAAATGACCGCAACAATACAAACAAGCTTGTCGTGTTTGATCCGACGTTCAGTTATTTTACCGAAACAAACGGGTCATCGTATGAAGTGATTCTCAAGAAGGATGATGGGAACAGTTATCATGTTGTGTCTTCCGGGCAGGGGGACAGTGCCATTCCTGAAGATGGGGTCGTCCTGTCAACGGGACCGCAAACGACTGATGAGATCATGAGTTTCCTGAAAAGCCTGGAAAAGGGAGAGAGTGTTTCATTCAATGAACCGGTTGAAAAGACCTATGCCAATACATTAGACGATATCGACCCTACCGATGAATCCAACCCTGAAGGAGCACCGTTTCCGGGCAACCGAGGAGCGAACCAGTTACTCCTTTATACACCGGCCTTTGGTTCAAGCACCGGAACGAATCCATATGGATATGAAATTACTGTGACCGATGGTGTCGTAACGAAGATCGGTGGAGGGGACAGTAGCATTCCGGCAAACGGATTTGTCGTAAGCGGACACGGAACAGAAGCGGAATATCTGAAAAAAGCAGAGATTGGGATGAAGGTAGAGTATGATGCAGACGGCAATATTGAATTGATCCGCGACGCGTCCACCTATATTTTTAAAAGTGAACAGACCTTGCAGGAAGCGAAGCAAAGTATCGCTCATGCTGAAGAAAAGTATATCGATGCAGATTTTAATAAGGCCAATGCTTCTGTAGAGGAAGCTGAAAAACTATTGAAGAAAGCAGGACAAATCCAGAGTGAAGATCCTCAAAAGGCGTTGGAATATACGGAGGAAGCGACTCAGGCTGCCTATGACGCGTACTATTATTCCCTTCCTTCTGAAGTAGGGGAGCAGCGAGCCATCTGGTATCGACCAGAAGAGAAGGATCTGGATGATGTCATCACGACTCTGGACCGAATGGAAGAAGCAGGCTTCAACTCTCTTTATCTCGAAACCACTTTCTGGGGATACACGATTTTTCCGAGTGATACGATGGAAGCCTACGGTCTGCCAAAGCAGCACCCGAACTTCGCCAATCAGGACTATGGGAAATACGGTTCTGACATCCTAAAAGCTTTTATTGAAGAAGGGAAGAAACGGGGAATCACGATTCAATCGTGGACGGATGGCTTTATGATCGGCCATAATAGCCTTGGCCTGCCATCCCAATTCAAGAAATATCCCGAATGGAGCGCTGTACAGCGGAATGATGAGCCAGGTACCCCTGGCAGTGATTCCAACAGTAATTACTACTGGCTGGATATTGCGAATCCTGACGTCCAGGACTTTATGCTGGATATTTATAAAGAACAGCAGGAGGACTATAAGATCACAGGTGTGAATATCGACTACATGCGTTACCCTCACCATCCGTTTGATAAGAGTTATGGATTCAGTACATCAAACCGTGAACGTTTCGAAGCGGAATTTGGAGTCGATCCAATGGATTTACAAGAGTCCGATGAGCTATGGGAAGAGTGGGAGAATTGGCTTCGTGAACAGGAAAACATGTTTGTCGACCAGCTTCATGTGCAGAGTAAAGACATAAACCCTGCCTTTATGGTGACAGCCACTCCTGAACCGGGCCAAGAGGCCGTCTTGATCAGCGATTGGATCGAGGACATTGATGGTGTCATCCCACAGGCGTATGGACATGATTTTAACAGCATCCAATCAACGGTCATCGCCAGTAAAAAGCTGACGCCGCCGTCGATGATGTATTACACAGGAATCTATTCGTTCTATCACCACCTAGGTGAAAAAGCAGCGGTCAATGATGTATTGGCAGCAGGTCACGGAACGTCCGGCGTGAACATGTTCGCCTTCGGTCAGGCCAGTGGCCCGTCCGTGGACGCATTGGGGAAAGGTCCGTGGAGAAATGCGGCTGTGAATCCCGGGGAAGATCCTAAAGCGGCCGTCCAGGCTACAGTCAAGCAGTTGAAGGAACAGACGGCGTCCATCTATATTCCGAAAGGGGCCGTTAGCAAGGAGGAAGGAAAAGAGCTTGAGAATAATCTTCGTAAGTGGGAGAAGATGATGGAGCGACCAGATCATTCGCTTAAGAAAGACAAGGTAGAAAAAGAGTTTGAGAAGACTGTTGATCTGATTAACTCACTTGAAACGCTGAGTTCGGTAGTGAAGGATAGAGTAGTGGAGAAGATGGATAAGGTGCATAAGTGGTTGAATTATTATTATGAAAAACAACAGTAATAAAAAGGTTTTGGGAGAGCATTTCTCCCAAAACCTTTTTTAGTTCGCTGTTATGTTTTCTTTCAGCAGTTCTGTCACTTTGTTCTGGTCATTTTCAAGAACGGTAATATTGATAATCTTACTACTTTATTTTAGATTTCTTATAAAGCAGTGTTTCAATCCCTCGTGCCTTTAAGTACCCCATACAACTCACTATAATCATCAAAGGAGTCAAACTAACCAAATACCTGGACCGCGTTTCCCACATTATAAAGAATAGAAAGAAACCAATGATAGATAACATAGAAAAGGTAGCAAAGGAGTCCTTATTCTTTAATCTTAAGAATAACAGCAATCCTATCAGCAGCATGAGATGCTGAACCCTTGCATACCCTTGGATCAAATGACCTGGCGTATGTGTGGTCAATTGAGTGAAATGTTCTGGATGATTTGGTATCCTTCTCAGTTTATTTAATGAGTAATAGGTTCCATCTGTCCATGTATGACCGATCTTTTCAATGTTAAATGCCATGTTCCCTTTTATTCCCTTTTCTGAGATCCGGTTCTTAAGCTCTTGATAATGGACTTGAGAAACGGTTTCTCTTGGATACTTCGTTAATAGTTCTTTCGTCCATACGACATCATCCTCAGCGTACTTACCCAGCTTATTTTTGTTTTGTCCCATCACAATCCAATGGGTAACCGGCATGCTTTTTTCTTCGACCATTTCCTTATCCAGTATTCCGTAATGGTAAATCGCACTGTTAAATAATGATTTAACAATCAATAGGACGAGGAGCGGAATAATAAAGTAGAGCTTCTTCCATTTTTTTTGATAAAGAAAAAGTACGATGGCAAAAGCAATGACAAAGATCACAAGTGATCCTTTTAATAGCATCCCGAATGAGAACAGGATGGATGCTGTTGAGACAATAAAAATATTTCCTCTGAAATCCCCGTTCTTATCTACTAAAATATTTAGTGGAAGCAGTAGAAAGATGAGTGAAATCGTATCTGTATAGACGATAGGTGCAAAAAAGATATAAGGAAAGAAAAGGACACTGACGAGTAAACTGACAATCCCAACGGGTGCTCCTGCCACCTTCGTAGCAATTCGATAGATTAAGTATTGACTTAAGGTAATGACAATGACATTAAATACCTGAAACGTGAGGAGTTCAGGGGTGAAGATATTCCCGATCAGCGCCAATATGCAGGCAAGTAAAATATTATTTGGGTAAAGGGAGAAATACTCACTCATCTCACCGCTCTCAACAAACAGCTTAGCACTGTTTACTACCGCCCCGAAGTCCCAGGAAGGGGTCACGGATAATTCACGTATTACAATGATTTGTAGAACCACACTTACTCCTAACAAGGTGAAAACAGTTGCGAATGTTGGCAGTTTCTCAATAAACCTGATTATATGATTTCTGCATAGGAATACAATTAACGAAATGACGATCGCTAGGAATAATGTGATGATATTAAAGTAATGGGGTGTTTCCTGACTTATGGTGCTGTACCCTCTGCTCATAAAGACGTTCAGGCCGACTAGAAATAATATCAATGAAAAGAATAAAATGTAAATGAATCTATGTAAAAATTGAAAGAATTGCGCTCCCATGGTGTACCTCCTTGTAAATCATAGAAATCGAGTAGCTTTTGAAAAAAACTTCAGCATATAGTAGGTTACCATCTTATGTTAATTTGGTAAATATATCTCCCTGTAAAAGATGAATATATTTCTATTTTGCCTCTTGTTTTGTTTAGATAGAATACTTTTTTACTATTAAGAGCATTGAAATATATTGGAAATTTTGATACCTTTAATCAAGTGCTTTCTATAAGTTCCATGCCTGTACTAAAATGGAAGAGTATTATGTTAGGCTGGAATTTTTATTAGCATGAGTGAGTTTACTAGTTTGCAGCAAGATGCGTAAAGAAAGGAAAAAACATATATGAAAATGTTCCTCAAATTTGGGACAGTGGGTTTCTTTAACACCTTAATCACTTTAGGGAGTTACACCCTCTTTGTTTATATAGGAATAAACTACTTGGTGGCAAATGTACTGGGATACCTCTTAGGGGTCTTAAATAGCTACTATTGGAATAAGAATTGGGTTTTTCAGGATCGAACGGGAAAGGCTGGGGTATTCGTTAAGTTCTTCGCAGTGAATCTGCTGACTCTTGGGTTTAACACGCTTGCTTTGTTCATTCTGGTTCATCAACTGGGGTTACACCCCGTACTGGCTAATGTATTTGCCGTCGGTTGCGGCTTGGGATTGAATTATATCCTTAATTATAAATGGACATTCAACCAGGCGTCTTAAGCATTACAAGAAATATTCTTATTGGAGGAAAACATGAAAGAATTAATATCGGTTGTCATCCCAATGTATTATGAAGAAGAAGTCGCGCAGGAGTGTTATGACAGGCTGAAACGTGTCATGCAGGAGAATAAAATACGATATGAATTCATTTTCGTGAATGACGGCAGTACGGACAGGACGTTAGATATTCTAAATGATATCGCGAATCGTGACAGCCAGGCAAAAATAGTGAATTTCGCCCGGAATTTTGGTCATCAAACCGCCGTTACCGCAGGGGTGGATTTTGCTGAAGGAGATGCAATCGTCATTATTGATGCTGATCTTCAGGACCCTCCCGAGGTGATCCCGGATTTGATCGCCAAGTGGAAGGAAGGGTATGAAATTGTATATGCAAAGCGGAAGAAGCGATCGGGAGAAACGAAATTCAAACTTCTCACCGCAAAGTATTTCTATAAATTCCTTAACCATATGTCAGATATAGATATCCCGAAAGATACAGGGGATTTCAGGATCATTGACCGTAAAGCAGCGGATGTGTTCAAAAGCATGACAGAGCGCAATCGGTTCGTCCGGGGGATGTTTTCCTGGGTGGGATTCAATCAAACCTTCATAGAATATGAACGGGATGAACGGTTTGCTGGAGAGACGAAATACCCGCTGAAGAAAATGATTAAATTTGCTTCAGATGGAATTATTGCCTTTTCAACCAAACCTTTAAAAATCGTCATGACTCTGGGCTTCTTTTCTGTCCTGGTTTCCTTCTTAGTCCTTGTGTATGCCATTTCAATCAAGCTGTTCGGGCGTGAAGTGGAAACGGGCTGGGCATCCATTATGGTGGCCATTACGTTCTTTAGTGGTGTTCAACTGCTCGGGATGGGTATCGTCGGTGAGTATATTGCGAGAATCTATGATGAAAGTAAAAATCGGCCGATTTATATTGTGAAAGAGACGGTTAATATGAAAGAGGGATCTCATAATCAGAGAAGAGAGGTCATCTGATACGTAGGACCGATGAGAAGAGCATTATCTAAATGCAATTCTGTTTAAAAGATGAAAGAGAGTGCAAAAGCTGCACTCTCTTTCATCTTTTTACTTATTGAAGTGATTCAATACGTTTTTAACCATTTGAGAAATATTCTTATCAGATTCCAGGGTCCCGGTGAATGTCAGGGAGCCTACTGAGAAGACTCCGCCACCGGATGGTGTATCATAATAAATCATATCTGATCCGCCTAAGTTTGGATTTAACCCTTTAGCAAGTCGAACAAAGTTCTTTGGCGTGTAGGGAGTGATTTTATCTGTTTCCCCACCTGCTGCACCACGTCCGTTTACTCCTGATTTCCCAATCAGGTCTCCGGTCTTCAAGCTTGTGTTCTTAAAAATCCAATGATTGGGCCTTTCCACTCTGTAGGGTTTATAGGTTCCGTAACCCAAGTAATTATAAGCCACACCTAAGTACTTCGATTCCGGTCTTCCCAGGTCTCTCCAGAGTCCGCCTTTTTCTTTCGTTAATGTGTGGTATCCTTTATCCTTTCTCACTTCAATTTGATTTCCCTCGACCGCCACTTTCCAGTAAATACTGTTAGCAGAAAGATTAAGTACATTTCCACCCTTTTTCACGAAAGATTCGAATCCATTATACATAGGGGTAGTCCAGTATTCACTGTGCGAGTTTAGGGCGAGAGTTTCATAGTTCTGAAGAATTCCGGGATTATGATGTAAATCATACTCTGATATTACATCATATGCATACCCGTTTTTCTCAAGCCAGGATAACAGAAACTTTTCTGCGTATGGCAGGTGGATGCTATCCTCGTAAGGATTGGTTGTCGGGTTTGGACGTTGGATATTCAACGTCTGTGCATAGGTTCGACCTGACCCGTTGTCCACTTTATACCCGTAGAAAGAGGCACCTCCCCATATGTTATAAGCTTCCCATGTAAATGTATTCGCGAGTACGGCAAGTTTTGGTTTTGTGCTGCTTGCATTCTTGATGGTGAACATGATGTAAAACTCTTTGCCGCTAGCATCATACACTCTTGCTCCATACATGCCACTTTTCCAGTTGCCAAGAACTTTAAGCGAATAACTGGTCGTCCAATCCGCTCCATTTTTGAATGAGTATTTTCGATAGTTCTGTTTGGTTCCTTTTATCTCAGCATCTGTAAAGACGGTGGTATCGTTTGCCCCGAGTCTTTTGACTTCAATAGAGAAGGAGGGTTGAAGAGTATGAACTTTAAACTCGACGGTTTCACCGGGAGAATAGCTTGGTTTGGCTGTATAACCTTCAATGGAATGCTGATTATCAATGACCAAAGCATCAGAATATGAATTCAGCACTTCTTCCATAACAGATGCTGGACCACCTAAGATAAGATAACTACGTATGTTCTTTTCTTCTATTATATCCTTCGTATCTTCAGGCAGTCGGTCGGGCCTGGTCAAGAGGATGGGGGTGTTTTCTTTCGCTGCCAGAACGGAACCGGTAAGAGCGTCTGCAAAGGACAGGCCGGTCGCTATGTATGCTTTTTCTGATGGGAGCCTTTTTTCTCTGATTAAATTGGCTGCTACAGCATAACGGTCGGATCCTCCGATTCGTTCCGGATTTGGAAGCTTCGAAGCTACTTCTTTACCTACACTTCCTTCACCTCCCATGATGATGGTGGAGCTGAAGTTTTTCTTGTTTAAATAACCTGTAACGGGTGCTGGGATGTCACTTTTTCTCGTAAGAAGAATAGGGTAACCATTTCTTGCGGCGAAGGGTGCCACGGACAGGGCATCGGCGAAAGTCATTCCCGTTGCGATAACAGCTTTATCTGTGGAATGGACATAGTTTGCGACATTGGCGGATACATCATATCTGTCCTTTCCCCCGATTCTATGAATATCTCTAATGCCCATATTTTGTAATTCCGTTACAATATTTTGAGAGATACTTCCGGTTCCCCCGATAATGATAACCTTAGTGGCATGCAAGCGATTGAGTTCGTCTTTTGTCACTCCAGTTAAAGAATTGGCATGCGTAAGTAATATCGGTGCATCTGACTGGTAAGCTAACGGAGTGGCAGACAGGGCATCGGCAAAGGCGAGGAAGTTCACTATGTATACCGTTTGAGAGTCTTTCCATCCATTCTGTGAAACGTTTACCGCTACTTCGAATCTGTCCTTCCCTCCGAGACGCTCTACTTCATTCTCACCGGCGTGTACTTCTGCACTAAACCCGAATACAAATAGTAGTAGTGATACGATTATTATCTTTCTCATTTTTACCCCCTAATATATGTAAAACTGGTAATCTAGTATCTAATAATAGCATACTAATTACTTTATATTCCATATAAAGTAATAAATGGGGGTAATATTACTTGAGTTTTTTGAACTATTATAGTGTGGGAGGGTATTAAAAATCACGCTTAAGGAAGTGCATAATGCATCTCCTTAAGCGTGATGTCAAAAGAGAGAAACTCTTAAGCGTCTATTCGTTATTTAGATTGTTGAAGTGGTTTGATTTTCGGTACGGTCAAAATATATTGGTTCCATGGTAATAGCTGTATGATTTTTACCGTTAAGATGGTCCCCAGAAGAATGATTAAATAAATTGCCGGGAAATGAATTGTTTTCCAAATAGATGGAGGTGCGATTTCCTGAAAACAGTAAAGTACAAATGGGTGGGATAAATAAATAGCCATGGATAATGTACCGACTTTTGTCATGAACAGGTTTGTCCATTTTAATCTTGTTATGTTGGATCCTACTCCAATGATAAACAATGTAATAATGGGAATATTAATCATATTGGTCACCCGGTTAGAGGCAATCGAACCCATGACGGTATATTCCCATACAGCAACTAAAGTGATGAGTATGACGGCTACTCCTAATAATACTTTAGATCTTTTTGCGAATGAAGATAAGGGTTCCCAGTAATAGGCTAAGAAACCACCGAATATAAAGAAATAGATCCAATTTGGGAGAAATGCTCGTTGACCCAGGATATCACCCCATATTCCTTCCATTTCACCCAGTGAAAATATCTCAAGAAAATAAACATTCACCCCTATTGCAACGACCAATAGGATTGCCCAACTCTTTTTTGACCGAACAAGCTGTAAGAGTGGAAATACTAAATAAAACTGAAAGACAATCGACATAAAGTAAAGGTGGTAAAATGAATTTCCGAAAGAAAAGCTCACTAGAAATTGTTTCTCGCCTACATCAAACGGATTTACACCTTCTGCTATATACATGAAAAGAAGATAAAAGATACTCCAAAACAAAAAAGGTATTCCGATTTTGGTAAAACGACTAGAGACAAATCGACTTAGATTAAATCCTTTAAAACGAGCTTGATAAAATAGGAGGAATCCACTGATAAGAGCAAACATGGGAGTTCCAAACCGGCTGATTTGATTGATGAAATAAGTCAGATCATTGAACTGCTGACCTTGCTGGTAATAGAAAGTCGCTGAAACATGAACAAAAAGTACGAGCAAACATGCAATGGCCCTTAATATATGAATTTCGGATATATGTCCGCGAGAATTACTCATGATGTCACATCCCTCAAGATATATAGATTTAATCTTCTACATCGTAAAGGATGAAAGTGGGAAAATCACAAGTGTCATCTTTCTTTAAACAAAATGTATCAAGAGAATAATAATTCATCCATTTGTTAGAAGAGTTGGTATGATTCCTCTCCTGTCCGGTTGGTTTTATTTTATAAGGAAAAGGGAAATGATTATATATCATAATGCAGTTCCACAATTTTATCCTCAAATGTATAAAAAATCTAAAATTTTTCACCTTTTTTCCGACAACGTTTGCTAAAGACTCGTGTTTATAATAGAAGAACAACATTCGAAACTTACTACCACTAAACAAGAACAGGGGTGCTTATTCAATGAAAACCGAAGGAAATTTCATAAAAGGTATGTATTGGGGCACTTTGCTAAGTATTCCGCTTTGGGTTTCTTTTTTTGGATGGGTAAAGATTGTGAGGGGATTGTTTATTTAGTATTTTGGGTGGCGTGATGAATGATCTAAAGAATACGGTGCTCTTTTATTTACGTTGTAAGTGTAGAAAAAAACTTCGTTGATAGGTTAGTTTAGGATTACTTTATACAATATTTGGGTATTTAATGTAATAGTAATCTTATAGGGAACCTTCCAGATGACTATTCAGGATTGTTCAGTAAAATGTTTTATCTGAATATTCGTTCTTTTAGATTAGGTTAGGTTAACCAGTTATACCAATTAATTTGGAAAGGGGAGTTTCATTTGCCAATTTATTATATGAAAGAAGTTTGGACCCCGTTAAAATTCATTGGGATAAAGTTATTCAGATGTGAAGAAAATCAGTTATATATCAAATTTCTAAATAATCCTCGCAGACGATTGTTCAACTGAGGAAATGTTCTAGTCCGTTTAAAATATAAGAACGACATAGGATGCGTTGATTCTCATTCTATGTCGTTCCAGTTCTTGTACTATGAAATTCTTTTAGCAGTTAAAAAGGTTCTGGAAGAAGATTCTCCCAAAACCCTTTATTAACTGGCAGCTAAATTCTCTTTCAGCATCTCCGTCACTTTATCCTGCTCATTCTCTGGAACCGTCAGATAGTAGGTTCCTCCGATCTTTCCACCCTGACCTTTGATTTCATATTGTTCAATCGTATTCTTGGCACTTCTATAATTTTTTTGAATACTCATTATATCATCTAAGGTCATATCTGTTTTAACATTATTGCCAAGGACATCTAGAATATCATCGAATTTACCAACCGAAGAAACGTTAGATGCTTTCCCTATGATTGCAGCGATGACCTGACGCTGACGTTCATTTCGCCCAAAGTCTCCTCGGGGATCCAGATGCCTCATCCTTACATACCCCAGTGCTTTGGCTCCGTTCAATTCAATGTCCCCTTCGCGGTAATGATAGCCTTTCTTATAATACCCTTCATCATACCAATCCAAGTCATTATGAACCGTAACTCCATCCATGGCATCCACTAAGGAGCTAAGAGCCTCCATGTTTACTTTAATATAATAATCAATTGGGATGTTTGTGAAGTTTTCCACCGTCTCTATGGCCATCTTCGTACCTCCGAAGGCATAGGCATGATTGATTTTATCCGTCGTACCATGACCGATGATCTCGGTTCTCGTATCACGGGGAATACTGATCATCTGCATCTTTTCTTTCTCGGGATTCAAGGTCATGACAATTAGGGCATCCGATCGCCCCTGATCATTTTGACGTTCGTCGACTCCCATCATTAAAATGGAAATAGGCTCAGCCGGCTCATCTTTTTCTTGGGTGATCTTCGGTGTATCCTTTGGTTTATCCCTCTTCACTTCTTCATGCATACTCTCCGCTGTTCCTTTAACAGAGTCGTACATGTAATAGGCATATCCGCCGATTCCCAGGAATAACAGTACGACCACACTTACAACACTCAATATAATTTTTTTCTTCAATTGGATATCCTCACTTTTCAACGTAGATATCACTATTCTACCTAAACTGCTTTATATAGTAAATATTAGGTAGTATTTTTCTTATTCTGAATTAATCAATCTAAATCCTATTTCTATTAATTATTATAATAAGTAAATTTATCCAAATTCCTATTTATATTGAACTATTTCCATATTAGTGTAAAATATGAAGCTGTAATTATATAACATTATGGGGGTAAGTTCATGAAAAAGTTTTTTAAATTTGGATGTCTTGGCTTTGTTGCCTTGATCGTGCTTGGTATTATTGTTGGTGCACTTTCTGGTGGAGATGATAGTGGAGAAAAAGCCTCCACCGAACCAACAGTTGAGGAGGAAAGTTCAGAACCTGCTACAACTAATACAGAAAAGAAAGAAGTTGTGGAAGAGAAGAAAGAAGAAAAAGAAGACGTTCCAAGAGAATATACTGCAGCATTAAAAAAAGCTAAATCTTATGCTGAGATGATGGATATGTCAAAAAAAGCTATACATGATCAATTGGTTTCTGAAAATGGGGAGCAATTTCCAGAAGAAGCAGCACAATATGCCATGGATAACATCAAACATGATTGGAAAGAAAATGCATTAAAAAAAGCTGAATCTTATGCTGACATGATGGATATGTCTACTGATGCAATTTATGATCAATTAGTGTCTGAGAATGGAGAACAATTTACTCCTGAGGAAGCTCAATACGCTATAGATAATTTAGAATAAAAAAATAAGCCCCTCTCAAATCGGGGCCACTGAATAACTATAGGCTCTCAGAGACAGTTAAATAAAAAACGGCCCGTTTGGAGTGAGTTTTTCCAAACGGGCCGTTTTTTTGGGGAGGAAAAGGATGGTGTTTCTCCATGCTATTGATCCATTAATTAACTCATCCATAATATGAACCAGCTTTTCATTCTCTTTATTAAATCGCCAGGTCAATGTCGAATACCCACGGGGACAGGTCCCGCAGCTCTTTTTGAGAGTAAGAGGCCAGGGTGCCTGTCCCCATGGCTCTGTGAGACTATTTTTATGAAAAAGTATCATTTTGAGTCCAACAAGACATTTCCAACGTCTAACAAGTAGAAATGAAGAAAAAGGTGTGTACGAAATGGGGCAGCAGTCAATGGAGCTTATTGATAGGTATGGTAAGCTTCTGGTCAATCTTGCCTATACATACCGTAAGGACTGGAGTATGTCCGAGGATATCGTGCAGGAAGTATTTATTAGTGCATATATGAACCTCGATGAATTCAATAGGCAATCTTCTTATAAAACATGGTTGTTGCCATCACAATCAATAAATCGAAGGATTTTCTTCGCAAGCTGAAGCATTTCAAATAGAGAAAACAGAATACACTGACCTGGGTACGTATGTACATGACACGTACGAAAGTTATCATGACGGTTCAGATTACAAAAGGGGCACTAACTCTGACCCAGCAGAATCAACCTCCATCAGGGCAGCGATCGCATATATCAATTGTTCGAGAAGGATATAGAAAAGAAGGGAATGGCTGAAGACTTCGAGGAATGGCAGGTCATTGCCTATGAGTATAATAAGGGAGAGACCAGTGGGAAAGTAGATTCTTCAAAACAGGATGAACTTAAGAAGCGGTTTGAGAAGAAGATGGAGGAGATAGTATCGGAGTTTTGAATAGGAAAGAGGAAATGGATTCATTCGGGGGCAGTAATAACAGAGTTTCTGGCTAGTGAATCTCCTAAATAAACACCCTATAGATAAGTCACTTCTTTCAGTGTCCAATCTATAGGGTGTTTTTAACTGAAGGGAACATCAAACCATTCAGCTACCTCCCAAGTCATCCTTTTGTAAACTACCCTTACAAGCGGAAGGCACCGATTTAGAGGGCCGAGGGACCTGTCCCTGAGGCTCCTAAATTATTGGATGAATAATAGTAATAAAATAGTTCAGGACGTTACCTCCTCTTTTTTTTATCAGTTCTATGTCCTGAATCACTTGTTGAATTTGGTGTGGATTTAATTTCTTTGAAAGCATTCTGGCAAGTTGGGTAGAGGTTTCATTTACAGACAAGCTTTTTCTTATTTCGGAATGAAATTCAGCACAATAACAATATAATGTATATTCTTCCGCACTCATTTAATATCACCTTTTTCTTCATAAATTAAACGTTGAATTTGCTACTGATCTCAGCTAATGAGATGCTGGCCTCATTTAAACTGGCGGCCGATTGAGCGATGGAGTTCAATGCCATCAATTGCTGTTCCGTCGATGCACTTACCTCTTCACTGGATGCAGCCGATTGCTGCGCCGTTGCAGAAATACTTTGGATAGCCCCCACCACATCATCCTTATGGCTTGTCATGAATTCAACTTTTTGTGAAATTCCTTGGATTGATGAAACCATGTTATCAATCATGGATGAAATGGAATGGAATGCATTTTCAGTTTCGTTGACGACAAGTGTTTGTTCATCAGCAATTTTTCTCGTAGTGTTCATTTCAATGGTTGCCTGTTTAGATTGACTTTGTATATCTTGAATGGTCATCCTTACCTGATCTGTTGCCCTGGCTGATTGCTCGGCCAACTTCCTGACCTCTTCGGCCACTACCGCGAACCCTTTTCCATGTTCCCCGGCTCTTGCTGCTTCGATACTCGCATTGAGTGCAAGCAGGTTCGTCTGATCAGAGATGGCATTTATGGAATGAATGACTGTATCAATTTCACTTATTTTCTTCGATAAGTTATGAATAGCGGACTCTACTGTATGAAGCACTGCATTGGATCGATGTGCCTTTTCTTTTAGATTGGTCATCTGTCTCAAGCCATTTTCACTTGTGGTAGATGCACTTCTTGAATGGGTAAGTAACTTGTTGGATGCTGCATCCACTTCTTCAATTTGAGTCGATAAGTCCATCGTTCGTTGGTTCGCCACTTCTGAGTCTGTTGCAGCCTGGGTTGCACCATATGCGACTTCATCCATGGCACGGGAGATTTCTTCACTTGACGCAGTCGTTTCCTCTGAGATGGCACTAAGGCTTTCCGTTGATTCTTTTACCTGATTAACGGAGGATTGCACCGATTGAATAATTTCTCTCATACTCATAACCATTGAATTGAAGTTCCTGGTCAGTTGCCCCAATTCGTCACTTGTTGTTGATTGGACGGACACGGTCAGATCACCTTGAGCTACTTTACTTACTTGCTTATTCAAATGGATCAATGGCTTTGTAATACTTCTCGCAACGACAGTCGTAATAGTAGAAATCAGCACGATGATAATAAGAGTGAGGAGCAAGAGTGTATTTCGTAAATCCGTTGCTTCTTCCAGCATGTTTTTCTTTATGTAAACCGTTCCAACCTTCCAGTTGGTTTCCTTAATGGTATTGTAAAATAATACCCGATCCTGTTTGCCAAACACGTAATCGAGTCTTCCGCTTTCGTCACTTGCGTCATACATATCTTTAATAAATCCAAGATTCATAAGGTTCTTCCCTTTTTCTGTTGGATGAACCATTGCGACGGCATTCTGATCGAAGAGAAACGAGTACCCCTGGTAATCCACATCAATGGATTTGACCAACTCATGTAGCTGATCGATTTTGATATCGAACGCAATGACTCCTAGAACTTTGCTTGAGTTTTGTTCTGTTACGACTTTAGATAATGTAACAATAAACTCACCTGATGACTTATCTTCATAAGGCTCACTCCAAAATGCTTCTTCCCGGTCAGAACTGGCTCCTTTGAACCAGGGCGCGTCTAACGGATTAAAATCTGAAGGGAGAGTGACTGATGGTTCTATTAAAATCTTTTTATTCATCGCAGTCACATAGATATTTGTTACTGCTGGATTATGCCTGATGAAAGAAGCAAATTCATTGGAAACCCTTTTATGGAGTACTTTGGCTTCCAAGGAATCCTCTCCTGCTTTATCTTCTGTACTCTTTAAGTAATCTACTATTAAAGATTGATTGCTTAAAATGTTAATCGTAGAATCATACTTCTCCAGAAACATATTAATCCCGAAATCGATCTGTTTCACAATTGATTCTGAATTTGACTGTGCATCTGCTTTTATTTTCTCACTTTGCTGCACATACAAAAATACAGCTAACCCAATTAGAATGACGGTAAAAAGAGATGAAAAGATGACAATCATTTTCATACGTAAGCTATTAAATGTAAAACGTTTTAACATGATGGTTCCCCCTGAAGTGAAATTCTTTAGTATTTTAATACCTTTAAAAAGCCCTTAGACTCTATGAAATTCCAGTAAAAAGCTTTTATATAAGACTTTTGATTCATTCGATAAAAATTGATTATACCACCACAATTGAAAGTTTTTGTAAAAAGTTGTCGGAAAATAAGAAGTAGTTTTATTCAGAAAAAAAAGTTAAATGGGGAGTTAAGTAGGGACGGTACTTGATTAGAATTAGTCTAGGGCCGGGATGTAAAGGGGTAAAGCTATGTAAGAAATTATGGAAAACGAGAAGAGATGGGTGTTCTATTACTTTTACCCTCGAATTGTGAAAGATAAAAAATGCCAAATATAAAATAGGTATATTTTACTACATGGTGTAGTTGATATTACCCAATGTCGGGTTGGTTAGATGATATAATGGAACCTGCTTCCAAATGAAGTGAGTTTCTAACAAGGAGGACGAAAGTTGAGTTACTGTACAGAATGTGGAGAATCACTAAAAAATGACCTGGCTTTTTGTGAAAGTTGTGGAGCTAAGAGGGAGGTGGATAAGGAGGAATCGATCAAGAAGGTTCCCAAGACTACATTGTCTAAGAAGAAGAAGGTGTCTCTGTTCATTGCCGGTATGTTGGTTGTAGGTCTGGTTAGCACTCATATGATATTATCTTCAATTTATGATCCTATGAAAAAAATTCAATCGATGGACAATGCCATGACGAGTAATAGTGAGGAAGGTTTTCTTGAATACATAGCGTTCGACAAAGATTCATTATTAAATAAGAAACAGTATTTCTCTTATATAAAGGCATTGGATTGGGAAGATATGAGGGAACAATTGGTTTCCATTACAGAGAGTGACCTGACATTTGATGCTTTTGTTAAGGATCAACGCGGTCATGATGTTTTCAAAGTAGAGAGAGATTCCATCTTAGGTTTTTATGAAACATATGACATTGAAGCGGTTCCCAATCGAGTCTTCATTACAACTAATATGGAGCCCGCTACGTTTAAGATTGGTGATAAAACGGTGAGTGTGAAAGACAGCAGTGAACCTGTTGAGGTGGGTAAAGCCTATTCTGGCACATATACGGTAAAAGCCGATGCCGCTAATCTCTACGGAGAATTCTCCATAGAAGATGATATTGAAGTGAAATCGACGAAATCCGGTGACTCAAAGTATAATCTGGAATTTAACGGGGATACATATGCGATTGATACTAATTTTCCTGAAGCCGTTTTGTTTATAAATGGAGAAAGCACGAAGAAGTCGTTGCAAGAGCTGGAGTACCTTGGCCCATTTCCGGAAGACAAGGAAGTGACCATGTTTGCGGAATTGTCGCAAGCGAATGGGGAGTCTTTAAAGAGTGAAGAGGTCACACAGCAACAAGGGTCATGGGGAAGTCTTTCTTTCGTATTTGCAGAGGAAGAAGAGAACCTATCTGCTGACTCATCAACTTCTATGGAAGAAGCCAATCAGTTTGTACTCGATTTCAGGGATTCATATGAACAGGCTTTGAATACCCGGGACTATACGTTAATTTCTTCCTACCTGCTTTCCGGAAGTTTAGCAGAGAAGGAATTAGTTGAGTATATAGGAGATTTGCAGGATAAGGATTATTCCTATGATTTCAGAGACAATACGATCTTGAATTCTAAAGAGGCCGAAGAGGGCATATTTGAAATTACCACAAACGAGAATTTCATTTTCACCAACCATCTCGGAGAACAGACTACATATGATCGTGAGAAAATATATACCATCATAAAAGAAGATTCAGCGTTTAAAATTAAGAAAATCGATATTCATGATACAGAACGAAATGAGATTTAATGGAGGGAACGACATGATGAAATGCACGAAATGTGTGAATGAACAGGATTCTGGTAAGTTCTGCGGGAAATGTGGAGCCGGTTTAATGGAGACTGAAAATAACCATCAGCCAAGTGCTTGCGAAGAAGTTGCTGTTGCCTCGGAGACAGTTGCAAGAGAGCCTGTTCAAGTAAATGAAAGTGTGACAAAGGCTAAGGAAAATGTATCTAAATACTGGAATTATGCATTACAAGTTCTGAAAAAACCTTCTGTAGCATTAGAGGGTGGAGATCAACAGTTTGTTAATGGACTTATTACGATTTGCATTTTTGTCATAGCTTTCTCACTAAGCATCTATTTTTTGGTGAATAAATTATTTAAAGCGATGTTCGGTGGACTTGGAAGTTTGTTCTCTGAGGATGGGATGGGAACACAATCTTTGCCGTTTTTCCATATTACATCATCCCTCCTTATGTTTTCCCTGATCTTTATTGTGGGAGCGCTGATTAGTGTGTTTCTGGCAGGGAAATTGATGTCTCAAGGGTTTTCTTTGAAAGAGTTACTGGCTCACTTCGGTGGCGTTCTCGTTCCATTTGCTTCATTGAATGTAGTAGCGATTCTTACTGGATTAATGGGTTCAGTTCAATTTACACTTATTCTGACAGGGGTCTCAATTCTTTATGCCATTGTCATTATGCCGGCAATAGTTGTGTACGACAGAGCAATGAAATATCAATCGTCAGTTAACAAGGTATACTTGGCTGCGGGAGCGTCGGCGTTGTCTATGTTCATTACTTACCTGGTGATTCGCACGAGTGTGATGGAGTTCATGGATGAGATTGAATCTTTGTTGAATATGGGGTTTTAGTAGACTGATTCAGATTGATAACCATAAAGTTTGAATTCATTTATTATCCTAAAAAGAAGCACGGGGACAGTTCACGTGCTTCTTTTTGTTATGAGGAAACTTCAGATCCGCCCCTATGCTTTCAATGCTTGCTTATAGATCCCTACTATCTACTTCTTCAGTCGATACGAGATCATACATCTTCAAGCCATCATCTGTAGAAGTTATTTTGTACTTGCCTTCAAATGCTTTGTATTTCCCTGTGTTGTCATTGTAATAAATATTGTATTCTTCCGATGTATAAACGTAGTAAGAGCCATCTTCCAATGGTTCGACTTTCACTATTTCAACGTTGACGAGATCCTCGGTTATTCCTTTTTTCTCGAGGTGGTCGATATAGTCTTTAACTGTTTTTGAATAGGCGGAAGAGGAGTCTATATCATCTGATAGAATTGAAAAGTCACGATTGTTATATGCTTGAACACCATTGGAAATAAAGGATTCAACAAAGGATTCCACATCATCACTGACTTGTTTTTGAGAAATGTTACTAAATGCCGGTGCAGTTTCCATTTGTTTTTTCAGTGCAGCTGTATCGATATCGATCTTTTGAGCGTTGCTTTCATCAAAATCCCAGGCCGAAGACCAGGAGGCGACACTCCATTTTTTACTTTTTGGTGCATAGCTTAAAGAGTAGTTACTCATAACACTCTCTTTTGTCAATGAAATGGGGTCTCCTGAATACACATAATCCTGCATCCATTCTGCGTGGACCGGCAGAGTGGCCATCCATTCACCATCCACTTTCTCCAGATATATAGCTTTTGAATCTACTTCCAGTCCTGTAATGTAACCGAACGTTTTCCAGTCATCACCCGCCAACTCTTCAAAAGAAGAAGAAACAAAGGGTGAAACTTCGTTGGATTCCTCTTTAAGATACTTTTCATCTTGATAGGCAAGTGCTTTGGAAAGGTTAAGGAAGTATTGTTTCAGTCCTTCCTTGGCCTGATCCTTTTGTTTGTCGCTCAACGCCAAAGGCGCATCAAGTACATCATCATCAATGGCCAGGACATCGGATTGAACTGTCCCGAAAGGCATGTCTTTCTTTACTTGCACCTCCATGGAACCATCTGTAAGAATCGGGCCGATTTCGGCGGTGTTGTCTTCTGTGGTCTTTATCCCAGTATCCTTTCCATTCACCCACACGGAGGCACCTTCGCTATTCGTATGGATCGTTGTATAGTCGATGTCGAAGAAAAGATCCGTGTCCGTTGGTCCGACATGTTGAATATCGACTTCCTTTTCCAACTCCACGAAATCGGAAGTAAGGACTGCCTTGACTTTATACGTTCCAGGTATGAACGTTCCGAAATTGACACTATCGCCTTCTCCGGATTCAGGTTTGATTTCTTTTCCGTTGACGTAATAACGAAGGTCGTTGTAATTGGAATAAACCGTCATGGGGTCGGACTCCATAATGAAATCATAATTGTCGTAAATCAGGAATTTCTTCCCTCTTTTTTCGAAGGTAATCAGCTGGTCGAGAGACTCAAGATCATCATTGGCTTTAACTGTATGGGCATCAGCGGTTTTTACATTGTTATGTAATTGGGTTATCATGCTTTCTTTTTGATCCGGGTTTTCTTCTAAATAGGTAAGAAGGGCCTGAACATTTTTCTTTGTAACCTTTTCAGAATCTTTTCTTGAATCAAGAATACTGACTAATTCATCGACATTGCCTGTCTCTAAGTATTCCTCGAAATCAGTCAGCAGGTTTGCTTTATTCGTTAGGGAGTCGCCCACTTTATATAGAGAAATACAGGTAATGAAGAAAAGTAGAGCGGCTCCGATGATGATTTTTGATTTTAAGGTTAGTGTTGAAAAGGAAGGAATGCTGGTTTCTTTTTTATTAAGTGTTTCTTTCCCTTTTATATTAGCCCCGCAGCCGGTACAGTGGGGGGTGTTTCCTTCTATTTTTTTTCCGCATGAAGTGCAAAATTTCAAAGTGCCTTCTCCTCTTTATACATATTTAGTGAGTTCTTTTTACAATAAACGTTGTAATGTTATACATGATTAAGAAATGAGCCATAAAAATACCACTCCAGAAAAAACGGAGCGGCAATAGGAACGAAAGATCATGACGATCTCTATTAAACTGCTTTTGACAAACCGGAGATGATCCCTCTGGATTGTAGTTCACTTCTAGTGGTTTCATCAGCAGGTCGGTAGCCTTTTTCAAGTAGATCTTTTATAAAGATTTTATTATATACAAATGAGAATATGATTCCTGGAATCCATGCACCAAATCCAAATGTAAAGGCACCAACAATTGCAGCTGTAATGAACATAATGGCAGCCCACTTTAAATCTCCTCTAATAAGGGCAGGGAAAAACCCAAAAAAGAAAGTCGTCCAGCTGAATCCGATCTTCACTTCTTTTGTAACTCCCGCTTCGTTTTGTAATCGTGCTTTCACTCTACATTCCTCCTCCTTTAATTATAGTACTTTAGTATTGTATCATAATTTATTCAAAATATAACTATATTTTCCTGTTCGATTTCCTTCTTTTGACCGTCTCAGGATACAATCACCAGAATCTACTAAAGGCAGGCTGTCAGAATTAAGGTGTAGAGAAAAGGGCGCAAAAAAGAAGCAGGAGACGTCCCCTGCTTCTACATCGCTTCCTTCAACCCTTTCTTGATCAACCACTGATTCGCCGGATAACTTGTCAGAAACCCTAGTATCATCGCAATCTGCATCATGAACCAATATGAAGGTTCAGTCGGCTTCGGCGGCTCAGTGAATAAGAGATAATGAACAACGGCCATCCATCCGAACATCCCGACTTCAAAGGCGATCAGGGAGAGGGAGTCGGCTTTGATTGCCTGTTTGAAGGCGTTGAGTTTCCCATCTTCCTTGTTCATAGGGTAAATGGAGTAGAATTGAAAGATGACGCCGAATAAGTAGGCAAGTATGAATTCCACGGTATAATGTGCGAATAAGGTAGAACCGGCAATGGCAAGTCTAGTCATGGCGACGATCGGAACACCGACCGCGTCACCGAACGAACAGCCTGCCGAGCAGTGGCTGGTGGAGACGAACACTTTCACCCCATGGCCGCGGTTGTCTTCCTTCTCTAAATCCTTCGCTTTTACCCGACCCCATTTAAAGTATGTCCAAAGAGCAATCGGCCCGAAGAACCACCCGTTGATCGGCCAGACCACATTCATGATCTTCATCTTCTGCGGATGCTTGAACACATCCATTAATATGATCAGGGAAGACAATAATCCTATCCCTAGAAAAATCCACGAAATCGTTGTTAGCACAGAACCATCCTTTCTATATTCTTCTATAAGCAAATATACCCGTTAGAGGATATTGATAATCTTTTTGAGATTGAGAGGTTTTTTGAAAAAATTCTCCGCGGGGACCTTTTTCACTTTTCCAACCTATTTAAAATATGAATAAGGAGGGAAAACAATTGAGGGGGATGCTTCAGGTCTTTTGTTTTAGTTGGAGGTGTATGTATGTGATAATAATGTAACCAAAATATAACGGGCGGATTGTTTTACTTCACTAGGGGATTCAAAGGTGAACCATGAGTTCAGTCCCTATGGCTACCCTAATCCTTGTTTTTTAATATATTTTTTGTAGAGCCAAGGGAACGGTCCACGTCTTTTTAAACAAACGTTTGATTAACCATAGGGATTACTGGTATTATGCTGTTCGTATATGTAAACAAATATTTAGATAATAGTTAGGAGTTAAAGAGGTTGAAGAAGTGACTTGTTTAGCAGTTCTATGGGGGAGCAGGTCGAGGGGCAGAGCACACCTTCTCTTGAATGATAAAAACGAGGGGGGAACCACGGTTTTTCTCTCATCAACTACTCACTAGGAGGGAATCCAAATTGAAATCATACATTGTCAAAATCGATTTAGAAGAGTCGGATCCTTTGATATGGAGAAGAGTCATCATGCCAGCGGGAGCGACATATAGAAGGCTTCACGACGTCATCCAGACCGTCACAAATTTCCGAAGTGGTTATCCTCGGGAAGGTTATCACCTCTATGAATTCGACTTGACGAAAGACGAAAAGATTGTCACGGACCATGAAGAAGCCTATCTTGATCATCAGCACTATAAAAAAAACAAGGCGGCGTATGAGGAACGGCTTAAATCGGTTCCGCCTGAAATGTTGGAATTTGAAAAGAATGTTTTGGAAAGACTGAAGGTCGAAGTGCGGAAACCCACTGGATTAAAGATCGATGATTATCTGGAGAAGTATGGAAAAATCCGGTATGCCTATGATTTCGGTGATGGTTGGCAGTTTACCATTAAGCTTGAGCAGATTGTCGACGATTACTACTTCGGCTATCCAACCCTTCTGAATGGAGAAGAGACATCTCCCCCCGAAGATGTAGGGGGGATCCATGGTTTTTATGAATTTCTTAAAGCATACCGTGATGAGAAGCATCCGGAGCATAAGGAAATAAAGGCATGGGCCAAATCAGTATACTTCAGGGAATATGATCCTGAGTGGACCAATTACATACTCAAAGGACTTAACTATAAGAAGACACAGTGGGATAAGATTAATCATGAAAATTATATGATTATTGAGGATAAGTATCGAAAGAGTTAGGGAGCAAGGAGACGGTTCTCTTGCTTCCTTTTTTTGGGGTGGAAGCAGAAGAACCGTCCCCCTGCTTCTTATTTAAACGACGCATACCCCTCATCCGCCATTACAACGCTACCGTTAATCGCATCTGCTTCCTCCAATGAAAGAAGGTAAACCGCATTGGCCAGTTGCTCAGGCTGGGTCAATTTATTCCCCATTACTTTCGCCTTCATGGAATCAATGATGCCGTGGTCTTTATAGCCTTGGATGATCGGGGTGTCCACGACTCCTGGTGCGATGCCGACGACTCGGATGCCGTATGGAGCCAGTTCCAGTGCCGCTGATTTGGTCATCATGTTTACGGCTCCTTTTGTCGCGTGGTAGGCAAATGTGTTCGGTGACGCGAGTACCCCGAATACGGAGGTGGTGTTGATGATGACGCCTTTGATGTTCAGTTCTTTCATCTTTTTAGCCGCTGCGATGATGCCGTATGCGACGCCGTGCTGGTTGATATTGATGATCCTGTGGTAGGCATCCATGTCCATATCGAGTACAGGTGTAGGTGACCCGATTCCGGCATTGTTGAACATGATGTCGATTCTTCCGTATTCTTCGACGGTTTTTTCCACTAAGCTGGTTACGTCTTCATGGTTGGACACGTCCGTTTTGATGAAGATGGCTTCGCCGCCTGCGGAACGAACCATCTCGACCGTTTCATTACCCAATTCTTCATTGGAGTCCGCAACAACAACCTGGTCGTCTTTTTTAGCAAACTTCAGAGAAGTTTCCCTTCCAATCCCGCTTGCTCCGCCTGTAATGACAGCTACTCTCTTCGTCATGTGTATTTCCTCCTTGTTTTTATGTCTTAATTTATTTTAACATTCACATAAATTTATTATAATTTAATAAAACTAACATTTAGTTAAGTATTACTTAAGGAGGGACGGGCCTTGAATATTGAACAGTTGGAGCATGTAGCAGAGGTGGCAAGGGCAGGGGCACTGACGAAGGCGGCGGATCATTTGCATGTGAGCGCGTCTGCCGTGAGTCAATCCATCAGCAAGCTGGAACAGGAGTTGGGAGTGCAGATTTTTACCCGTAATCGTCAGGGGACAGCGTTGACGGCTGATGGGAAGAATATTATGAAGAAAGTGGACAATGTTCTTGCTGCCATTGGAGAACTGAAGGAAGAAACGAACCGGTGCTCGGATACGCTGACAGGGGAACTGAAAATCGGTATGATCCCAGGTCCCATCAACCTTCTGCTCGAAATGGTATCGGCGTTTAAAACCGATTACCCGAACGTGAAGGTGGAAATACATGAAATGGGACCGGTGAAAATTGTCGAGGGCGTTGAGAATAACGAACTGGATATCGGTCTGATTTTGACCTCTGAGACGTTTGCAGTTCAACATCACGAACTGATGGCAGAGGAGCTCCTGGAGGGGAAGATGGTGGCGGGCGTTCACGAACATTCCCCGTTGGCCGCATTCGACCAACTCTCACCTCAGCAGCTCGTTGGAGAGACCTTCGTTCTGTACAACGATGATTATATTAAACAATTTGCCCACGATACCTTATCGCCATTTGGCCCCATCGATATTCTTTTTACCACAAATAATACGGAGGCGATTAAGAGGGCGGTCCAAAGTGGGGTGGCCGTGACCCTTGGGATGGATTATTCATTCCGGCCCCGTACTCCCTATTCGAATCAACCGATTATCCCGGTGGAGATTGAAGGGGCGGGGAGTGAACTGCTTCATCTTGCATGGATCAGGAGGAAGGACCGGGTTCCTTCGCGGAGGGTGGAGGAGTTTGTGAAGAGGGTGAGGAGGGAATTGTAGGGGGAATCGTCACTATGCTTCTTTTAAAGACATTTTAACGACGGGTGGTTAACGATATGTTTAAAGATAGATCCATTGTAAAGGATTGAACGGAATCTTTATAAGGAGTTGATTCTACTGAAAACCATCGCATACGATAGCCATCACATGACTATCTGTTTTGCCGCTCTGGAGTTACGAAGATTGTACAGGAATAGTGGAATAGAGTTAGAGGTTCGGAGAATGGACGCAGACGATGATAAGCACCCGGGAACCATTTATTTGATGCTTGAGGAGCAATATCAATCGTCCCCTTATTCTCAAACCCCGTTATCTTTAAAGAATGATGGATTTGCGGTTCTTGATAAGGGGGAGGAAATTTGGATCATAGGCAAGGAAGAACGATCGGTTTTATACGGCGTGTATCATGTATGTGAGAAGAAATTTGGATATTCGTGGGTTCACTTTGGTGAGAAAAAGGAGAATCGTCAAGAGAAAGATGCCTCATGCATTCTACACCCCCTCTTCCCCCGACGCGGCAATATCATCGAAACCATCGATGACCCGATTTACATAAACCAACTGATCGATTGGGGAGCGAAGAATGGATTGAATGAATACTTCTTCACCTTCTTTCTTTGGGATAAGGTGAAGAAATATATTGAAGGGGAGCTCCTGAAGCGGAGTATGAATGTGACCCTTGGGGGACACAGCTTATCCTTCCTATTAAATGAAAATAAAAATCAGGCGACCCACTTTTTAAAGGATTCCGTCAGTCAAGAGACCGTCATGGAGCGGATCTATGAGATATGCTCAGAATCACCGGTTGTGACAAGGGTATCCCTCTGGCCGGAAGATGTCGGGATTCATCAGGATGATTATGCTGATTTCATGCCCGGGTACATCCGGTTTACGGAAAAATTGAAGTCTGCATTAAAAGACCTGAATGTCGAGGTTGAACATATCGTCTATAACGCCGGACTGGAGTGGAATATGCTTGAACGGAGTGAAGGGACGGAGGTCTCACCGGATGTGGATGTCTTATATGCCTATTGGGGCAGGGATTACTCGAACTCCATTCATTCAGAAAGAGAAGAACAGAGCCGGGCGACGGACAGCTTGCTGGATTGGAAGAAGGAAACAGTGAAAAAAGGTAGATCCTTTACCGTGCTTGAGTATTACAGTGATCATTTCATGTTAAGTGAACTATTCCCGCCGCTTTTCAACAGGATAAGACAGGACGTGGAAGATTACAAGAAGCAGGGCGTGGATGGACTCCTGAATTTAATCGTACCGTGTCATATCAAACGGTATGATTCAGGCATCACATCGGGCTATCCTTGGAAATGGATTCAGCAGATCAATAATCATATGTACGCTGGATTGACCTGGGGGAAGGATTATGAGGATCTGGTAAACTCTTATTTTTCAATCTTTGGAGAAAAGAAAAGCCTATATCGCTCCATTATGATCGATCTAGAGAGAATCCTGTCTGCCCACACGTTCTGGAATGTCCCCTTATTCCCGGCCCGTGTTGTAGATCCTGAAAAGGTCAATGGAGTAGAGGGAAGGGAGAAGGTCATAACCTACGTGGACGGAGTGCTGGATTTCCTGGAAAAACGGACACCGACGGTTAGTAAGGAATTATTTGCCCTTCTAACCAAAGACAATTTTGCCTCCTTTTCGCCTGAGGAGATGCTTCAGTTTTACTTTCATTATGTAAAGGAATCTGTCAGGAAGTGTAAGCGTGAGTGGCAGGAGCAGGGGGTAGACGTACATGGACTATCGTAATCTTTATTATTACAAGTCTCGGAAGAGTGAAAAAAGGGATGAAAGAATCACAAAGCATCTCATTGTGTACGGCGCGACTCCTGCAGGCATCTCCTGTGCGATTCAGGCGAAAAAGATGGGCCTGACCGTGGCGATTGCTGAATTCGGCCGTCATATGGGCGGGATGACGGCAAGTGGTCTGGGTGCGACGGACTTCGGAGCGAAAGAGGCGATTGGAGGCTTGTCCAGAGAGTTTTATAGGAGAATCGGAGAGTACTATGGAAAAGATGAACAGTGGACGTTCGAGCCTAAAGCTGCGAGTTCGGTGTTTACTGACTGGCTGAACGAATATGAGATCCCTGTCTATCTGAACCAGCACCCGGAAAAAGTCGTGATGCAGGATAGGAAGATTAAGAGAATCATCATGGAAAACGGGACGGTGTTTGAAGGCAGCTATTTCGTTGATGCAAGCTACGAAGGGGATATCATGGCGAGGGCGGATGTGGCCTATGCCGTTGGCCGGGAAGGCAACGCCACATACAATGAAACCTATAATGGCGTACGGTTTGGCGAACCCCATCATAAGTTTGAAGTTCGTGTGGATCCGTATGTCGTAGAGGGGGATCCCGGAAGTGGACTGCTTCCAGGGGTGACGGAACCGGAAGAAGGATCTCTTGATGATGGAGAGGGAGATCACCGGATTCAAGCGTATAACTTTCGGATCTGTTTAACGAAAAATCCCGATCATCGTATTCCCTTTCCAAAACCTCCGTTGTATGATCCGGAAAGGTATGCCCTGCTGCTGAGATATATTCAAGCAGGGGTGTGGGATGCGATGAAGCTCCACATCATGCTACCGAATGCTAAATCTGATCTGAATAATCATGGAGCGGTGTCCACCGATTATATCGGAATGAATCATGAATGGCCGGATGCAGGTTATGAAACGAGGGAAAGGATTTTTCAAGAGCATGTCACCTATGATCTCGGCATGCTATATTTTTTAAGTCATGATGAGCGGGTCCCTGAATCCATCCGGAAGGAACTGGGTGAATGGGGCCTTCCTGAGGATGAATTCCCGGAAACAGGTCACTGGCCGCCGCAGTTGTATATTCGTGAGGCAAGAAGGATGGTGTCAGACTATGTCATGACGGATCGGAACTGCCTTGGGCAAACAAAGGTGGAAGATTCCATCGGCTTGGCGTCGTATCAAATGGATTCCCATCACTGCAGACGGGTCGTGATCGATGGAAGGTGCGTGAATGAAGGGGATGTGGAAATCCCGATTTCACCGTATCCCATTTCGTACCGGGCCGTCTTGCCAAAAGCGGATGAATGTACGAATTTGCTTGTACCGGTTTGTTTGTCCAGTTCCCATATTGCGTATGGTTCCATCCGGATGGAACCTGTGTTCATGATCATCGGACAATCGGTGGGGGCTGCTGTGTCCCTTGCCTTTCATGAGGATGCAACTGTTCAGGGTGTCGATTATCATAAGTTGAAGGAAGAGCTGCTGAACGAGGGACAAGTATTGGAATGGGATGCTACCATGGAATATGATCCTGTGAAACGGATGAAGGAAACGTTCGGAAAAAAATAACCCGGAATCGGTGCACATACGCACCATCCGGGTTATTTTTTGTAGTCTTACAGCTCAATCGTTTTTAAAGCCAATTTGACCTTCAAGTCATTTGTTACATCTGAATCCTTGGCCTTTTCAAACTGTTCCAGTGCTTTCTGAAGATGCTTCTTTGCTTGATCGGTATGTCCTTTGTCACGATGATGAATCGCTTGTGTAAGGGAATTGACAAGCTGTTTTTCCACTGAATGCTTGATCTGTCCATCTGCTGCTTCCTTTTGAATCAGGTCTCTTGCAGATTCCAACGTATACTCCAGCACATCGATTTTCATCAATCGACTTCCGGAAGTATAGTAGATGTCCCCGTCATCCCCAATTGTGGCTAGTTCCGTTACGGCAAGGGTTTCATAATCGAAGGACGCTGGATCGATCGCTGTCAGCTTACCTGCTAACGTGGTATACATCACCCCGTTTTCATCCCAGCGGATATGGATCGGACGCCATCTTCCGTAGTCTTTTACCCCTTCATAAATGGTTTTGCTCTTCACGATTTCAAGAGATTCAGGGTCCATGGCAAAAATCGTTCCGTCTGCTGCAGACCATAATAAGCCATCCGGTCCGACACTCATCCCGCTGATCATGTTCGGGTGGTAATCAAGTCCTGGGATATCCGGAACAAATTCCGTTATCTTCTCATTCTTTTCTAAATCCCAGACGAATAGTTTGGCTGCTTCTTCTGTCGGATCGATGCCGAGACCCCCGGCAACCGTAGTGGATCCGTATAGTTTTCCATTTTGCTCCGCAAGTCCGACAATCGACTGATTATGAATGACGTTTTCAAACACTTTCGTGTCTTCAATATCGGCAGGATCCAGGATGGTGAGAGATCCGCCTAATTTTCCGTAGTCAGGTATCGTGCCGATGTAGAGTTTATCATTCACTGCTTCCATCTTGAACGGTCTGTCCTGATGGGGGATATCATAGATTTGTTTCGGTGCGACTGTGTCCTTGGTTGTATCCAGGTCAAATATAGTTGCACCGGTGTAGACACCGAAATACATATGATCTCCCATGGCGACCATGCCTTCAGCCTGTCCGAGCGTGAACATTTCAGATGATTCTTCCGTCGTGTTGTATACGGCTCCTTTTCCACCTGGATATCCACTCATATACATATTGCCGTCCGGTCCTTTTTCAAGGGTTTGGATCGGAATGGGATTACCCGCCACGGGGTACTGGATCGTTTTCACTTTTTTTGTTTCCAGGTTCATGAATGTGACTTGTCCGGCGAATTGGACGGTCACCAATGAATAGCCGGGGAAATCAGGGTCCCCTTCAAGCTCAACCCATGAGGTATTCCGGATGAAGGTTCCGAACCGGACACCGGTATCCGTTGCCTGAAGTGTTTCGTAATCAATCTCCATGATCCGGCCGCCTTGTTGGAAGTAGGCTTTGTTACTGCCCGGGAGACCTTGGATGAGGCGCAGACCTTTATTATTTTCGTAGTAGGTGTCTTCCCATGAGTTTGTCGTCGTGTCATAGAATAACAGGGAGTTATCTCCGCCACCTACCCCGGCTACAATATAGTCACCGAACGCGTCCAGCTGCCAGACGCTTGTCCCTTCTATGACGTGATCCGGAAGGGAAATCTTCTCATACTCCCCTGTTTCCACATTCAATTTGACGAGATAGTTATCAACGCCGACACCGAGATACAGATACCCGTCGTGATAGGCCGTCGACCGGGTGTAACTTTCATTCGGAGCCACGTTCCCGAAATCCGTCATTTCACCAGTGGCAGGATCATACATGCCTGCTTTCGCGTTCGGATAAGATCCGAAATAGACGCGTCCTTCTTCATCATACGATAATCCGTACACGACACTTTCTCCTATGCCACCAAGATTCTTCACTTCTTGTGTTTCGGGGGAGTACTCATATAAATACCCGTTCCCACCAATGTAGACATTTCCATTCGGTACCGTGATATGAGTCCAAACGGCCCCCGTGCCTTCAAGAGAATACGTCCTCAGCACTTCCTCGGTTTCCAGATCCACTACCTGGAAAATGGCAGGATGCCCGGAAGCCGTCGTATACATGACATCATGACCATCTTCCTTCCCATAGGCAGAGTCATATACAGCAACGCTTTGAATGGGATCCCCGAGATTTACCGGCTCCCCAAACGAAGGAGTGGTATCGGCTGTTGCCGCTCCTGCCGGCGTAAACATCGCTCCCATCATCATGACAAAAATCAATGAAACAAAACCTGACACTTTCATGTTCTTTTTCATTCACCCATCTCCTCTGTTGATTCAATTCATACCCGTGACGATTCCCCGCCTCCTTCATTCATTACTTCATAGTACATATAAGTAAGCGCTTTCTATTTTTGCCACTAAGAAAGCTTCGACTGTTGTTATTCCTATTTTTATCGATTTAGAACCATGGAAACAAGTCTTTAAATCGTCGTAATGTTAGATGGGGCAGAAGACCTACAGGTTCATTCTTCAAAAAAAAACCGCCATATAGGCGGAAGTCGTCGTCATAATGATTCTCGATGCTGTTCAAACACGTTTTTTTTCTTTTTCTCGATTTTTTCAAATGCCTTTAAACTGATCCACATCACCATCATGGAAAGCACGCTCCCGGTAAAGAAAGGAGTAATGCCGGGCAGAAGATTTACAGCCCCATATAACAGACCGGAGGCAAGAAGGATCTGAACAGTTTCTAAAGGAGAAGTTAAGGCAATCAGTAAGGTTTGCTTGAAGGTCCTGAGGAACGACAAATCAAAATGCACATAAACCGGGAAGAAAAACAGCAGGGTGATGACATAAGCGATCAGGATCAGCACGAGTACCGGCACGAGGAAGGTAAGCTTCCCGCTATTCAGTCCGATAAAGGTGAAATCATAATACAACACATATCCGATCACGATAAAAATAAGGCCAAATCCATTACTCTTTAAAAATTCCTTCTTATATGTATGCCAAAATGTATGGAAAATGGGAAGTGGCTCCTCGTGCTTCAACCATTTCCGTCCAATGGTGAACATAGAGACCGTTGCAGGAAAGAAACCAAACACGACAAGCCCCAAAAAAGTGAAAAAAATCCAAAGAATATTCATATAAGCAAGCTTCAACATCACAAACACAATCGAATTAAATCTTTCCCAGCCGCCCATCATTCTCACCCCTTTCAAAGATTTCATCCGTCATATAAACCAAACGATACTATTTTCCCCATTTCCTATTAAAGACAATTAAGAGACTTGTCTCTTAATCAAAAACGTTTTAGACTTGTGTAAAGGTTATGAATATTTTAACAATTATTCAGCAGTAATCAAATGATTTTTTATTCTGCAGCAAGCAATAGAGAATTTGAAAGCGCTTTACAAAGTGGTGATGCAGAATCTCAAGGAGGTGGGAAACGGATCGCGTTTGGGGTTGAGCAATTTATAAAAATAATAAAAATGAAGAGGGGATCATTCATGAAGAAGAAATTATCGTTTCTCTTAATACTGGTCATGGGGCTCATCTTATTAGCCGCTTGTAGTTCGAAAGATGAAAAAGCAGGCGGGAAAGCAGGGGATGGGGAAGTCTCAGGTGAAATCACGGTTTGGGTCCATCCTTTCACAGGGGATGCGGATAAAGAGAAAAAGATGTGGGATGAGATCGTTGCCTCCTACGAAGATAAGTTTGATGTAAAAGTGAAAATTGAAACCATCCCTTGGGCAAACCGAGATCAAAAAGTGTTGACGGCATTAGCCGCCAATAACGGTCCGGATGTCTTCTACGCGATCCCGGACCAAATGCCTCAATATGCAAACGAAGGAATGCTACTCGAGCTTGATCCATATTTAAAGGATAACGATATGAATGATTTCGTTGACACGGCACTTCTTTCGACAAAATGGAAGGACAAAACATACGGCCTTCCGATCCTTCAGGAAGCTTACACTCTTTTCTACAATAAAGAAGTCATCAAAGCAATCGGTGGAGATCCCGAAAAGCTGCCAGCGACATGGGATGAGTTCTCTGACTGGGCTAAAAAGGCCAAGGATAAAGGCTTTTACGCACTGAGCTATCAGGGTGGAGGTTCCATGAACGGGACTCTCTATCCATTCCTATGGCAGGCAGGCGGAGAGGTCATCACTCAGGATGATGAAGTGAAAATTAATAATGAAGCCGGTGTCGAGGCATTCACTTTCATCAATGATATGTACAAAAAAGGTTGGATTCCGGAAGATTCCGTGACGGCCATGGAACATGATGCCCTCTGGAACGGTGGAAAGATGTTAGCCGTTCAGGGATCGGGAATCTCTTTAACCAATCTTCAAAAGAGCGGCATGGATTTCGTCATTGCCCCGCCTCTTAAGAATAAAGAACAGGCAACTTACGGTACGACGGGAATGTTCGTGGTTCCGTCTAACAGTGACAATCCGGATGCTGCGGCAGAATTCATCAAAGTTGTGACCAATGCAGAAAACCAACGTAAGTTCAACACCGTGACACAGTATATCCCGACACGTGAATCGGCAAAGGATATCTTTGATGATCAGAAATATTTAAGTCAGCTTGCTGAGTACACACAATATGCTCAACCAGGGGTCATCCATCCGATCGGACGTGCGATCATGCCGGGAATTCAGGCTGAAGTGCAAACGATGATGGCGGGGGAGAAATCGCCGAAAGAAGCAGCCGATGCTGCAGCGGAAGCGATCAAAGCGGAACTTGCTAAACAATAGGTGTACGGGACAGGGAGTATTGATCTCTTTAGAGATTGGTGCTCTCTGTTTCCTAACTTACATAAGAAGAAGGTGATGAAGCTGATAAGTACAGAAACGGTTAAACGTGAGCTGAGCGTAAAAAACAAAAAAATGCCTTTGAAGTCACGGATGAAGCGTGAATGGGACCGGAACGCCATCGTCTATATTTTTCTCATACCGACGTTGATTCATTTCTTGATTTTTCAAATATTCCCGTTTGCCTTCAGTTTTGTTCTGACATTTTTGGATTGGAAGATCATCGGGGATCCTGAATTTGTAGGAATGAAGAATTGGATGCGGTTTTTAGAAGATAAACTTGCGTGGAAAGCGATTTGGAATACGGTTCTATTCTCTGTGTACTATATCGTTCCAACGATGGCCCTTGGATTGATTCTTGCCTTGATCATCAATTCGGGTGTATGGATGAAGGGGATTTTTAAAGGGATTTTCTTTTTGCCTGTGGTGACCTCATTTGTCATCATAGCAGGGATTTGGGGATGGCTGTTCAGGGGAACGGAATCAGGGATGGTGAACTATCTCTTGAGCTTTATCGGCATAGATACGCAGTTGTTCTTGTCGGATTCCAGTCAGGCACTGATTGTCCTGGCAGGATTAAGTATCTTCAAAGTGGCCGGGAGTACGATGATTTATTACTTCGCCGGTTTGCAATCGATCGATAAACAGCTGTATGAATCGGCGAAAATCGACGGGGCGACACCGTTCCGGATGTTCTGGTCGGTCACGTTTCCTTTACTTAAGCCGATTCATTTTTACGTCGCCATCATCACGACGATCGGTTCGTTCCAGATCTTTGACTCCACCTTCCTGCTTACAGGCGGCGGTCCGAACTATGCGACCACTACGATTGTATTCTATTTGTATCAGCAAGGTTTCGGAGGGCTGAATTTAAGCTATGCAGCGGTTCTTTCCTACGTATTGTTCTTTATCATCCTTGTCATTTCGCTCATCCAGCGAAAGTATATGGGGCAGGATACGAAGTATTATTGATCGTAGGAGGAAAGGAGTGTGGAAAATGGGAAAACTCATTAAATATATCGCTTTAGCCATCTTGGCTTTCTGTTTCCTTTTGCCGTTTGTCATCATGGCATTAGGTTCTTTCAAAGATATGCAGTATGCCCTGTTGGATCCGTTGTTCTGGATACCCGATGAACCGACTTTGAGTAATTATACGTATTTGATCGGAAACGGGCTTTTCCTAAGGTGGATCTTCAACTCGGTCGTGATTACGATTGTACCGGTGTTCAGCCAAATGTTCTTTTGCGCGATCCTCGGGTACATTTTTGCCAAGAAGAAGTTCCCGGGCCGGGAAATCATCTTCTGGGTGTTCATGGCCGTCATCATGATCCCCCAGCAGTTGCTCATCATTCCGAAATATATCATGTTTGCGGACTTCGGGTGGATCAATACGTATTGGGCCCTGATCGTTCCTGAACTGTGGGGGATCATGGGTGTGTTCCTGGTGAGGCAGTTCCTGCAAAGTATTCCGAATGACCTGGAGGAAGCGGCGCGGATTGACGGGGCCAACGATATTAAAGTGTTCTTCAAAGTGATCCTGCCTTTATCGATTCCGGTTGTAGCGACCGTCGGTACGTTTTCCTTCATCTCTAACTGGAATGACTTGTTTCAGCCATTGATTTATATGACACGGGAAGAAATGTTTCCGGTGACGGTCGGTTTGGCTTCGATCCTTGGGAAGGAAGGGAACTTTGGAATCGAAATGGCCGGTTCGACCCTGTCCTTTATTCCGACATTCCTCATCTTCTTGTTCTTCCAACGTTATTTCACCGAAGGCATTCAGATGTCCGGGATTAAATAGGGATGGAGTGCTGAGAATGGGAGATTTGGGAATTGGAATGGTTGGGCTCGACACGTCTCATGCGGTCGCTTTCACTCGTTTATTAAATGACCCTCTCGATCCCCACCCAGTCCGGGGCGGGAAAGTGGTGAAGGCGTTTCCCGGGGGCTCTCCTCACCTTGAACTTAGTGCTTCAAGGATTGAGAAGTTCACGGAAGCTGTCAGGGGATATGGCGTGGAAATCGTCGATTCATTGGAGAAGGCAGTCGAAGGGACGGATGCCATATTGCTGGAATCCGTTGATGGGGGCATTCATCTTGAGCAATTACGGAAACTGGTCGTGTATCAGAAACCGATTTTCATTGATAAACCATTCAGTTTAAAGACGAATGACGCTGTGGAGATGGTTCGATTAGCGGAGCGTCACCACACACCGATCATGAGCACATCGGCTCTCCGGTTTGCAGAACCTTTAATAAAAGTGGCGGGAAGGAGGGACCTTGGAGAGATCATCGGTGCCGATTGTTTTGGCCCCATGGAGCTTCAAGAATCACAGCCGGGATTTTTCTGGTATGGCATTCACTCCATCGAGATGCTTTTTACCCTGCTCGGAGAAGGATCAGAAAGTGTCGTGGTCTTCTCGAATGATACACATGTCAGCATCAACGCCCGCTGGAAAGACGGAAGGTTTGGGACGGTGAGGGGGAATCGTGCAGGGAATCATCAATTCGGAGCTCTTGTTCATTTTGAAAAGGGGACGGAGTATGTGGGGATACAGGCTGACAGCAAGCCTTATTATGTGAGTTTAATAGAACAGATCATGGATTTCTTTCAAGATGGGGTATCAAGGGTACCCTCAAACGAAACGCTGGAAATCATCCGTTTCATTGAAGCGGCGAATGAAAGCAGGGAGACAGCGAGACCGGTTTCCGTACAGTCTGGTAAATAAAAATAGAATTCAGGAAGCCTGAATTCTATTGTACCTTTTCATCCATCGTAAAGCTCAACCGGTAAATGCGCCGCGGTCGGCCTTTATGCGTCAATTTCTCCTCACCGACGATATCGACGAGCTCGGCATCCATCCATTTCAGAAGGATCCGGTGGGCGCTCCTGACGGTGATGTTCAGGGTGGATGCCAGTTCCTGAGCGGTATAATCCACGATTCCATACCGTTCAACCCGGGCCATCAGCTTGGTCATATAGGAAGCGGACATCCCGGCCTTTTCAGCCCGGTCCAATAAATCGGCATCGGTTATAGCCAGATCGTACCGCTCGTACTGTGTGTTGGTCGTAATATCAACGGGGCCGAGGACGCTCCTGTTTTCTCTCACGATATAACAGACATCTCCACCTGAATCTTTCGCCTGTCTTAATGCGAGCCGTGCGTGGCTGCCTGCTTCGGCAGCCGTCATCCCGAAACCGACCCCGATGCTTAAGGTGATCCCCATTGCGTTATTCGTCTCTTGTAGGAGGGGAATGAACTTATAGCCCCGGGTTTCCCTTTCGAAGATACCGCGGGTGGTGATGAAAGAGTATTCTTCCCCGCCAAGATTGATTAGATGGCCATCCAGTTGTTTTATGTAATCAAGGAGCATTTGTTGGATGTTCAGTTTCAATAATTGGACATCGTGCTCAGAATGATACTTTTCCGTCACTTTTTTGAAATCGTCGACATTGATTAACCCGAATACGATCTGAGATTCCTTGTTCCTTCGGGTTTCCGTTGCAAGAAGGGCACGTTCGAGGGATACGATCATATCCTGCTGGGTTGGTGTGACCCATTCGCACGGGATCTTCATGCTTGTTAGAAGTGTATAGACTTCCTGGATTCCTGTAAGGGCGATGGCGCCTTTCATTTCATGGTTTTCAACATGGAAAGAGACGATGTCACTGATCAAAGGTGTTTTGGAATGATTTCGGAACACCATTAATTCATAATCTTCTTCCACGAGTTCCACCAGGGTCTTTTCCACGTATTTCTTTTCGATCGTATCAATGGAAAGACATTTCAGCCCGTGGTTGTTTTTGATCAGGAACAGGGATCTGTATAAGCCGGTTCCCATAAGAGGTATGGGATGGGCGGGGATGGAAAAGTCCAGAAACTGCTTCGCGAGATTGTATACGTGATATTCCGTAAACATGAGAACATCCACATCATACATTAATTCTTTGACCACTTCGGCAATGACACTCCCGGGTTTGATTATTCCAAAAAACGGCTTGAAGTTCGGAAATGACTTTAAGGTCAATTTGATTTGATCGACAAGGGCTTCAGGGCCAATGATCCCGATGTTGATTTCAGAGTTGTCATGAATCGGTTTCGTACTTCTCAATAAACTCATCCCCTAAAAGATACTTTTAAATAGACATGTCTTTTTATCATTATCATACTGATAATTATCTGAATTGTCAAAATCAATGATGTTCATTGTTTTGAAGCTCAACCTTTAAAGACTCATTAAAGACTTGTCTTTTAATAATGAGATTCATAAGATGTTGATAAGTAATTTTCTGAAAGTTCAATCTAACAATTTAGGAGAGTGGTTTGATGAAAACGATCAACGAATTAGAGGACTTTTTGACAGAACCATCCCAGGCACTGGTGAATGATCTGACAAAAGTCGATGGCGATATCATGATCCTCGGTGTGGGCGGCAAGATGGGACCGACATTGGCGAAGCTTGCGAAACGGGCCATTGATGAGGCAGGTTTGAATAAAAAGGTGTACGGGGTTTCAAGGTTTTCCACTCCCGATTTACGAAATGAACTAAATGCAAGCGGGATTCATACGATCTCTGTTGATTTATTGAAGGATGAAGATTTACAGACGCTTCCGGATGTGAAAAACATCATTTATATGGCAGGGAATAAATTCGGAACTACAGGAAATGAGCATTTCACATGGGCGATGAACGCTTATCTCCCTGGGAGGCTCGCGGAGAAGTTTCCGGATTCGAGGATTGTCGCTTTCTCTACAGGAAATGTCTATCCTTTGACCGAAGTCGTGAGCAGCCATTGTTCTGAAACGAATCCCGTCAATCCGATCGGGGAATATGCTCAGTCGTGTCTTGGAAGGGAGCGTGTCCTGACGTACTTCTCTCATAAGAATCATACGCCTATGCTGATATTCAGATTGAACTATGCCATTGATCTTCGTTATGGTGTCCTCCTGGAAGTGGCGAGGCAGGTATACAATGATCAACCCGTCGATCTCACGATGGGGAATGTGAACGTGATCTGGCAGGGGGATGCCAATGAATATGCGATTCGATCCTTGCTTCTCACCGACTCCCCGCCGAAAATCCTGAATGTGACGGGGCCGGAAACCATTTCCGTCCGCTGGCTCGCGAAAGAATTTGCGAAGCGGTTCAATAAGCCTGTGTCTTTCGTGAATGTGGAGCAATCCACGGCGTTGTTAAATGATGCATCCCAGGCTCATAAACTGTTTGGATATCCGAAGGTCACCATGCAGCAAATGATCGATTGGACGGCTGATTGGGTGGAGCGGGACGGAGTGACCTACAATAAACCGACGCATTTTCAACAGCGTGAAGGAGCGTTTTAAATGTTACCATCACCGGTCAAAAAAGCCTTACATGAAGGGGCATTCATCCCTGCCCATCCACTGGCCTTGTCCAGGGATAAAAAGTTGGATGAAGAGAGTCAGCGTGCGCTCACCAGGTATTATATCGATTCAGGTGTAGGAGGACTTGCAGTCGGCGTACATACGACACAGTTTGAAATCCGGGATCCCCGATTCGGTTTATATGAGAAAGTCCTGAAACTTGCCATGGAAGAGGTCAGGAATGCGGGTGTGCCTGATTCTTTTATCAAAGTGGCGGGGATATGCGGTCCCTTGGAACAAGCGGTTAAAGAAGCGCAGTTCAGTAAGGACGTTGGCTATGATTTAGGTCTCTTGAGCATGGGAGGGCTCGGATCCCTTTCAGAGGAAGAGTTATTGGAGAGAACGAGGAAGGTGGCGGAGATCATTCCCGTGTTCGGGTTCTATCTGCAGCCTGCCGTGGGGGGAAGAGTGCTCTCCTTCGATTTCTGGGGAGCCTTTGCAGAGCTTCCCAATGTGTATGCGGTCAAGCTCGCCCCCTTCGACCGGTACCTGACATCCGAAGTCGTCCGGGCCGTCTGCCATTCAAAGAGAAGGGATGAAATCGCCCTTTATACGGGGAATGACGATAATATCGTCAATGACCTCCTGACGACCTATAAGTTCAAGGTCGGTGATACGGAGAGGCAGAAGAAAATTGTAGGGGGCCTGTTGGGTCACTGGTCTGTCTGGACGAAACGGGCAGTGGAATTATTTAAAGAAATCAAGCAATGGCAGCTTCACGATACCATTCCCCAAAGGATGTTGACTCTGGCTCAGGAGGTCACCGATGCCAATGGTGCCTTCTTTGATGCCAGAAATCAGTTTAGGGGAAGCATCGCAGGCATCAATCAGGTTCTGGCAAGGCAGGGTCTGATGAAAGGCCGCTGGTGCTTACTGGATAAGGAGGAGCTGAGCCCGCATCAAATGGAAGAAATCGACCGGGTGTATGCAGCGTATCCTCATTTGCATGACGATGACTTTGTAAAAGAGAATCTTACCAAATGGCTGGGGCAGTAGATAAATGAGACAGAGGGAGTAGGCATACGATGAGAAAAATTATCGCACATAACAAACGGGTGGAAGTGGTGAAGGACGAAACGCCGGCAGTGAAGCCTCATTTCCTGCTGGTTAAAACGCTGTACTCCACTATTTCACCAGGGACGGAATTAACAATTATTGAAAACAGTACAGACCAACCCATCACATTGGGCTACAGCGCCATGGGAGTGGTGGAGGAAGTGGGAAGCGGCGTCACAGGTGTGCAAATAGGGGACCCGGTTGCGGTTTACGGCGCCCCTTATGTACAGCATGCTGAGTATTTGCTAGTTCCGAAGACATTATTCGCAAAGGTCCCTCAGAACGTGGATGCGAAAGAAGCGGCACTTGCCGGGATTGGCGCGATTGCCATTCATGCCCTTCGGATAGCCGATCTGCAGTTTGGTGAAACGGCTGTGATCGTCGGTCTGGGCCTCCTCGGTCAGATGATTGCCCAGATCGCCAATGCCGCCTCCTATCGTGTCATTGCGTACGATCTCCATGAAGAGCGGTCGACTATGGTGAAGGAACAAGCGAATATACGATCATTTTCTTCTATGGAAGAGATGGAGCAGGCCATCGTGGAAAGTACAAACGGGAATGGAGCGGATGCGGTCCTGTTATGCGCAGGCGGGAAACGATCACCCTTGACCGGACAGAGTCTCAAGTGGATACGAAACAAAGGAAAGGTCGTCATTGTCGGTGATATCGAACCGGACTTTCCACGCAACTTGATGTTCAGTAAAGAGGCGCAATTGTTGATTTCCCGGGCGGGGGGTCCAGGCCGATATGACAAAGTATACGAGGCCGAAGCGGTCGATTATCCTTATGGATTTGTTCGCTGGACGGAAGGCAGGAACATAGAGGAATATATTCGCCTGGTCAGTGAGAAACGGATCGATGTCAGCTCCTTCATTAAAGAAGAAGTGAACTTCAGTGACGTAACAGAAGCTTTTGAAGCCTTGATGAATAAGAAATCCACAACCTTAACAAACGTGATTGATTTCTCAAAGTAAGGGGTTGATCGAATGAAAGATCACATAAAGATCGGCTTGGTAGGACTGGGATCGATTGCTGAATCCACTCACATTGTCCATGTACATGCATCTTTACACGCTGTCTTGGCTGCTGTGGTGGATGTGGACGAGAAACGGGCGAAGACCATTGCAGAAAAATATGGCGTGAAGGACTATTTTCAAACGGTAGAAGAGATGCTTGAAAAGGTTGAACTGGATGCGATCATGATCTGCACGCCGAATCAAACCCATATCCCCATTGCCATGAAGTGTGCAGAAAAAGGGATCCATGTGTTCATCGAGAAGCCGATCGGGACGGACCTGGAAGAAGTGAAGACGTACTTACAGCTTGCCAATGAGCGTCAAGCGATGACGATGGTCGGAATGACCCACCGCTTTCGCCGGGATGTTCAAATTTTGAAAGCCTATGCGGAGAAGGGTGATTTCGGTCATCTTTATTTTGTGAAAGCGAAGCTGTTCAGGCGAAGGGGGACCCCTAAGGGATGGTTCACGGATCAATCCTTATCAGGGGGAGGAGCCATGATGGATATCGGTGTCCATGTCCTGGATCTGGCCTGGTGGCTGATGGGAAGTCCACAGGTGGAGAGCATATCCGGAAAGACCGTCTCTGGTTTAGGGAATTATGATACGAAATATACATCGAGCTGGGAATCGAGCAATAGGCAATTGAATAAGAAAAATGTATTTGATGTGGAGGACTTTGGGTCAGCGTGGATCCGTTTTAAGAACGGTGTCGTCCTGTCACTGGACATTGCCTGGGCGGTGAACGGTGAAGAAGACGACGGGATCAAGATTGAACTGCTTGGGGACAAGGGTGGAGCCACTTTGTCACCATTCACTATTTTTACCGAAATGGATGGATTACTGAGCAAGCAGCACCCGATATACGAAGACCATTCACCCTTCAAGGATGAAATCGACCATTTCATCGAGTGTGTAAGAACGGGTTCGAAGCCGTTGATCGATGGGGAAGACGGCTATGAAGTGTTGAAGCTATTAAAGGGAATCTATGATTCTTCAGAACAGGATCAGGAAATGCATTTCAAATAAGTTTCGAAAGGGAGAGAGTGCGATGCTAAAAGTAGGCGTAGTGGGAACGGGATCGATTTCCCAGTTTCATATCAAGCCATACCTTGCAAATGAAGAGGTGGAGCTTGTGGCGTTATGTGACCTCAATGGGGAACGATTGACCGAAAAAGGCCGTTTATATGGAGTCAGCCAATTGTACACTGACTACCGGGAAATGCTGAAAAACACTGAAATCGATGCAATCAGCATCTGTACATGGAACAATTCCCATGCGGAAATTGCCATCGCGGCGCTGGAAAGCGGCAAGCATGTCCTCGTCGAAAAGCCTTTATGCATGACCGTAGACGAAGCGTTGTCGGTAGAAGCCGCCGCTGGGAAATCAGGAAAGATCCTGCAAGTTGGATTCGTACGGAGGCATGGGAATAATGCAGGCTTACTCAAACGTTTCATTGATGATGGTGACCTTGGTGAGATCTATTATGCGAAAGCGTCCTGCTTACGGAGACTTGGTAATCCCGGGGGATGGTTCAGTGATCAGACCAAATCAGGAGGCGGTCCCCTGATCGACTTAGGTGTTCATATGATCGATATATGCTGGTACTTCATGGGTAAGCCGCGGCCCGTGTCTGTAAGCGGCAACTCTTACTCAAAGCTTGGGAACCGGAGTCATATTCAAAACCTATCATTTTATCAGGCTGCCGATTATGATCCGACCCTCAATGATGTGGAGGACTTGACCAATGCCCTCATCCGTTTCGAAAACGGGGCTTCACTTATGGTTGATGTGAGTTTCACCCTTCAGGCAAAGAAAGATGAGCTGTACGTGAAGCTGTTTGGCGACAAAGGAGGCGCAGAAATTGAACCGGAATTATCCATCGTAGGGGAGAAACATAACACGATCCTTAATATGACGCCCCAGATCGATAGCCTGACATTCGATTTCGAAAAAGCTTTTTATAACGAAATCAATCATTTTGTCTCCTGCTGTATCGAAGGGAAGGAATCCATCGCACCAGTCACAGACGGGGTCCAGGTGATGAAGATGCTTAATGCGGTGTATGAATCGGCCAAAACCGGTAAGGAAGTGGTCTTGTAAATGAAAGCGGACTTGTTGATAGCAGGCGGCGGTCTCGGTGGCTGCGCAGCTGCCATGGCGGCTTGTTCAAAGGGAATCAAGGTCATCCTGACAGAAGAAACGGATTGGATCGGGGGTCAGGTTACGTCTCAAGGAGTCCCGCCGGATGAACATCGTTGGATCGAGGAGTTCGGATGTACGAAGAGGTACCGGGACTACCGTGAGAAAGTGAGAGAAGTCTATCTGAACACGATGCAGGTGAAGAAGTACGGGGAGATGTTGAATCCAGGGAATGGTCTCGTCAGTAACATCTGTCATGATCCCCGTGTCACCCTCCATGTTTTACATGACATGCTTTTACCTTATGTACTGACTGGACAGTTGGTGATCTTGCGCAATACAAGGGTCAATGGTGTTCAAAAAGAAGGCAGTCGTGTGCAGAAGATCACTTTGGTGAATGAAAAGACAGGAGTCCATGAAGAGATTGAAGCCTCGTTTTATATCGATGCGACGGAAGCGGGAGACTTACTGCCTCTTGCGAACGTGGACTATGTGACAGGTGCAGAAGCCCAATCGGAGACGGGTGAACCCCATGCCTTGGAGACAGCGGACCCTTCTGATATCCAGGCTTTCACTTATGTACTCGGGATGGAATACCGGGAAGGGGAAGACCATACGATTCCCGAACCTGATATGTACTCCTTTTGGCGGGACTTTCACCCTGATATCTGGCCGGATAAATTATTGAGCTTCTATGCTCCGCATCCGATCACAAAGGAAAAACGGACGTATACACTTTTCAGGGAAGAGGATGGGTTCCCATTATGGGAGTACCGGAGGATCTTTGATCGGAGTCAATTTGATTCCCGTTACGAGGCAGGCGATGTCACGCTCATGAACTGGCCGCAGAATGATTACTTCTTAGGGAATATCTATGATGTATCTGACGAAGAGAAAGAAAAGAATCTGTATCAGGGAAAGCAGCTCAGCCTTTCTCTCCTCTACTGGCTCCAAAGGGAAGCCCCGCGGCCTGATGGAGGAAGGGGCTATCCGGGATTGATGCTGAGAAAGGACCTTTTCGAGACAGACGATGGACTGGCGAAATCCGCTTATATAAGGGAATCACGACGGATTAAAGCCGAGTATACGATTGTGGAGCAGGATGTATCCCCGGATTTCAATGAAGGGAAAACAGGAAAGCGATATGAGGATAGAGTAGGAGTCGGGTCGTACAGCATCGATCTCCATCCGAGCATGGCAGGGAAGACGTATCTCGATATTAAAGCACTGCCATTTTATATCCCGCTGGGTGCCCTCCTTCCTAAGGATGCAGATAACCTCCTCGCAGGTTGTAAAAATATCGGAACGACTCATATTACGAATGGCTGCTATCGGCTGCACCCCGTCGAATGGAATATCGGTGAGGCGTGTGGAGCGCTTGTTGCTTATTGTATGGAACATCATACTCAGCCAAAAACAGTCCGGGAAGATAAACGATTATTGAAGCACTTCCAGCAGGTCTTAGAGGAGGATGGATTTGAACTGGAGTGGCCATTTTAGCTGGAGGTGATGGGGAATGGGGAGGAAGGTTGGAGATTTTCCACTGGAGGGATTACGTGAATACAAGCCTGAGTTGAAGAGCAGGCCAAAGGATTTTGATGAGTTCTGGTTCCGGCAAAAAGAAAGAATGAACGGTGTAAATCCTATCATCCATTCTTCACCACGGGCCTACCCGGCTCCTTCTGTGGAGGTGGTCGATCTCATCCTTGAAAGCTGGGATGGGACCCCGTTGAATGGCCTATTGGTGAAGCCTGCGGGAGTGGGGGAATGTCCGGTGATCGTCTGCTTTCATGGTTATACCGGTAGCCGCGGCCTGCCTTCTGATTATCTGAAATGGACAGCACTAGGGGTGGCTGTCTATTCCTTTGACGTACGAGGCCAGGGAACTTCTCCTGATTATGCGAAATACGGGAATGGAAGCAGGATTCCAGGATGGATGCTACATGGGATTCTTGATCATGAAACCTATTATTATACGAATGTGTACCGGGACATCCTTGTCCAACTCAAGTGGGTGAAATCTGCTGAAGCCATTATAATCCCGACAACATTGGGTGTGATGGGGTCTTCTCAGGGAGGAGGTCTTGCCCTGGTTGCGGCAGGTCTCGATGGAGATCTGGACTATGTGGTATCAGATTGGCCCTTCCTCACCCATTTTGACCGTGCGTTTGATATTGCCTTACAAGGACCTTATATGGAAATCGTGGATTATTTTAAATGGAATGACCCTCAATACGAATCAGAGGATAAAGTAAAGAACACTCTCGGCATGATCGACAGTCTTCATTTTTGTGAGAGCATCACGTGCCCTGTCCTGATGGGGGTGGGGATGGAAGATGCCGTTACGCCACCCTCCACTGTGTTCGCGGCCTTTAATCATTTGATTTCAATCGAGAAAGAGATAGAAGTATACCCTCAGTTCACCCACGAAATGAACTCATTTCATGATGAAAAAAAACTTGCGTTCATTTCGAAGCAATTATTAAAAGGAGGAGGAAGTTGATGAACATAAGTGTAAGCATGTACAGTCTGGCCTCTACGATTAAAAAGAAAAACTGGTCCATTCTTGATTTTATCGAATACGCGAAACGCATTTCCCTTGATGGAGTCGAGCTTCTCGATTTTTACTGGAGTAGCGGGGAGGATAAACGGGAGGAAATCGATCAGGTCCTTAAAGCCGTTAAGAAGAATGGATTAGTGGTGTCGGCCTATGATGTGACGAATAATTTTGTGAAAGATACAGAAGAAGAGCGGGCTGAGGAAGTGGCTAAGATCCTGGAAGGGATTGAAATGGCAAAAGCACTGGAGACGAAGATTGTGCGTGTATTCTGCGGAGATCTCCACGGCAACCTGACATATGAAGACGGTCAGAAGTGGATTGTGGAAGGGCTGAAGAAATGCGCCAAAAGGGCGGAAGAAGAGAAGGTTTTCCTTGCGATTGAAAACCACGGACTCTTGGCCGGGAAAAGCGAACAGGTAAAGGACATCATTGAAAAAGTGAATAGTCCCTATGTAGGTTCAACCTTCGATACAGGGAATTTCCTGCTCGTTCATGAAGAACCCCAGAAAGCTTTCGACCGGTTGAAGGGGGACATCGTTCACGTTCATTTCAAGGATTTCAGGGAAAAGAATTCCGGTGAAGAGCTGAAGGGGTTCCGCTCTACGAAAGGTGTGGAGCTGATCGGCACTGTACCAGGGGATGGGAAGGTCGATTTATCTTATATCGTACAGGGATTGAAATCAGAAAATTATAGAGGCTGGCTATCGATTGAATATGAGGGCTTCGATGATGCAGAATCAGCGAATGAAGAAGCCGTCAATCGTTTGAAAACGTTACTGAAATAGGAGGTTCTTATGGGGAATGTAGTGATTGGACGACTGGAAAAAATAGATGAATGGACGACAGAGACCTCTTTTACGAAATCATCGGAGATAAGTCCGGATGGAAATGAGACAATGTTCCTCCCAATAAAAGAATTTGATAAGGGCAGAATTGGTGGGAAAAATGTCCGTCTGTTTGTCCCTTCCGAATTGTCGGAGGGTTGTAAAGGCTTGAGCGATGTGTCTGTATATTTCGATCTTGAACTCTATCCTTTTTTTCAAAGAATAAAAGAAGAGATGAAGTCGGATGAAAAACCGCGTGGGGTTCTCCGGATGAGGAGGAAGATACTTGAAGAGGAATGCGATTCGGTCATGATTGGTGACTTATTCGTGCTTTCTGCTCTTGTGGGGGAACCATCCGAGGTCATGGTGAAAAGGTCCAGGGGTGAGGTCCGTCCCTCCCATGTGATCTTGACGGTGGATTTCGGTGGGGGGACGATGGGGCATTTGGAATATACGTTTGCCAGTGAGGGAGAGAGGATCGAGTTTGAGTGGAGCGGGATCAAGCGGATTGTCGAGTTTGATAGCGATGAAATGACTCCCCTTAGACCGGATGGGCTTACGACCCTGCCTCTTTCCTATAGTATGGATGCCATTCTTTCGGGTGCCCATCCTGCTGATGAAGACTTGCTTCAGTCTTTGAATAAGTACCGGAGTCTTCTGAACGGAGGTGGCTTGAGATGAAAATCGGGATGATGAGTTTTGCCCATATGCATGCCTACAGCTATGCGGATAGCGTCATGAAACTGCCTAATGTAGAGCTGTTCGGAATTTATGATGACAACGTGGAACGCGGTAAGAAAGCTGCCGAAATGTATAAGACCGATTATTTCGACAATCAAGATTCATTTTTGGCTGCTGAAATGGACGCGGTCATCATTTGCAGTGAAAACAACCGTCATAAAGAAATGGTCGTGAAGGCGGCCCGGGCTAAGAAGCATATTCTGTGTGAAAAACCGATTGCGACCACTGTCGAGGATGCGGAGGAAATGATATCGGTTTGTGAAGAGGAGGCTGTGTTGTTGCAGACGGCTTTTCCTGTTCGATTCAGCGCGCCGATCCTTCAGCTGAAGAACATGATCGATGATGGGGAGCTGGGGGACATCGTCGCTTTCCGTACCACCAACCGGGGGCAGAATCCCGGGGGCTGGTTTATCGATGAAGATCAATCGGGTGGCGGTGCGGTCCTTGATCATACTGTCCATATGGTGGACATCATGCGCTGGTACCTGGGAGAAGAAGTGAAAGAAGTACATGCGATTGTCGACTCCTATTTTCATTCCATTGATATTGACGACGCCGGGATCCTTACGATGGAGTTTGAGAACGGGGTCATCGCTTCCCATGATGCAAGCTGGTCGAGGTTCTCTGAATACCCGATGTGGGGGGATGTCACCATCGAAGTGATCGGCACCCAAAAGACGGTGAAGGCCGATGCGTTCAAAGAGCATTTCAGGCTGTTTGCAAGCGAACGTCGCTCATTGAGTCACGTCTTTTACGGAAACGATATGGATTATGGACTGATAAAAGACTTTGTCGACTGTGTGGAGAAGAAAAGGGAACCTTCCATCACAGGACGCGACGGTTTAAAAGCGTTGGAAGTGGCGCTGGCGGCCTATGAATCCAGTCGGTTAAAAAAGAGTGTAAACCTGTAGAGGGGTTGCCAGGGGGACGGGTCCCTTGGCAGCCTTTCTTTCATTTGGAGGGGAATATATGAAATATGTAAGAGGGGACATCGTCACAGGTGGAAAGCGGTTTGAGGATAAAGCAATCGGGATATCAAATGGAAAGATTGTGTCAGTCGGCGAAGGGGAGTCAGTTCCTGATGCACCCGTACATCGCGTAAAAGGCCTCATATGTCCAGGGTTTGTGGACATCCACATCCATGGCTTATGCGGATATGACTTTATGGATGGGGCCAGCGCGTTTGATGAAATAGCGGACAGATTGCCACGTTACGGCATCACCTCTTTTCTTGCCACATCCAGGACCTCTGAACCTTCTGAACTGATGGCTTTTCTTCATCATGCCCAAGAATTTAGAAGGAAGACTACAACCGGTGCCGGACTGCTTGGTGTTCATATCGAAGGCCCCTGGATTAGTCCGTTATATCCTGGGGCACAAAACAAATCTCTTATCAGAAAGCTCTCACAAGAAGATATAAGCAACATTATAGGTCCATTTTCAGACTTGATCTCGATTGTCACTTTAGCACCTGAAGAAGTCGGGGATGTCTCTCTATTCAAGGAGTTGGTTGAAAAAGGGATACGAATTTCGGCTGGCCACACACAAGCTTCCATGGAAGAAATCGGTGTCGCGATCAAGCATGGGTTGACTCAGGTCACCCATACCTTCAATGCCATGAGCCCTATTCACCACCGGACACCGGGGACGGCTGCAGCAGCGCTATTCTACGAAGAATTAGCGTGTGAAATCATAACCGATGGACTCCACGTGCATCCGAACATGATCGAGTTGTTATATAAGATAAAAGGCAAGGAGAACATGTTGCTTATATCAGACTGTACAGGCTATAACGATTTGGGTGATGGGGAGTATTCGTTTCGCGGGAAGGAATTGGTGAAAACGGGGGATGAAGTGACCTTGAAAAACGGGGCTTTAGCGGGAAGTGCGATAACGCTCGATAAGGGAATCAAATATGTTGTGGAGAACTGCGGGATACCGTTGGAAGACGCTGTATACATGGCTTCGGAAGGCCCGTTACATGCGATAGGGAAAGATATAAGCAAGGGGAGAATCAAAGTCGGATATGATGCGGATCTGGTTGTTTTAGAGGAGGATTTGTCTGTTGCGGCCACGTATTTAAATGGAGAAGTTGTGTATAAGGAAGAGTAAGCGATCATCCTGCCGCTTGCTCTTTTTTGTGGGCATTATTAACTATTTGCTGTCTTTTAATAGAGTAGAAGTGAAGGGTTACAGGATAACCATGGGGAGGAAGGGAAGTCAGTATGGATGATCATTCCATACGAGGAGGGAGAGAGAGATACGGGGCTTTAATTCAAATATGAAGGGAGAAACGTAATGAGTAAATCATACTTGCGTGTTTTTTCAGTATTGCTTACGTTGATTTTGTTTATTTCTTTATTACCCTCATCTGTTTATCAGAACACTGTATCCGCAGAAGCCGGATGGACAGAGCTTCCGGTTCAAAATGGAGATTTTGAAGCTGTGACGGAAACGGAAACAGGGATACCAGATTGGAGTTATTGGAGCGGCGGTTTGAAATCCGGACTGAAGATCACTGGTGATAAAGCGTATGAAGGTGATCAAAGTCTACGGATCGATAATTCGGGTGTGACAGGACTTTTTAGTCAAGGAGTCGATGTGACAGAAGGCAATCAATATAAACTGACCGCACAATTGTTTGTTGAAGAACTGACGAAAGGAAAGCCGGGGATCTGGCTTCGCTGGTATAATGCGGAAGGAACAAACATCGGGAACAGCCCCAAATACTTTGACGGACTTAAACTGAATGAATGGCAGAAGGTAACGGTTGAAGCAAACGCTCCAGCTGGTGCCGTCAGTGTGAAGGTCTTTCTTTATCAAGCAAGCACTGCCGTAACGAAAGGGTACTACGATGATATAAAAATATATGAAAAGTCCAATGAGCAGTTGGAACTGCCATTCGATTATGGAGAACCCATTAATCTGGGTCCGGCAGCTTTAGCGGCTAAAACGCAAGGTGCAGCCATCGGTGACGGTGAGGTGTACTATGCAACGAACGGATCACCTGCCACCTTCTATGCCAATGATGCCGTCACCGGTGAAAAAATCTTTTCACAATCACTGCCAGGCAGTGATGTCGTATGGGGGATGACAATCGGTTCGGACGGGAATGTGTACTTCGCTGGTACATACAATGGAATATTGTACAGGTACGTAGTGGATGAACAGCGCTTGGAGGAAGTGGGGAAAAGTCCATCTGACAATTGGATCTGGCAGCTTGATGCGACAAGTGACGGGAAGATTTACGGTGCAACCTATCCAAATGCCAAAGTATTTGAATATGATATCGCTTCGGATACATTGACGGACCTTGGAAGGTTCCATGAAGAACAGAATTATGCAAGGGGACTCGGAGTGACCGATGAAAATCTCTATGTTGGAATCGGTACAACGGCCTACTTGATGAAGATGAATCGGGAAACGGGTGAAAGAGAAGAAATACACCTGCCGATCTCCGGCACGAGCACGTCGGTATCGAATGTATGGGAATATGGAGACCGATTATTTGTAGCGTATGGGACGTCCATGCTAGTGCTGGATGTGGAAACGGAAGAAGTCGTCCATGAAATGAACTGGGAAGATGAACACGCATACGACGGCTTAATTTCACCGCCTTCCCCGGATGACCCCAGTTTGATTTATTTCAAGGATAAGAGAACGAACGAGTTATGGACGTATGATATGGATACGGATGAAACGCAGTCTGTAGAGCCTAAAGTTACCTTGCCGGCTTCTCCGGTGAAAGCGTACGAATGGACGACGAATGAAGATGGGGAACAGGTTCTGTCGATTCTGCACCATCAGATCGAATACTCCACCTATAACCCGGAGACGAAGGAAGCAAAGGTTCTGTATCCGGAGGTTGAGAAGCAGGGGCTTTCCATCCAAAGTCTTGAAATCGGACCGGATAAGAACGTGTATATGGGCGGATACCAAGGATCATTCGGAGTGTACGATACGTCGACTGAATCATACCTCTTACGTGAACGGAACCCCCATCAAATTGAAGGGATCGGGTTCATGAACGGAGATGTCTATATGGGCATATACGGAGGTGCCCAAATTTACAAGTATGATCCTGAACTTCCTTTTATCTATAAAGACGGAGGCAACGGAGATAACCCGGAGATGGTCTATGACATCGGGGATGATCAAAGCAGGCCGTTCACCTTTGAATCAGGGGACGACAAGTTATTCACGGGGACGATCTCCGACTACGGGAAGCTCGGCGGTGCCCTGACGATTTTCGATGAAAAAACAGGTGAGTGGAAAACGATTCGAAATATCATCGAAAATCAGAGCATCATTGGGCTCGCCTACAAGGATGGAATCCTATATGGAGGATCTACCACAGCGGGAGGACTCGGCATCGATGCGGTTGAGAAGGAAGCCAGAATGTTTGAGTATGAAGCAAGTACAGGTGATTACGAAGTATTTGATTTGGAATTAGAAGGAATTAAGACACCTGAAATGATCGGCGAACTATCCATCGGACCTGATGGGAATCTATGGGGAGCGGCTTATGGTGTCAACGAAGATGGTGTTGTAAACAGTGTCATCTTTGCCATGGATCCTGTTTCAAAAGAAATAGTGAAGAAGAAGGAGTTCTATACAGGTGTCCTTCGGGGCAGCCAGTGGCGTCCATTCTACTTGAGATGGGATGATCAAGGCATGCTTTATACCACGGTAGCAAGAAAGCTGACTGTCATCGACCCTGAAACGATGATGAGCAAGCAGCTTATCGGAGACACCGTGAATTTAATGGATATTGATAATGAAGGAAATATTTATTATGCAGCAGGTGCGGATTTGATGAAGCTGCCGGTTCCAGTGGAAAAAGCGGAACTATCGGCTGCGAAAAACACTCTTCTTCAAGGAGACACGCTGAATCTGGATTTGGCCGTTACGCTTGCGAATGGGAAGGAAGTTGACTTGGCAGGTGCTGAAGTGAAATGGGAGAATACGGAACCTGACGTATTAGAGGTGAAAAATGGAGAAGTCACGGCCCTTAATGCAGGTACGGCAGAAGTGAGAGCCACAGTCACATACAATGGGGAAACGGCCACATCCAACCCTCTGGAGATAACCGTCGATGTATCAGCCGGGACGCTGATCACACAAATAGAAGAAATGGAAGACAGCGGTGAGCTTGATCATGCCACGGTGAAGCAGCTTGTGAACCGGTTGAAGCAGGCTCAGCATCAGTATGAAAAAGGCCATACAAGACAAGCCCTGAAGCATTTAGATGACTTCTCCAAACATTTGGAGAAGAGTGATGCAGAGGAAGAGATCAAAACTCTCTTGAACCAAAACGTCCAAACCATAAAAGATGCATATTCATCAGTAGAATAAGAGAGAGCATAATAGAATCAAAGGTCCGTCCCTCAGTGCTTTAAAGCGCCGAGGGACGGACCTTTACATCTTGAAATATGATTTTTTCTTACAAAACCATGCAGCATTCCATGGATTTCAACAAAATCTCTCAATGTTTTTTACATGTTTCCCAAAGGTGAATCCAGAATGGTTACAGAAGTAGTAGTGTAACGATTCATAAAGGAAGCCAAGGATAGGGAGGTTGACTTCTTTTAATGAAAATCCATCGATTTGGGTGTTGAATGTATGATGATTAATAAGAAGAAACGGATGTTATATGCAAGCTATTTTTTATTTATTACCGGCTTTGTGGCCATGACCCTGGTAGCCTATTTCTTCATCCAATCTATCAGGGAATCATTCTATCAGAATCGATTTGAAGATCAGTATGAATCTATTTCATTAGAAGAAGACGGTGATGTGTATCCGGTGCAGGTGTTTCATGGAGTAAAGGTGAGTACCTTCCTGGAAGAAGAGGACTCAGGTAAGAAGAGCGGGACCATCCTCTTTGAAGTGAAGGATGAACCGGAAGCAGAGTTGAAAGGGTTTAAGGTCCAATCCGATCCTCAAGGGATGAGTGCATATAAGGAGGCCATCCAATACAAAGTGGTGGAAGAGAAGGAAACAAAAAAGGAGTCATTCATCATTGCCATGCGCCTGACTCCTGAGGCGGGGAATTTAAAAGGAAAGCCTGTCAAATACCGCACGTATCGTGTGAACGAAAATGGAGTGATTAAGAAAAGGACCTTTACGCTTGATACAAAGTCCAAACTGGACACCCAATGGATCAGGAGGCTTTCTGGAGAAAAGCATGGATATTATACGGATCTGCCGTATCAGAAGGGTGGAACACTTTCTTTAATCGCCCTTACTTTAATGGGTTGTCTTTTTATCATTGGTGCTATGTGGCTCCGACGGAGAGTCCTTCCGATTGAAAGGGATCAAGCTGCGTGAACTTGGGGAAAGGGGTCGCGGATGTAATCCCAATCCAAAATAGATGCTGAAGTCCAACCCGCCGGATGTGGTATTTACGACAGCGAATGTGGCGGAGGGGGACACGGTTCCCCAAGGGTATCTTCATCAATGGGAAAAACTCGACGGCATCACCCATATCTTTGCCGTCCGTGACAACCCGGCGATGGAAGGCGATCCGCCTCAATGTGTGGAAGAAAGAGGCATAGAGGATTGTTCGGTTCCGAGGGATCGAGTCTTGTCAGAAGCTGTACCCTGGGATAATACAGACGGAATACCCGGTAATGTCACATTTGCCGATCTGTCGGAGTATTTTTGTCAGGACGGCACCTGCCCGCCTGTCGTGGGGAATGTATTGGTGTATCGTGATTATCATCATATCTCGACACTGTATTCGAGGACGATGGCAGGAGCGGTGGAGAAGGAATTGAGAAGAGCCGGTTTGTTCAAATAGAGTGGTGAATAGTGAGATACGGAAGAAACGCCCTGTGAAACATCTCAGGGCGTTTTATTGTTGTTCTTTTATTGGAAAAGCAGTGTGAAAAGAAATTATAAAAGTTCAATTGTTTCAGCCCTCATAAGTGACATAATGGGTAATGGTGATTCCGGTAGGGGGCGGATAACTAGCTTTATTTGTTCATAGTGCAGTAGTTTGTAAGCAGAAGAACCGTCCCCTTGCTTCTCCCCGATTACAACTGAAATTATTGGGGTAATTATACAATTATGGAATTACATGAAAGGTAGTGGAGGGGCGGCTATGTTCTTTAGCGTCAAGGAAATGAATTTGATAAAGAAATGATAATTAGTGAGAGTGAAAACGATCGTCATGCTAGCTTGTATCCTTCTATTGGGTGGTTGTATGGGAACAAAAGAAAAAGAAATGGATCATAATGAATCAAAAGATCAATTTATAAGTATCCAGGAATATAAAGGTGAAGAATTTGCGTTGAATAATGGAATGGAGACGGATAAAGTCGCCGAGTCCCATCGTGAAGAAGTGGTGAAAGCGGTGGAGACATTTTTTCTGGATGAATATCACACTCCGGTGAAGGTCCATAATCTCGTCGGGAATGAAGACGGGGTAACGATCTATGTCGAGTCAGTGGGAATTCCTTTCATCCATACTTATGCTGTCGTTCCTATTGATGTTGAAAACAATACTGTTCTTGCGGATCAGGTGTTTTCATTGGAAGGCGAAGTAGAGAACGCGATTACTTCAGGTGTTTATGGATGTGTGTTTGAAGATGAATTTGCCCGTTTGAATGATTTATTGAAAGAGATTACAAAAAAACAAGCCTTAAGCGGAAAAACTCCAGAAGCAATAAACAATACTAAATCGTTTGGATATGGGAACGAATATTATTTTGTTTCAGTATTTGATATGGAACTGTCGGACCGCATTGTAGAAATGTACCTGCAGAATACGCAATACAGTAAAGAAGATTGGGTGAGAGCATTCAAATAGAAGAAACAAATCCTGAATCCATCAATATCACGATCCAACTTTACAAAAAAGAGAAAGATACCTTCCCCACTCAAGAAGAGCTTGAATCAGTGGTGAAAATGATTGAGGAAGAGGGTGGCTTACCCTACGGTGCCTACAATATCCTTCTACATGACAATTACGTCGATCGTTATAGAGGAATGAGTAATGAAGAACATTCAGTTGAAAAGGTGGATCCTAATTATATTATTAAAGATACATATTAAAGAAAGTAGATTGAGGATGAGAGAAGTTGATTCGTACAATACAAGGTTTGATATGTAGCGCCGGGCTTTCATTTCTTCTTATCGGGTGCATGGATTCTGATAAAAAGGTAGATTCGGAGAGGGAAGTTCATAATCAATTTGAGAGCGTTCAGGACTACACGGGAGAAGGATATACTTTGAAAAATGGGAAAGAGACAGACAAGATTGCTGAAGAGCATCGGAAAGAAGTAGAGAGTGCGGTGAAGGATTTCTTTCTGAAAGAATATAAGACAGATGTCAAGGTACATAATGCAGTGGGTAATGAGGCAGGAGCTACCGTATTTGTTGAATCAACAGATCCTCTCCACTTTTACACATATGCAGTTGTTAAATTGAGGGATGCTTACAATGAAGAAGCGTTTAATCCATCCGATTTTGAAGTGGTCATTAATCTGTTTATGAGTGATCCAGGTGCAGATCCGGATGAGAAGGTATTCCATAGAGTAGTACACGATATTGAAACGATGGATGATATACCAAAGGGCACATACAGTATTTTCGTCAATGACAATTCCGTCCTCAAACAATCGTTTGAAGGGATAAAAGAGAATTCCCTTGAAAGGACGACTCCGGATGAGATTGTGAAGGAGTAGTTGCAGCAACCGTGAGGGATGGTAGTGGCCCCCTGATATATGGAAGGAATGAAAAACGCATGGAGACTAAATATAAGAAGAATATGTGTGAAATGATCGGATTATCCCTATTGCTGGGAGGTTGTTTACATAAAGAGGGAGAGGTGAATGGTCCGTATAAGGACACTTTTGTAAGAGTGCAAGAGTACGTGGGGGATGGATATGTGCTCAGAGGTGGAGAAGAAGCGGACAAAATAGCTGAAGAAAAAAGCGAAGAAGTAAAAGAAGAAGTGAAGGACTTTTTTATGGAAACCTATAAAGCGGATGTCAAGGTCCATACCATAGTGGGGAATGTGAATGGTGCGACAGTATTTGTAGAATCGACAGGACCCGTCCATTTTTACAGTAGTGCCATTGTGTCGATGGACTTAAGTGAAAAAAGGGTAAGGGATGTTTCATCTCTGGACGGAGAGGTTGAAGGGAACATTCAAGGAGGGCTGTACAGACTATTATTTAAGAAGGAGTTTCAGGAATTGGATCGATATCTGAGTGAAATTGTTTCCGGGAACCCAGTGGTCGGGAAAACGGAAAAGTCCCTTCAAAATGTCGGGGGATCAGGCTATATGACCCCATACTATTATCTATCCGTCCCTCCTGATGATGAAGCGATCCTGCCGGTATATGAAGCATATCTACAAGACCCGGACACACCGGTGAGTGAACTGAAACCGCTATTCTCAAAAGAGGACTTTTTAGCAGAGGATTATATGATTACGATTCAATTATATATGGAAAAGGATCAGGCAAAACCTGATAAAAAATTATTTAATCAAATACAAAAAGACCTAAAGGCCATGGACGCGATACCGAAAGGAAATTATAACCTCTTCATCAATGACAATTTAATCAATGAAAAGGTGGATGATGGGGTGAAAGAGAACTCCCTGGAATTATCGTTTCCGGATTCCATCGTGAAGGAATAGGTGTAATGGATAGGAGGGTGAAACTTCATGGTTCGGCAAAATAAAAGGATTAAGTATCTATTAGGAATTTCCTTGTTACTGGGAGGCTGTATGAATCATAGCAGCACACCAAAAGAAGTGGAAGATCAATACGAACGGGTGCAGGATTATAAAGGGGAAGGGTATCGACTGACAAATGGAGCAGCAAACGATAAAGTTGCAGAAGCAAACCGTGAAGAAGTAGAGAAAGCTGTCAAAGCATTTTTTATGAAGAACTATGAAACTCGGGTGAAGATTCATAATCTCGTAGGAAATAAGGATGGAGTGACGGTGTTTGTTGAATCGACGGGACCTGTCCATTTTTATACCTATGCCATCGTCCCCTTTCATCAGGAATCAGATCGTATTTCCGTTGGGGTAGTGAGGACACAGGAAGGGGAAATGGAAAGGGGCATTCGGGAAGGATTATACAGGTTGATATTCGAGGAAGAATTTAAGAAGCTGGATTCGTATCTTGAGAAAGTGGTTTCGGAGGAAAAGTTTGTCGGCAGAACCGTCGAATCCCTTCAAAATGTGGGAGGATCAGGCTATATGACGCCCTATTATTCTCTGTCATCATTAAACAGCGATGAAGCCATCAAGCCTGTGTATGACTTGTATATGAGGGATCATCAAACGAGTATCGAAACATTGAAGCAAGCGTATGATGGGAACTTATTTGAAGCGGATAACCTTAGGATTAATATCATGCTTTTTATGGAGAAAGAGGACGTCCAGCCGAGTAAAGAGGTTATGGAACGGGTTGCAAGGGATATAAAGGAAAGTAACGATTTCCCTAAAGGGACATACAGGGTAGCGATAAATGACAACGGTGTACATAAAGAATCGTTTGAAGGCTTTAAAGATAATTCAATCGAAAAGGAAGTGATTAGGGGAGAATAGGGATTCTTACCCCGTTCATACCTTACAAAAATTTCTAGAATAACAGGTTATCCTTTGAATAATTGGGGTAATTATACAAATGTATAAGTCTGAAGACTCACGACAATTCCAGCAAAATAAATAGGTTAAAAGAAATGTAGAAGAGAATCGTCACCGCTACTTTTTTCCTGTTTTTCCTGATTGATCTAAGGAATTCCCGATTGAACTGTTAATACTTTACAGACTTTTATACAATATAAAGGTAATTCTTTAAAATGAACCCATCCAATTAGGAGGATCAGACATTCATGAACAGAAAAAATAAGTGGATTATATATGGAATCGGACTTTCATTATTACTTGGAGGATGTATGAATATGGATAATGCGAATGGTAATGGTTTGGATGAGAAGAAGAATACGCAGGATGAAGTGAAGGATCAATATGCAAGGGTACAGGATTATAAAGGTGAAGGCTACACATTAAAAGATGGTAAGGAAAACGACAAAATCGCAGAAGAACATCGAGAAGAGGTTGAGAAGGCAGTAAAAGATTTTTTTCTGAATAAATATAGTACAGATATCGAAGTTCATAATATTGTTGGTAATGTGGATGGGGCTACAGTGTTTGTAGAGTCAACTGGCCCGCTTTCTTTCTATACTTATGCTATTGTCCCGATTAATTCGAGTGATCAGACAATCCAATCTGATGAGGTTTGGTCCCAAGAAGGTCAAGTAGAAAGTGCAATAACAGATGGCTTATATAAACAATTGTACAAAAATGAATTTAGCAAATTAGACAGTTACATTGAGAAGATTGTAACTGAAGGAGAAGTTGTTGGTAGGACAAAAGAATCCCTTGAAAATGTAGCAGGGGATGGTTATATGACTCCTTACTATTTCATTTCAACGTCACCAATTAAAGATGAGGCTATTAAACCTGTATATGAACTATATATAAAAAATCCTGATGCGAGTATTGATGAATTACAGGCAGCGTTTAAAAAAGAAGCATTTGACCCGAAAAATTTAAGAATATCCATAATGCTTTTCATGAAAGAAGAAGGTATGGAACCAAGTGAAAAGGTTTTTAATCAAATCATCAAAGATATAAAGGACTCAAATGATTTTCCAAGGGGGGCATATAGTGTCTTCGTAAATGATAATAGAATACACAAGGATTCATTTGAGGGTGTTAAAGATAATTCCCTTGAACGAGCTTACCCCGATGAAATCATAAAAGAATAAGGTGGTTTAATAAATGACCAGTCAACAAATTACTAGGGATAAAACAAAGTCTATCGTCTATAGTGATGATAAAAACTTAGTACAATTAGCAGGTCAAGAAGCTTACAAAAAACCTAAGAGAGATACTGAATTGTATGTAAATGATGTTGAGTTTATAGTGGTGGATACCCACTATGGTGACCCAACTGGCCTTGATTCCCTAACAGTAGTAAATACAGATACAGATGAAGTATCAATTGTTTACGTAGGCACAGACGCAGCGGCTGAAAATGGAAAACAAGATCTCCTAACCGACGCTCAACTACTAAGTGACCTTACACTTCCCCAATTGGAGGCAGCTCAGGAGTACTATAATAAGATGAACAAAAAATATGAATCTTTGGGAGGTGTGAAATCCGTTACGGGGAATTCATTAGGTGGACCTTTGGCCAATTCAGTGGCCATTGTACATCCTGAAGTAAAATCCGTTACGCTTAACGCTGCACTTCTTCCAAAAGGTATGGCAGATCCAAACAAAAGCTACGACAACATCACCAACTACTTCACCAACTATGATGTCCTGACCGGCACGCTCATTGCCCTGAATCTGGATTCACGCATTCCTGGCAAAAGGTATGATATTTCAACGGGTATACCAGAAATCGGTGAGGGATTTAACATCCTAAAAAATAACCACACTGGATATAATGAAGGAGGAAAGTATGAAATTGGTCAGCCGGATTCACCAGGGCATGGCTATATCTACGACGAAGCCGATGCCCACATCATGACAAGCATCTGGACAGGCGAACCCCTTTATGGCGGACACTCAGATAGAATCGAAATCAATCGTGACAACCTCAATCTGTTGGCTGAAGCCATGGGAGGGGATGTGTTGACAAGGTTAAGACAAGCTCAGGAATACTTAACTCACTCAGAAGAGATAGCCCAGCATGAAGGTGATCGGTATTCAGAGCGATTGAGCCGCCTTCAGATGATCTTTGAAGATTCATTTGAAACCCTGATTGGTAACCCTTTATTCATCGGCATCACGACAACCAGTCACCGGTTGACCTCAGAAATCGATTACCTTATTTCCCTTGTTAATATGGCCGAAAATGCGAGCCGATCACTCAATGGAGTGTTAAATTCCCCGCCTGTCGAATTGGTGGAACACTTATTCAATAGAAGCATCAGTGTAGAAAGCATTTTCGGGCAGGCACGGAGTCAGCTGCTCGAGTTCAAAGGGGAGATTACAAATCTTACCGGTTTCCTTCAGAACATCCTTCATAAAGAAATCCCGGAGCTTTTCAGCGGTGGGAAAGAGACGCTTGAGGATCTTCTTGTAAACGACATGCTCGCACACTATAAAATTATCGACTATAATACTGCGAAGCTTAATAGTAATATTGCAGAGTTTCAAGATCAGGTTGAAAAATTGGGAACGAACTTTGGTGAGCGGGATGCCTCCTTAAGTGTCAGCATATCATCTGGGGCAACCGTTCAACATACTGTTGTGATGCCGAAGAAAAACGAGTATGTACTGGAAGCGTCTGATCATATGCTTATTGGAATGAAGGTGAAAGAAGTCATATTAGAAGGGTCCTTTGAAGGTTTTAAGGGTGTTTCCCATCGATTGCTGCTTCCGCTACTGGGTGGTTTGACCGGACTTGCGTTCGCCATTGAGAATACCCTTGAAGTGATTTCGGCTCAAATCAAAGGCGCCATGAACATCGCGTTAAGCGGCACGGTGCCTGGAAAAATCATCAGTATCTTCTCTGACTTCGATGACAAAATCCGCTCATACGTATCTTCCGCATTGGAGCCAATCGATGAACTGGCTGGAACCATTGAAGGTCTCAGGGATGGATTAACCAGATTGACCATCGGATTCCCTGCTTTACTGGAGAGCTTCAAGCCCTATATCGACGCTGCCATCTTTGACTCAACGGACTACGCCAATATCCACCTTTACAACGTATCGGCCATGGCCATCCATGAAGAGATGGAACTGCTCTTTGACGATATCGTCTACCAGCTTAGCCATCATAAAGGAAAATCCGTTCAAGCTCTGTGCGAAATTTCAAAGAGACTGAAAGACAACATGATCCTACTGCGTGAACAAGTGGATCGTGTCACATTATAGGGACAGGTGCTTACTTGTTCCTATTTTTTTTGAGAAAATAAGGTGAAGAACAATTTTTGAATATATTGACACCATTAAACAATTACAGTAATATAAAAATAGAACACACGTTCCTATATGCGCTTTTTTTTTCCGCTCCTTCGATGAAATCTACTTTATGTATCCTTTTTTAGTCGCGTGATCCATTTATCCGCAACTTTCCACCTTTATAAACAATCCACCCCATTTCTTTTTTCAAAAGCAAATTTCGATCCGTTATCAATCCTATTAAGGGAAATAGGAGGAACATCCATGATCAGTAAAGTAACTAGTATTGGTTTAAAAGGCTTAGAAGGCTATAAGGTGAGTGTAGAAGTAAGGTCCATGCAGGGGACAAAGGCATTTGTTACTGTCGGATTGCCTGATGCTTCACTGAAAGAATCAAAAGAGCGGATTACGGCAGCACTTCACTCCATGGGCTATCCCCTTCTGAATCAGAGAATTATCATTAACTTGTCGCCATCCGAGTTAAAAAAGACAGGTCCTCTTTATGATCTTTCAATGGCTCTTGGGATTCTCATGAGCATGAATGAAATCACCTGTCAATGTCCCGAATCAACTGCTTTCTTGGGTGCATTGTCCTTGGATGGCCACTTACAAACAGTGGAGGGAATGCTTCCAGCTGTGTTGGCAGCCAAGAAGATAGGAATCAGGAAAATCTACATGCCTGTTGATCCTGAACTGCCGCCTCTGAAAATAGAAGACTTAGAAATCGTATACGTGTCCTCTTTGCGGGATGTTATCGGGCATCTCTCGGGCAAAAGCATCCTACCGATTGTTCCAAAGGGATATGAAAAGAAGGAGGATCCTTTCACACCCATCAATTTCAACCAGATTATCGGACACTCTCATGCAAAGCATGCACTGGAAATTGCAGCGGCAGGTGAACATCACCTCTTTATGATAGGTCCACCTGGCTGTGGGAAGAGTATGCTGGCAGAAAGCTTTCCATCCATTCTTCCTAAACTGACCAAAGAAGCTCAATTTGAAGTCATGAGTTTGTACCAGCTTAGCACAAGTATAAATCGTTATTCTTCAAGCCCCCCATACCGTCACCCTCATCATTCAGCTTCCGGAGTATCCATCATTGGAGGTGGCCAACATCCAAAACCCGGCGAGATCTCTTTAGCTCATAGAGGCGTCCTCTTCCTTGATGAAATAGCGGAGTTCTCGAAGAAAACGTTGGAAATGCTAAGACAGCCCCTCGAAAGCGGTAAGGTCACGATCTCCAGAGTGCACTCCACCGTCACCTACCCTGCAGGTTTCATCATGATAGGTGCCATGAATCCTTGCCCCTGCGGTTATATGGGTTCACTGACTCACTACTGTACATGTACTCCAAAACAAATTGTCGCCTATCAGAACAGGCTGTCAGGACCTATTCGAGACAGGTTTGACCTGTTTCTTAACCTGTCTCCAGTGAATCTGCAAGACTATAAACAAAATCATCATGAATCTTCCCACATAGTTCAACAGCGCGTGGATAGTGCACGGGACCGGCAGTATGAAAGATACGAAGAAGAGATATGTAACGGAAGAGTCCATTATCAAAGGTTAATGAAGGGGAGCCCCTCCCTTGAAGAACATCTTTCTTTTTTATACAAACTTTCCTCAAAATACTCCTGGAGCAATCGAACGCAGATAAAGATTATTCGCCTTGCCAGAACCATTGCCGATTTGAATGACTCCCACCATGTCAAAGAACAACATATTTGGGAAGCGGTTAAGCTGCATAGACGACCTAGTGTTCGAAACACACCTCTTCTCGCGCGGTAGTTGAACTTTACCTTTCGGTGGCAAAAGTTTAAAAAAGCTTTATATATTTGAGGTTGGCTGATAGCAGAGATACTTTCTAATAGCCAACCTCTTTCACGCTAATCAGAATAAGGGAACGAACACTCAGTCCCGCAACCGCACCAATATCCCATCCCTCTTATCACTCACCTTCACCACCGCAGTCTTCACCTTCCCCTGAACCTCAAGCCCGGTTCCTTCGGGGATGAAGTAATGTTCGATTCCATACGTGACCTGGGCACTGTTTCCCCACGAGCTTGTCACTTTTCCATTTAAGAGCACGTCCCCGGGCTTCTTTTCATATGGCGCATTCCATTTTCCATTAAACTTATAAACTCCTGTATATTCATGGATGCCCTGTGGGTTTTTACGTAATACAATCGTGACGGGCCCGTTGTCATCGATGGAGGTATCCTCGAGTTGTGAAATACTGTAGTTCAATTCCACATAATCACCCTGAAGGAGGGACCTCGGATCGACTGGTTGAAGTTCCAGGATGACCGTTTCCCCGTTTTGCAATAGCGTTTCGTTGGAATACACCTGATACCCGATCCATCCACCCTGAAGACAAATGATAAAGAGGATACCGGGCGTTTTCCCTGCAAGGATCGAGTGCGATTTCTGTTCAAAGCCAGCTTTCCTATCCAGGTAGCCAGCCACCAGTAAAAAGACGGTGCCCAACACGGCAAAGAGCACGGATTTATGAACGAGCCTCCAGGCTAGATCATAATACAATTGGATGATCAGCATGAACCAGAATACAAGGGATGAAACCCAATAAATCTGAAGACCCTGCTTTTTGAAAACATACACGCATAAGGTTGCCATCAGAAAAAACAGAGTGCAATAACCAATATGAAGACTAAACGATAAATCGATCGTCGTTAACGAGAAAAGGGCTATGAATCCACTGAGAAACGATCCATACTGAAGGACCTGTATATTTTTCAACGCAAGATAAGCGACCACATTTATGAACACCATCACCAGAAGAAGGGCATGAACACCCAGTTCCACCGTTTGCCCTAAGAAGATAGCTGTATTCAATTGAAACAGCAGGTAAAAGATAAATCTTGCAACAGTCCGTTTTTCAAAGTGAAACAGGAAGGCGAAAACAAAGAACATCACAAACGAAAATTCATCAAACATACTTGCTATCATCCCAATGACGATGCCGGTCATCATAAGCGAATACTTTACCGGAGACGGCCAGCCCGTTATCGTACTCGGAATGACGAGGAATACAGTCGCCAAAACAAATAGAGTGATCATGGAGACATCCACCATGAACAATGAAAGCAGACCGAAAACAGACGCTACAATGAAAACAGAAGCGATGGTCGTGACACTCGCCACGAAGATCGTCTTTGTCCAATGACGGGAAGCGGAATGCTTTCGTAAGTAGTTCACAAGGAAAACACTTCCCACTAATAACAAAATGGCGGCCAGTAAGAGACCGACGAAGAACAGACTGGACACGTATCTTGCCATCAACTCGAACATTTTAATGATGATAAAGCCCGTTCCGAACATCGATAGAATGATAAAGATGGATGTTTCCTTATTAAAATACCGGTAAACCCCGACTCCGAGGATGCCAATATAAAACAGGGTAAAGAAAACGGAATACTCGTTATCAAAAGCCGTGACGATAAGGAGAAGATTGGCTGAGACAAGACTCAGGTAAAACAACGTTTTTGAATGGATATATCCCTTTTTGATGATGAAAAATATGATCATATTCGCGATGCTGACTCCGAATGCAATCCACGTATGGGCGAGGGTCCAGTGCCCGAACGGTGTGGATGGGAACAGATAAAAGTAAATCGTCAAATGGATGAGGATGTGGGTTAATGCGTAAAATCCGCCATATCGTGTATACAAGCTGAACAGCAAGGCGGGAATGGACCAGACAAGAAACAATAAATAGCTGTCCGCATGGGAATTGTACAGCTGTCCGAGCAACCCAACGGAAAGGCCAAAGGATATCACCCCGCTGACCAACAGCCAATTGGAAAGGAAATGGGCTCCCTTCAAAACACGGTCCAACAGAAAAGCGGCTCCATAGAACAATACAATCAAAGCCCCCGCTAAAGACACTTTCTCAAGCCTCGAAAACATTTGCCAGTTAGAAGCGAAAAAATAAAGTGCACTGGTTAAAATGAAGACAACTCCGAATAAGTAGGTAAGTGACACCATTTTTTTCATAAAACTCACCTCTTTCATAAGATCCCTCCTTCTATTATATGATAGCGCAAGAGAGTATAGGCTTATATATGGAGGAGCAAGAGGGTTCTACTGAACAAGCACAATAAGTAAAAAATCCCCCAATAGTCATATAGCCACCCACAACCCAACTATTGTAAAATAAAAAAGACAGACAATTGCAAGCGTTTGCATTAGTTCGAAATAACTACCCCGGGAGGCACCTCACATTTTTTTAACCGATTGTGCAAACGTTTCCACAATATCATCACGAGCACTTTTTATTATTCTACTTATCCAATTAAGGGGGAAAACATGAATGAGAAACAAGACTAAGCGTCACGTCTCAATGATTATGACATTGATGATGCTGATCAGTCTGTGGTCACCATTCGCTCCGGCGGCTTCTGCCGTTGCCGCCGGAAATGAGACGGAGACAGCAGCGGATTCCGGTGACCGCACGGTACGCTTCACGTATGAGCGTGAAGATGAAACGTACGACGGCTGGAACATATGGGCATGGAATACAGGGGTGAAGGATGATCAAATCAACTTCGACTCATATGAAAACGGAGTGGCGGTAGCGAACATCGCTGTCGCACCTGAAACGGAGCAGTTCGGATTTATCCTTCGAAGTACCGAGGATTGGGATACTGCGGAGAAGGAATTCGGCGATCGTTCCATCAAGGTGAACAAGAATGACACCCTCACAAAGGCCTACATAACAAGCGGTGTCGAGGAGATCCGCATCGTACCGGACGGTTCCGCACCGGTCATCGATCAAGGGAATGCGACATTCTACTATCGTGACAAGGACCTTTTTAAAAATGATCAAATGGATAAGATTGAGAAAGTCGAATTGAAGTACAACGGGGAAACGAAGGAAATGACGTATGAGCCAAAGAATGAGCGTTTTGTTCTGCCATACGATAACATTCCTAACGGGAAAAATGAGTACAGTTTTTTAGTCACAAAAGATGGTGTGACGACGGAAGTGAGCGATCCTTACAATACGGTGGACGGCAAATCGGTTCTTGATTTCCAGAAGGCCGATCTGATAGTGGCGGGTTCTGTGGCTCCTGCAGCTGTGGACTATAATGAAAACGCCGTCTTGAATGTTGACATCGAAGGATTGACAGATGGTTTAAAAATTCAAAAAATCACAGCTGATGTTTCTTCATTAGGCGGATCGGAGAAACTCGAAATCGATCCGTCACTAAATGAGGTGACGCTTTCTGTAGATGATGACATTACGGCAGGAACGAAGACGATTCCTTTAACAGCAGTGGACTCTTACGGAAACATCTATAAAGGAAGCACTGAAATCGAAGTGAAAGCAAGGCAGTCTGTCGGTGATTCCGACCTTGATTGGGATGAATCGATCATTTATTTCATGCTGACGGACCGATTCTTCAACGGGGATACAGCGAATGATAATCCGTACAATCTGAATTATGATAAAAGTAAGCGTGGAACGTATCAGGGCGGAGACTTTAAAGGGATCACGGAAAAACTCGATTACCTTGATAAGCTCGGCGTGAACACGATCTGGATCAGTCCGGTTGTGGAGAATGTGAAGTATGATGTGCGACAGGGGGAAGAGGGGGAGCCTTATTTCGGCTACCACGGCTACTGGGCGAGCAACTTCGGCGAGCTCAATCCTCACTTCGGAAGCATGGACGACTTCCATAACCTGATCGATGAGGCCCATGACCGCGGGATCAAGATCATGGTGGATGTCGTGTTGAATCACACCGGTTATGGGTTGAAGGAAATCGACGGCGATCTGCCTGAAGATCAGCGTCCTGCCGGGTATCCGACTGACGCCGAACGTGAAAAGTACAGCGATATCCTTCGTCAGGGCAATGTTGGCACAGACGAAGTGGTTGGTGAACTGGCCGGGCTTCCCGACGTGATGACAGAAAATCCTGAAGTGCGCCAGCAGATCATCGACTGGCAGACCGACTGGATCGAGAAAGCGAAAACGGATAAGGGTAATACAATCGACTATTTCCGTGTCGATACCGTAAAGCATGTGGAAGACGCCACATGGATGGCTTTCAAAAACGCCATCACGGAAAAAATGCCGAAGCACAAAATGATCGGTGAAGCCTGGGGCGCAAGTGCTGACAATGACTATGGCTACCTTGATACGGGGATGATGGATTCCCTCCTCGACTTCGGATTCAAGGATATCGCCCGTGAGTTTGTGGACGGCAATCTGAAAGCGGCCAATGATAAGCTGACGGCCCGAAACGGGAAGATCGATAACACGGCCACGCTGGGACAATTCCTGGGAAGCCATGATGAAGACGGATTCCTGTATTCACTCGGTGGGGACAAAGGCAAGCTGAAGCTTGCTGCATCCCTGCAGGCGACGTCGAAAGGGCAGCCGGTCATTTATTATGGTGAGGAGCTGGGACAGAGCGGAGCGAATAACTATCCTCAGTATGATAACCGCTATGACCTGGACTGGGATGATGTAGAGAATAATGATGTGCTGGACCACTATACAAAGATCCTGAACTTCAGGGGGGCCCATTCGGATGTATTCGCGAAGGGTGAAAGACATACAGTCGGCGGTTCGAACAACGACCAGTTCCTACTCTTCTCCCGTGACTATGAAGACGACTCCGTATACGTCGGGTTAAACGTGGCGGACGAAGCGAAAGAGATCACGTTGACGGTTGATTCTCCTGATGCGGACGTGACAAATGCTTATTCTGGAGAAACCTATATTACAACTGAATCGGGTAAAGTAACACTGACCCTTCCTTCTAAAGCAGACGGAGGTACGGCACTGCTGACCGTTGAAGGAGGAAACATCACAGGTGCTGCAGCAGGAGGAGGAGAAGATCCAGAAGCGGAACCTGTTCCTGAAAACAACATCCGCATCCATTATAACCGTACGGATGGCAACTACGAAAACTTCGGTGCATGGCTGTGGAATGATGTCGCATCCCCATCGGCTAACTGGCCGACAGGAGCGACGATGTTTGAGAAAACGGACAGTTACGGGGCATACATTGATGTGCCGCTTGCTGAAGGGGCAAAAAACATCGGATTCCTCGTCATGGATATAACGAAAGGCGATGCGGGTAAAGACAGCGGAGACAAGACCTTCTCCATCACAAATCCTGACGTGAATGAAATCTGGATCGAACAGGGATCGGATAAGGTGTATACGTACGAGCCGGTTGATCTGCCGGAAAACACGGTGCGCATCCGCTATGACCGTGAAGACGGGAATTATGAAAACTTCGGTCTATGGACGTGGGGAGATGTGAAATCTCCTACAGCAGACTGGCCGACAGGCGCTCTGGATTTTTCAAAAAAGGATCGATATGGCGCGTATGTAGACGTTGAATTGAATGAAGATGCCAAGCAGATCGGCTTCCTTGTATTGAATGAGGCAACCGGTGAGAAGGACGGAGGAGATAAAACCTTCAACCTGCTTGATAAGTATGATCAACTTTGGGTTAAGCAGGGCGAAGATACCGTCTACATTTCCCCACATGGAGATGTGGCGACGGGACTCGTTTCATCTGAAGTCATTTCGGATGACACGATCCGCCTGAACTTTACGATGACGGATGGATTGACGGAAGACGCATTGCTTTTAGGCTTAGCCATCAAAGATAGCGATGGCTCCGATGTGAAAGTAAACAGCGCCAAGGTCACGGGAGACAAAACAGTGGAAGTGAAAGCTGACTTCGGGTTGGATAAACTGCCACTCTCCATCACCTACTCGGGGAGGACCGTTTCTGCAGAAGCCGGATGGCGACTGCTTGATAACAAGTATGCTTACGATGGGGATGACCTTGGTGCCACATACAAAAAAGGAAATGCCACGTTAAAACTGTGGGCACCGAAAGCAAGTAAAGTGGTGGCGAATTTCTATGATAAAAAAGATGCTGCAACGAAGATCGGCAGCGTGGAATTAACTCTTGGTGAACAAGGCGTCTGGTTGGCAGACGTAAAAGCGAAAGAGTTAAAAGTGAAGGATTTGAAAGGGTTCTACTATCAATACGAAGTCACTAATGACGGTGTAACGAAAAAAGTACTCGATCCGTACGCCAAATCCATGGCAGCCTTCACCGTCAACACAGAGGGTGAAGCAGGCCCTGACGGCGATAACGTCGGAAAAGCGGCGATCGTCGACTTGAAGGGGACGGACCCTAAGAACTTCACTCATGCCTCCATCGATGGTTATGAAAAACGGGAGGATGCGGTCATCTATGAGATCCATGTCCGTGACTTCACGTCCGACCCGTCCATCGAGAAGGATTTGAAAAAGGAAAGATGGGGCACGTATGACGCCTTCATCAAAAAGCTTGATTACATCAAATCAATGGGTGTGACCCACGTCCAGCTGCTTCCGATCATGGCCTGGTATTACGGTGATGAAACGAAGATGGGTGAACGGGAGCTTGAGTATTCTGCGGGAGGCAACGAGTACAACTGGGGCTATGATCCTCACAGCTACTTCTCCCCGGACGGTGCGTATTCGGAGGATCCCACCGATCCACAGCTGCGCATCGAAGAAACGAAGCGATTGATTGATGCGATTCATGATAAAGGCATGGGAGTCGTCCTCGACGTCGTCTACACCCATATGGCCAAAACGAGCACACTGAACGATATCGTGCCGAACTATTATGCGTTCCAGGATGAGCAGGGGAACTTCCTCGGAGGCTTCGGGAATAACCTCGCCACCAACCATGTGATGGCTGAGAAGCTGATGGTGGATTCCGTGAAATACTGGTTCGACGAATACAAAATCGACGGCATGCGCTTCGATATGATGGGGGACGCAAGCTATCCTGCGATCCAGAAAGCATATGACGCAGCAGCTGAAATCAACCCGGACGCCCTGTTCATAGGGGAAGGCTGGAGAACATTCGCCGGTCAACTTTCGGATCCTTCATTAAAAGGAATGGGAGCCGACCAGGACTGGATGGATAAAACCGACGACGTGGGCGTGTTCTCGGACGAAATCCGTAATGAGTTAAAATCGGGATTCGGTTCAGAAGGTGAGCCGCGCTTCTTAACTGGCGGCGCACGTGATATCAATACCATTTTCAACAACATCAAAGGCCAGCCGGGTAACACTGCTGACGATGATCCTGGCGATATGGTCCAATACATCGCAGCCCATGATAATCTGCCGCTGTACGATGTGATTGCCCAATCGATCAAGAAAGATCCGGCCATACCGGAGAACAACCTGGAAATCCATAAACGGATCAGACTCGGCAACTCCATGATCCTGACATCCCAGGGAACGGCTTTCCTTCACGCCGGCCAGGAATACGGGCGGACCAAGCAGTGGATGGGCGAAGGCGTACCGGAACAGAAATATCATGAATTAGAGGACGAAAATGGAGACCCATTCGGTTACTTCATCCACGACTCATACGATTCATCCGACGCCATCAACATGTTTGACTGGGAAAAAGCAACGAACAAGAAGAAATACAAAATCAACACAACCACAAGGGAATACACAGAAGGATTGATCAAGCTGAGAAGATCCACCAATGCGTTCCGACTCGGCGACAAAGAACTGGTCGATCAAAATGTTTCCCTGATGGATATCCCTGAAATCGCTGATACGGACCTACTGCTTGCGTATAAAAACGTATCGACGGATGATACGGGTGACTATTATGTATTTGTAAATGCGGATGACGAAGCAAGGACGCTGTCTATCGGAGACTATGACTTCTCGAAAGGAAAAGTGGTCGTGGATAACGATGAAGCGGGGACACATCCTGTTTCAAAGAAATCAGGCTTCAGCATGAGCGACGACACATTGACCCTGGATCCTTTGACTACTGTTGTGATCAAAGTGGATGAGAAAGGGAAAGGGAAAAAGAAAAAGAAACATTGATAGAATCATGGAATCCCAACCTTATTCGTAGGGTTGGGATTTTTTTTGCGGAAATTTAAACAAACGTTTGAATAGCTTGTCTTTTCGCATGAATACTAGCTTAATAATAATTAAACAAACGTTTGTTTAATTTCTTTATTGAGAACAAATAAAAATCGTTATAGAGAATATTGTGGTATGATAGGATATAGCCATCATAAATAACGAATAGGAGAATCGATTGATGAGGTACCTGCTGCTTTATATCTTACTCCTCAACCTCGTAGACGCATTCGTCACGATGTATGGTTTGCACTTTCATTATATATCAGAATCCAATCCCCTCATGCATACCCTTTATCTCACGGCCCCTTGGTTGTTTCTACTGTTGAAGGTCGGTCTCTCGTTCGTTTTGCTGTTCCTTCTTTTTCATCTTAAAACGGATAAACGGTCGTCAAGAGTGTTGCTTCTCGTGTCAGTCTTTGCGGCAGTGTCCTACAGCTGTGTTTTTCTCATGCATGGGTACTGGCTGTTGGAGGTAGCAGGTGGACTTGCTTGAGAATGGACAAAAATAAAAGAGGCCGTTTCAGCCCCTTTTCCAATTACTTCAATTTAATCTGCACCGGTTTGCTTTCCTGAGTGTGGATGGTCTTCGGAGTGTGGTTTTGCGATGCTGCTCTTTTCACGGAGCTTGTCACACTCTGGATCATGTCCCCGACATCATGTGCACTTTCCACCAACGGATCAACGGCTTTCATCTTTCCTTTTACATCAACAGAAATCTGGTTGGCGGTATGAATCAGTTCTTCTGCTTCCTCAGTAATGCCGTTTACGGCGTTCCTCGTGTCAGACAGCGTCTTTTTCGTTTCGTCCAGCGTGTTCATGACTCGTCTTAATGTCAAAATCAAATAAGCAACGAGAATCGTAAATGCAACGGCTGCGATAGCCGCGCTCCACTCAAGCATTGAGACCAGCTCCCTTCCTTTACATTAAGTCTATGAAAAAGGAAATTCAGACATTCCCTCCCAGAGTGAGGTATGATGAATAAATAACTAGAAAGAGGGAGCGAAAAAGATGCTTTCATCCTTGCGTGCAATCGCCGAGCTTAAATCAGGAAATACACTCATACTGCGGGAACATACGTGGCTCAAATACCTTTCTCTTACGAAAGAGAAGAATGTGAACCTTGAGCAAGTCGAATCGCTTGAACAGATGGCACAAAATCCGGTCCTGGAATACGTAGAAAGAACACTCCAAGTACTGGACGGGTTAGGTCTGCCCCAAGAAGAGAAAGGGTTAGTGGAAGAAGTCCTCATGTGGAGCGAAACGGCTAAGTGCGGCCTTCCCCATCAACGGAGAGAGTGGCTTGATCGTGGCTTTCACCTCGCCATTCATAATATTGGGTCGGCCCAAATTTATGCCTCGGAAATGGAAAAACTACCTGAATCAAAACGTAATCGTGAGCGGGAGGAGCTGCTATACGTGCTGATCCTGACACACGGTCTCGCCGGTCAATACATACGGGGTGAAGTCAGGTACTCATCCATGAAGCCTCTGATAAAAGTGGCCACACCAGAAATGTTTCACCTTCTGTATACACTGAATCAATGTATTGTAGCGGGAGTACCCCCTGAGATTTGGAGTTCGGTTCAAAAGGAAATGGAAGAAGTGAACCGCTGGATTTGTGACGGGGAAATGTCCAAAGAGCAAACGTTTCAAGAAAGACTTCGAAGGCTGCGGAATCTTGCTTCATTGCGTGGGGAAAACTTGGACGCTGTATACGATGAATGGCTGAGTTCCAATCCCTGTGCAGAAAAGCTTCTGGTACGTTTTTTTAAGAAAACGGATATGTGGTATGTAGAAGCGTCCCTTACGGATTTTACATTTGAAGAATTTATCAAGATCTTTCTGCTCATTGAAAGACAGGTACGGGAGGGTGCCTTGGAACAGCTTTCCTTTGAGCCCATGATGAAGGAACTGTATTACGACTATAAAGGCCGAAAGACCGTCAATGTCTATAAAAAAAGAATCATAGAATCATATCTTGACGAGTGCACAATTGAAGAAATCGTCCATGGGAAACATCCAGCAAATGAGCATGTGCAGTTGAGGGCAGTGCCCTTTCATGAACAGGAAGAAATGGCGAGTGTCGGGTTTTCTTTTTCACGGGCAGGGGAGAAGCTGATTGAATTCTGCCAGGAAGCTGAAAAATCACCTCTTTATGATCGGGCCATCGTCCTGTTATATGACCTGTTCAACTTCAGGAAGGATGCTTACGACAGGCTGAACAATGAACAAACCTACCTAAGTGATATGAACAGCTCGCAGGACTTCAAGAAAAAGATTTCAGATTACGCTGTAGGAAAGACAATGGTTGATATCGGTCCGGGGGGTGGGGTCATGCTGGACCTGTTGACCCGTCACCACCCCGGGGCCACCGTCATCGGAATTGACATTGCCGTCAATGTGGTGGAGGAACTGAAACGGAAGAAGCAAAGGGAAAGTGCCCCTTGGGAAGTCATGCAGGGGGATGCCCTAAAGCTTGAAAACTACATCGGGGAGGCAGGGGCCGACACGATCGTATTCTCGTCGATCCTCCATGAGATGTTCTCCTACATCCCGTACGAAGGTGAAAAGTTCAATCATGGGGTCATTGCCCAAACCTTAAAGAGTTCCCTTAAAGCTCTCAGGCCAAAAGGAAGGATCATCATCCGGGACGGCATCATGACAGAGCCAGTGGAAGAGAAACGGATCATTCGCTTTAAAGACGCACACGGCCTTTCCTTCTTCAAGAGGTACGTCGGGGACTTCAAGGGGAGGTCGATCACTTATCGTTCAGCGGGAGACGATGCCGTCCTTCTCAAAGTAAACGATGCGATGGAATTTCTCTATACGTATACGTGGGGAGAAGAAGCTTACCCCCATGAAGTACAGGAACAATTCGGATATTTCACCCCATCTGCCTTTCGGGAATTTATCCAGGCGACGCTCGGGGACCAGGCGGAAATCCTGAAATTTGAACATTATCTGCAAGAAGGATATGAAGAACATTTAGAACAGAAAATCGAGCTTACCGATGAAACCGGAAAACCCGTTCGTCTTCCGGATAGTACGTGTTTTATTGTGATTGGAAAAATAATCTAACTCGGGACATGCGCCGGGTAGTATTTCATGTTGGGGTGATGTAACGATTTTCTAATTTTTAAGAGGTTACATCTAAATATTTCTAATTAAATGTATAACGTAATTACGTTTTTGATTTATCGATGGATTCTAGGGATAAGAGAGTTAATGATCACATATATTATTCTTAAATAGTCCATATGTAAAACAGCATAGCAAGAACATGAATAGAACATTAGAAGGCTTACTGGATTTTTACAGTAAGCCTTCTAAAAACAATTGTATTCAATTAGAACGATTGTTTTCATCTTGATTTAAAAATAAATTCACCATAAATACAAATGTAGGAAAAACAAAAGAAAATAAGGGTACATTTGACTCTGCCAATTGGAAAGTAATCGTCAAAAACAGTAAACCATCACTCACAGAGAAGCTATTCGAATTTTTCTTAATACCAAAAAGGATGAAGTTGATATAGAGAATAACTGCAATTATTCCATTCAGGTGTAATAGGCTTATAAATGTATTATGTGCTTTAAATCCTTCAAATCTAGGAATACCAATAGTATCTGGCCCCCAACTGCCCACCCCACAAATAAAAGTGAAAATATCCTTCGATGCGCTTTTCATATAAGCGGACCACAATACGTCGCGGTATGATAATATCGATGTAAAAACGGTTGAATGTATATAAGTCGGAATTGACACCAATATCAATCCAAAGATGATTAATGAAAAAAACATTAATCTAGGTTTTTTCACTTTGATCTGCATAAACATGAACAAAGGCAGTAACACGAAAGCAATCAAGGTTGTCTTTGCATCAGAGATAAATAATAATACTGAACCAATAGTGAAAGTCATAATCCTAATGCGCCATTGCTTATAAGTAATAAAAAAATTAATTAGGAAAGGAGCAAGTAAGAAACCAATTGTATTTTCATTTAGTATCTCATTGGGGCGAATTATTCCAAATAGGGTTAGCCCTAAAAAAAGTATTCCAACAGCGAATGCTACCAGGTAAAAACGAAATAAAACCGATAAAATAATAGCACGATTTATATTAATTATAATTAGTAGAGTACTAAAAAAGATGACCAACATATCTAAACTATTTGAAAGCTTCCCTATATTATGCTTTTCTGGGAAAAACAAAACTAGACAGAAGTTGAAGATAGTAACTAGTAAAATAAATAAACTATACCAGTAAGTTCGGATCACAATATGTTTTTTTTGAAAGGAAAAGATGTAAAAAAGAATGAAGAAAACTAAAAATAATACCGATTGAATTGTTGGTATCAAGTCGGAAATAGTGGGTGAGTATCTACTCGAATACTGTAAAAAAACAATAAGTGAGAGTATAAGGGCCAATAACCATTTTTTAGTGTTGTTACTAGTAATTATATTCATGTGAAATAAATACCTCGCAATAGAATGTCTTTTTCCATAGTATACAAGTGAGTTCTATTAAGCAATATGAATGACTGAAATATGATTTGAAAATAGATTCCTATTCTACTTAGGTTAATAACAGTCTGTCCATCTCACGCATACCCGGAACAAATGTTTACAATCCTTAACATGGTTTTAAAGTTATGTTTACACTATTTTGCTATTCTAAGCATGCGGAAGTAAAAATTGATAATGTGGAGGGATTTCTATGTTACGCAATTTTAAAAGAGAATGGCATAAGTTTTGGTTCTTCAGTTTTAACTATAAACTTGAGTCGACTAGTGATATGAGCCAATTCAACAAAATTCGTGAAAAATCCAAATATCATGGGGACAAACTTATGCAGCTCTTGTAGCTGTTTTTTTATTGAACGAGTATATATTAGGTCCCGTATAGCCGAAATTGCTTACCTAACGGATAGAGAAGTTATCGATTAGTAGAGTCAATCTATTTTTATTTGAAGGTTGTGCTTTTTTCTATTGATTAGTCGTTTGAAGATGTGGTATATTCTTCTTCGGCTTACTAAAATGTTTTGACGAGCATTTGAAAGAATATTCTTTTTTCGTGAATCAGAAGTTGACTTCTGCGAAATCGGATGATATAGTAATACATGTCCTTTAGAGGACTTACAAATTATACGGCCCATTGGTCAAGCGGTTAAGACACCGCCCTTTCACGGCGGTAACACGGGTTCGAATCCCGTATGGGTCACCAATTTTTTAATAAACAAATAATATCTCATTAATATGGAGGATTAGCTCAGCTGGGAGAGCATCTGCCTTACAAGCAGAGGGTCGGCGGTTCGATCCCGTCATCCTCCACCAAAGATTTTTGCGCCAGCAAAATATCTTTCCTTGAACTGCTTCGATGAATTACTTTCGTTTAGCGGTAATTAATAGAAGATTATACACGCCGGTGTAGCTCAACTGGTAGAGCAACTGACTTGTAATCAGTAGGTTGGGGGTTCAAGTCCTCTTGCCGGCACCATTTGGTTTTCTCATTATATGATGAGCCATTAGCTCAGTTGGTAGAGCATCTGACTTTTAATCAGAGGGTCGAAGGTTCGAATCCTTCATGGCTCACCAAAGATTTTTGCGATAGCAAAATATCTCACCATATGAGTGATAACTCATATTCATGCGGGTGTGGCGGAATTGGCAGACGCACCAGACTTAGGATCTGGCGCCGCAAGGCGTGGGGGTTCAAGTCCCTTCACCCGCACCAATACTAGCGCGGAAGTAGTTCAGTGGTAGAACACCACCTTGCCAAGGTGGGGGTCGCGGGTTCGAATCCCGTCTTCCGCTCCAAACAAGCCGGGGTGGCGGAACTGGCAGACGCACAGGACTTAAAATCCTGCGGTAGGTGACTACCGTACCGGTTCGATTCCGGTCCTCGGCACCAAAGTTTTTTGCGAAAGCAAAATAACTATCATTAATTTGCGCTAGCAAAATATCTATCCTTACGTTACTTATTGAAAAAACTAGAATTCATTTTGCGCCCGTAGCTCAATTGGATAGAGTGTTTGACTACGGATCAAAAGGTTAGGGGTTCGACTCCTCTCGGGCGCGCCATATATCGGGAAGTAGCTCAGCTTGGTAGAGCACTTGGTTTGGGACCAAGGGGTCGCAGGTTCGAATCCTGTCTTCCCGACCACTTCTTTTGGGGCCTTAGCTCAGCTGGGAGAGCGCCTGCTTTGCACGCAGGAGGTCAGCGGTTCGATCCCGCTAGGCTCCACCAAGTTTTTTTACGGGAGTAAAATAAACTTCATTGGTTTCACGGAAAACCAAGAGCATATTAGATTCGTGGCGGTGTAGCTCAGCTGGCTAGAGCGTACGGTTCATACCCGTGAGGTCGGGGGTTCGATCCCCTCCGCCGCTATTACTTAATACATAACGTACGATTTATAAGGACCCTTAGCTCAGTTGGTTAGAGCAGACGGCTCATAACCGTCCGGTCGTAGGTTCGAGTCCTACAGGGTCCATTATACGGAGGAATACCCAAGTCCGGCTGAAGGGATCGGTCTTGAAAACCGACAGGGGTGTAACAGCCCGCGGGGGTTCGAATCCCCCTTCCTCCTCCATAATCTCTTTAGAATAAAACATTGTTATCGTCGCGGGGTGGAGCAGTTCGGTAGCTCGTCGGGCTCATAACCCGAAGGTCGCAGGTTCAAATCCTGTCCCCGCAATACCATTTTTGACTTGTTTTATAAAAGGTTATCGTTAATCTTTCATGAGTCACGTATGGATAGTC